>NZ_CP047210.1:1800000-2100000 GCF_030408775.1 Corynebacterium fournieri
GCAGCCTTCTTCTTCGGCTTGTCGTCGCTTTCCTCAGCGGGCGTGTCGTCGTAGTCCTCGCGGCGCGGGCGGTGGTCCGAGCGGGAGTTGCCGCGGGTGCGGCGCTTGCGGCGCGGAGAGTTGTCGAATTCCTGGACCGCCTCTTCGTAGCTCACCTCAGGCGCGCGTTCCTGCTGTTCCTGTGCTTCCGGCTGCTCCTGCTGCTCTTGCTGCTCCGGCACGTCGGTCTGACGTCCGCGCCCGCGGTTACCGCCGCGGCGTCCGCGCCGGCGCGTGGAGCGGCGGCGGGCCTCGCCGCTTTCCTCTTCGCGGGAATCGTCGCGGGAAACCTCGTCGGAGGCATTTTCCTCGGCGGGTTCCTCACTGAAGATGGAATTGAGCAGGTTGTCCATCTCGTCTTCGTTGAGCGGCTTGTGCTTGGAGCGGCGCGACTTGTGCGGCTGTTGCTCGCGCTCAGCGTCCCTGTCGGCGTGTTTCTTGCCACCCTTATCGGCACCCTTTTCGGAGCTCTTGCCCGCGCCTTTGTCCCTGCCGCGGGCGGTGCGGCGCTCGTCGTCACGCGTGCCGCGCTTGGAGCGCTCGTCCCGGCCGCGCTCGGAGTACGGGTCGTGCTCGACGGGGTCGTCCATGACGATGATGCCGCGGCCTCCGCAGCACTCGCATTCGGTGGAAAACGTCTCGAGCAGGCCGTTGCCCAGGCGCTTGCGCGTCATCTGCACCAGGCCCAGCGAGGTCACCTCGGAGACCTGGTGGCGGGTGCGGTCCCGGCCGAGCGCCTCGTTGAGGCGGCGCAGCACGAGCTCCTGGTTTTCGGGCAGGATCATGTCGATGAAGTCGATGATGATCATGCCGCCGATGTCGCGCAGGCGGATCTGACGCACGATTTCCTCGGCCGCCTCCAGGTTGTTGGAGGTCACCGTCTCCTCCAGCGAGCCGCCGGAGCCGGTGAACTTGCCGGTGTTGACGTCGATGACGGTCATCGCCTCGGTGCGGTCGATCACCAGGGTGCCGCCGGAGGGCAGCCACACGGTGCGCGACAGCGCCTTCTGCAGCTGCTCGTCGATGCGGTGGACCTCGAAGGCGTCCTTGCCGTCGTGTGCGGCGCGGTCGAACTTTTCCAGCCGGTCCAGCAGGTCGGGCGCAACGGACTGCACGTAGGCGTGCACCGTGTTCCACGGCTTGCGGCCGTCCACGATCAAGGAGGTGAAGTCCTCGTTGAACAGGTCGCGCACGACCTTGACCAGGATGTTCGGCTCCTCATACAAGGTCACCGGCTTCGCGCCCTTGGAGTGCTTCTCCTTCTCGGCCTGTTCCTGGATGGCGGTCCACTGGTTGTGCAGGCGGTTCACGTCCGCCGCGATGGCTTCTTCCGGCACGTTCTCGGCCGCGGTGCGGATGATCGCGCCGCCCTTGCCGGGCACGACGTTGTTCAGGATCTCCTTGAGGCGCTTGCGCTCCGGCGCCGGCAGCTTGCGCGAGATGCCCGCACTGCGCCCACCCGGCACGTACACCAGGTAGCGGCCAGCAAGCGAGATCTGCGTGGTCAGACGCGCACCCTTGTGGCCGACCGGGTCTTTGGTCACCTGCACCAGCACCTGGTCGCCCGACTTGAGGGCCTGCTCGATGCGGCGCGAGCGCCCGCCCAACCCAGCGGCCTTCCAATCCACTTCGCTGGCGTAGAGCACGCCGTTTCGGCCCTGCCCGATGTCGATGAAGGCAGCCTCCATGCTGGACAGCACGTTTTGCACGCGGCCCAAATAGATGTTGCCGATCATGGAGGACTGGCTTTCCGCGGTGACGAAGTGCTCCACGAGCAGCCCGTCTTCGAGCACGCCAACCTGGGTGATCCTGCCGTGGCCGTCGTGGCGGTCGCGCTCGCGCACCACCATGTGGCGCTCCACGGACTCGCGGCGCGCCAAGAACTCGGCCTGGCTGACAATGCGGGAGCGCTTGCGCTGCTCTTCACGCTTTTCACTGCGGCGGCGACGCTGCGCCTCGAGGCGGGAAGATCCCTTGATCGCCTTGGGCTCCTCGATGACCTCGGGGGTGTGCGTATCAACGTCCTCCGGTTCCTCCCCCTGCTCAACTTCCGCCGCCTCAGGTTGCGTCGGCGCTGCCGAGCGGGTGGCGCGGCGACGCTTGCGCTCCGGGGCCTTGAACAGCGGCGCGCGGTTGCTGGTCTCCTCCGGCACCGGGGTGACGTCCGGTTCGACGTCGGTGAGGGGATCTTCGCTTTCCGTCTCGCGCAGGTCCGCCTCGACCTTTTCTTCGATCTGGTGGATTTCGTTTTCCACGTCCTTGCGCACGCGCTGGCGGATCTTCTCGTCCGCGGCGTCCGCGGCGGCGGATGCCTCGTCGGCGGCGGGTGCGGCGGCGGTGTTCGCCAGCGCGTCGAGAAGCTGCTCCGCCTCGGCGCGCGTCAGCGTCGATTGCGCCACCTTGACCACGCCCAGTTCAGACAGCGCCACCACGAGTTCCTTCGAGGGCACGCCGAGGGCTTTCGCCAGCGCGAACACGCGGGTCTTGTCTGCAAGCTGGGAACGGTCGAACGCCGCGTAGGGGTTCTTTTCTTGCGCGTCGTCCTTTGCTGGGGATGCCTTGTGACCAGCCAAAGTGCGTCACTCTCCAATTTTGCTCAGCCGCACCGCGCTGGGGTGGGCCGGGCGCTGGCAATATCGGTGCCGAAGCAGCCGCGCGGCGAACCCCGCAGTGCGGGACTTGTAAAAGTTTCCTGGCACCGCGTCGCGGCGCCTGCGGTGCCTATTGTGGCACAGCGCAGCACGCTACGGGGAGCGAGGTTTAGGTCCCCGCCAGCCGCAGCAAGTCCGCCACCGCCGCCACCGGCGCGTTGTGGTGGTGCTCCGTGACTGCGGTGCCCACCACAATCTGCAGCACGCGCGAGGCGTTGAGCTGCTCCACCCCTGCGCGCTGCAGCAGCTCGGCGATCATCTCTTTAAGCTCGACGAGGTCGCGCTCCATAGCCTCGCCCACTTCGGAGTTTTCGCGTTGCGCCTCAATGAACGCGGAAATCACGGCGCGCGCCCGCCCCGTAAGCCCGCACGCGACCACGTCGACGGTCACCTCCGCCAAGTGGACCGGGTCGGTCAGGTCGGATCCGTCCGCCACTGCACGCTCAAACGCGGCGCGGCGCCCTTCCACGAGTCGCTCGAAGCAGGTGGCCACCAGCTTGTCGCGGGTGGAGTAGTAGTAGCCGATCGAGCCCACCGGAACCCCCGCCAGCGACGCAACTTGGCGGTGGGTCACGCCCTTCAGCCCCTCCGACAGCAGCAAGTTAGTCGCCGCATCCAGGATTGCAGAGCGCTTTTCCACCGCTCGTGCCTGTTCGCTGCGGGTTGCCACTTCTGAGCACCTTTCTTACTTGCCGTTTACATGCAAATCTATTTATACAATAACCCGCGGAGCCGTTTGACATTCCCCCGCTGTAGCCGTGAAAAAACCGCAGCCGGTTGGCTGCGGTGTTGTGCTCGGTGGCGTTTAGAGGTTGGGGAACCAGATGCCAATCTCGCGCTCGGCGGACTCCGGCGAGTCGGAGCCGTGGACGACATTTTCTGCCACGGACAGGGCGAAGTCGCCGCGGATGGTGCCCGGGGTGGCCTTGGACACCGGGTCGGTGCCGCCGGCGAGCTGGCGCCATGCCTCGATGGCGCGCTCGCCCTCGACGATGCCGGCGACCAGCGGTGCGGAGGTGATGAAGTCCACCAGCTCGCCGAAGAACGGCTTGTCCTTGTGCTCTGCGTAGTGCTTCTCGGCGGTCTCGCGGTCGGCGGTGCGCAGGTCCAGCTCCACCAGCTTGAGGCCCTTGCGCTCGATGCGGGAGATGATGTCGCCAACGTGGCCGTTTGCAACACCGTCGGGCTTGATCAGGATCAAAGTACGTTCAGTCATAGCCCAAAATCTTACCCCAAAGTCCTATTTATGCCTCGCGTACGATGCGCGCCGCGTCCTCCGGGTTGGTGCCGCGAAACCACAGCTGCACCTGCTGCACCGCGAGCTGGAAATTGCCCTCGGACTTCATGCGCTGGACGGTGGCCCGCTGCTCGGAATCGAGCTCGGGCTCCACCTCTTCACGCAGCTTGTATTGCTCGTAGAAGCCGAGCAAGAGAAACAGCCCGCCGGCCAGGATCGCCACAGTGCCGACCCATCCGGGCAGCGTGGTGTAGACGGCGGCGACTGCGACGACGGAAAACACGGCCGCTAGGACAAAGCTCACGATGCGCATGGGCAATACCGTAGCCTTATGGGCCATGGTGCATAGCAGTCCGCTGCCGGATATCGCACTGCCCGGCACAACCCTCGACCGCATGGTCCCGTACGACTCGGCGCTGCCCGCGCTCACGGAATTGGACACCGGGCGCAGCGTCACCTACGCCAAGCTTGGCGCGCTCGTCGGCGCCGCCGCAGCCCGCCTGGCCGGCCGCGGGGTGGGCCCCGGCTGCGTGGTGGAGGTGCGCCTGCCCAACTCCATCGACTTTGTGGTGGCACTGCTCGCCGTCGCCCGCACGGGTGCCACGGTGTGCCTTCTCGGGCACATGCTTATCGACGACGAAGCGTCCCGCCTGCGCACCCTCTCCGGCGTCACCCACCGCATCGCACCCGGCGACCTCGCCCCGGGCAACGCGCATTTCGCCTCGGCAGCGGTGCCGGACGCGGTGGCCGTCATCCCGTTTTCCTCCGGCACCACGGGCCTGCCCAAGGGCGTGGAGCTGACGCACCGCTCGATTGCCGCCAACGCCGCCCAGTTCAACGCCGCCCTTGCAGCAAGCGGCATCGGCGAGGGCACGCGCGTGGCCGCTCCCCTGCCCTTTTCGCACATCTACGGGCTGAACACGCTGCTGCTGTCCTCGCTGGCGGCGCGGCGCCATGTGTTCACGGCCGCGCGCTTCGATCTGGCCGCGTTTTCCCGTGCCCACCGCGTCCACGGCATCGAGCTGAGCTTCATCGCCCCGCCGATCGCGCTGGCGCTGGCCAACTCCCCCGATCTCGACCCGGCGGACTTCGCCGACACCGCCCACATGGTCTGCGGTGCGGCACCGCTCGATGAGGCGCTAGCCCGCCGGGTGGAGCAGCGCCTGGACACGGTCGTGCTGCAGGGCTACGGCACCACCGAATCCTCGCCGGTGACGCACGTGGGCATCGCCGGCAAATCCAACCCGGGCACCATCGGCTTCGCCCTGCCCAACACGCGTTTCCGGGTGGTGGACCTGGACACCGGCGCCGAGCTGCCCGACGGCGAGGACGGCGAGCTGCAGGTCGCGGGCCCCCAACTCATGCGCGGCTACTTAGACGACGCGGAAGCCACCCGCGCCGCGCTTTCGGACGGCTGGCTGCGCACCGGCGACATCGCGCGCGTGAACCCGGACGAGACCGTCACCGTTGTCGACCGGGCCAAAGACGTGTTTAAGTACCACGGGTTCCAGATCGCCCCCGCCGAGCTGGAGGCGGTCTTGCTCACCCACCCGCTCATCAGCGACGCGGCTGTCGCGCAGCGGGGCGGGGTACCGAAGGCATTCGTCGTCAAGCGGGAAGGCTTGGACGAAGACGCCGTCATGGCGTGGGTGGCCGAGCGTGTCACCGCCTACAAAAAAGTGCGCGAGGTCGCGTTCGTCGACGCGATCCCGCGCAACGCGGCAGGCAAGATTCTGCGCAAAGACCTCTAAGTGCCCAAATGCTGGGTGGTGAGGTAGCCGCCGCGCATGCGCTGCAGGATCTCAGAGCGCATGCGGATGACGAAGTACCAGACAACGCCGAAGATGATGCCCACCGCGGTGACCGACCAGTGGATGAAAAATCCTGCGATGAGCGGGATCTGCAGCGCCAGGTCGATCCACAGGGCGGCCGGTTTTTTCTGGAAGAACGCCATGACCACGTGCGCCAGGCCGATGACGGTGATGTAGACCCAGTTGAAGGTGGTCCAGTGCGCGCCGTCGTCGACTTTGAGGATCACGGTGAGGATGAGCAGCACCGTGATCGCCTCCATGATCAGCGTGCCGGCAAGCACACCGGTCAAACCCGACATCGGGTCTTTAACGGGCTGCTTGCCGGGGCCGAGCGGGCCCATCTGCTGTGTGCGGCGTGTCATTGCGGGTCCTTTCCAAACATTGCGCGCGCCTCGCCGGCGGTGACCACCGAGCCGGTGATCAAGACTCCGGAGCCGGACTGCACGCCCACCTCGGCGAGCGCCTCTTCCGCCAGCTCCACGGCCAGCTCGTAGGCCGACGGGAGGTGCTCGGAGACGTGGACGCGCTCGTCGCCGAAGATCTCGCGGGCGGTATCGGCCAGCTCGTAGGCGTCGGTGGCGCGCGGTGAGGTGTTCTGGGTGATCACGACTTCGGTGAGCACCGGCTCGAGTGCCTCCATGATCCCGCGCGCGTCCTTGTCGCCCAAAATGCCCAGCACGCCGATCAGGCGGGTGAAGTCGAAGTCGCGCTCCAACGCCGCGGCCAGCGCCTTTGCGCCGTGCGGGTTGTGAGTAGCGTCGATGAACGTCGTCGGGGTGGCGCGCACGCGCTCCAAGCGCCCCGGCGAGGTGGTGGCGGCGAATCCTTCGCGCACCGTGTCCGCGTCCAGCGTGCGCTCGGACGAGGCGCCCAAAAACGCCTCCACCGCCGCCAACGCCACGGACGCGTTATGCGCCTGGTGCGGGCCGGACAGCGGGAGGAACACCTCCGGGTACTCGCCGGACAGGCCCTTCAGCGTGAGCGTCTGCCCGCCCACGGCCACCTCGGAGGCGGCCACGCCGAACTCCTGGCCGAAGCGGGCCACCGGCGCGCCGATTTCCACGGTGCGCTCCAGGATCACGCGCATCGCGTCCGGGTCCTGCTGGCCGATCACGGCCACGGCATCCGCGCTGCGGATAATCCCGGCCTTCTCGCCGGCGATCTCCCCGATCGTGTCGCCCAGGTAGTCGGTGTGGTCGAGACCGACCGGCATGATCACGTCCACGTCGGCGTCGACCACGTTGGTCGCGTCCCAGCGCCCGCCCATGCCGACTTCGACTACGGCGACATCCACCGGCGCGTCGGCGAACGCCGCGAACGCGAGGCCGACCATGACCTCGAAGTAGCTCATGGGCACGCCAGTGCGCTCGTCCACCATCTGGATGTAGGGCTCGATCTCGCGGTAGATGCGCACGAAATCGGCCGGATGGATCGGCTCGCCGTCGATGCCGATGCGCTCGGTGACCGACTGCAGGTGCGGGCTGGTCGTGCGGCCCACGCGGTTGCCGAACGAGCGCAACAGCGACTCCACCATCCGCACCGTGGACGTTTTGCCGTTGGTGCCGGCGATGTGGATGACCTTGAAGGACTTCTGCGGCTCGCCGAGAAAGTCCATGAGCAGCTCGATGCGCTCCAGCGACGGATCGATGTCCGTCTCCGGCCAGCGGGCGGTGAGCTCCGCTTCCACCTGCGCGAGCGCGACCAGGTCGGCCTCGCTCACGCCGCGCGGGGCGAGCTGGTCGTCCTCGCGGCCCTCCCCCGGCGCGCCGAGGTTGAGCGTCAGGCCCGCGTCGTTCTGCTGGATGTCGTACTGCTCGGGCAGCTCCGGCAGCTCAAAATCGTCTTGCGCCACTTACGCCTCCGGCAGCTGTTCCAGACGTGCGGTGACGCGCTCGAACTCCTCCTGCGCCACCTGCTGGCGGACCTTGATCTTCTCCACGACCTGCTCCGGCGCGTTGGCCAGGAACTGCTCGTTGGACAGCTTCGCGCCGGTGGTGTCCAGCTCCTTCTGCGCCGCGGCGAGCTCCTTTTCCAGGCGCTTGCGCTCGGCGGCGACGTCCACGGTGCCAGACGTGTCCAGCGCGACGTCGAGGTTGGCCTTGCTCAGGCGCATCTCAATGCTTGCCGACGGCTCAAAGTCCTCGCCCGGCTGCTCAACCCTGGCGATCTGGCGAACCACGTCCTCCAGCTCCGACAGGTCCGCGGAGGCGAAGTCCACGCGCGCGGGCACCTTCTGCGAAGGCTTGACGCCCTGGTCGGAGCGGAAGCGGCGCAGCTCGGTGATGAGCTTGATGGCATCTTCCACGCGGGTGCGGGCCTGTGCGTCGGTGTCCGCGCCGCCGTTGGTGTCTTGGGCCGTCGGCCAGGCGGCGACGGTGATGGTCTCCTCGCCGGTGAGCGCCTTCCACAGCACCTCGGTGACAAACGGCATGGTTGGGTGCAGCAGGCGCAGCATGACGTCGAGAACGCGGCCGAGCACGATCTTGGTGATTTCTCCCCGCTCCTTCTCCTCCGACGTCGCTTCAGCGACGTCGGAGGAGAAGGAGCGGGGGATCTGGGTCTTGGCAATCTCGAGGTACCAGTCGCACAGCTCGTCCCACGCGAAGTGGTAGAGCGCCTCGTTGGCCTTGGCAAACTGGTAGTCGTCAAGGTAGGCGTCCACCTTGGCGCGCACCTCTTCGGCGCGGTCTAAGATCCAGCGGTCGGCGTCCGTCAGCTCCTCGCGGGCCGGCAGCTCGCCGACGTGCGCGCCGTTCATCAGCGCGAACTTGGTGGCGTTGAACAGCTTGGTGGCGAAGTTGCGGGCGGCGGTGGCGTGGTCTTCGCCGATGGGCAGGTCCACGCCCGGGTTCGCGCCACGGGCCAGGGCGAAGCGCAGCGCGTCCGCGCCGTAGCGCTCCACCCAGTCCATCGGGTCGATGCCGTTGCCCAGCGACTTGGACATCTTGCGGCCCTTTTCGTCGCGCACCAGGCCGTGCAGGTACAGGTGCTCGAACGGGACTTGAGGCCTCCGCTCCGCTCCGGCCCCAAGGACTTCAGGAGTGTTCTTGCCGGCGAAGGTGCCGAACATCATCATGCGCGCCACCCAGAAAAACAGGATGTCGTAGGCGGTGACCAGCACCGTGGTCGGGTAGAACTTCTCCAGCTCCGGGGTCTTTTCCGGCCAGCCCATGGTGGAAAACGGCCACAGCGCGGAAGAGAACCAGGTGTCCAGCACGTCCGGGTCCTGCTCATAGCCTGCCGGCGGCTGCTCGTCCGGGCCGACGCAGACCACGTCGCGCTCGCCGTTCTCGTCGGCCGGGCCGTACCAGATCGGGATGCGGTGGCCCCACCACAGCTGGCGCGAGATGGTCCAGTCGTGCATGTTGTCCACCCAGTCGAAGTAGCGCTTCTCCATTGACTCCGGGTGGATGACGGTATCGCCCGAACGCACCGCCTCGCCGGACATCTTCGCCAGCTCGTCGACCTTGACAAACCACTGCAGCGACAGGCGCGGCTCGATCGGCTCGCCGGAGCGTTCCGAGTGGCCCACGGAGTGCACGTAGGGGCGCACCTCCTTGACAATGCGGCCCTGCTGCGAAAGCGCCTCGCGCACGGCCACGCGGGCGTCTTCGCGGGTCATGCCGTCGAACTCGGTGCCGGTATCGGCGATGCGGCCCTTTTCGTCCATGACGATCGGCATGTCCAGGTTGTGGCGCAGGCCCATCTCGTAGTCGTTCGGGTCGTGCGCCGGGGTGATCTTCACCGCGCCGGTGCCCAGCTCCATGTCCACGTAGTCGTCGGCGATGACCTTGACTTCCATGCCTTCGCGCAGCGGGTGCTCGAAGACCTCGCCGATCAGGTGGGCATAGCGCTCGTCGTCCGGGTGGACGGCGATCGCCACGTCGCCCAGCATCGTCTCCACGCGCGTGGTGGCCACCACCAGGTGCGGCTCGTCGTCGTTGAGCGAGCCATAGCGGATGGACACGAACTCGCCGTCGACATCCTTGTACACCACCTCGATGTCGGAGACGGCGGTCTCCAACACCGGCGACCAGTTCACCAGGCGGTAATCGCGGTAAATCAGGCCCTGGTCGTACAGCTGCTTGAAGATGGTCTGCACGGCGCGCGACAGCCCGTCGTCAAGCGTGAAGCGCTCACGCGACCAGTCCACCGAGTCGCCGATCGCACGCATCTGCGTGGTGATCGTGCCGCCGTACTGCTCCTTCCACTCCCAGACGCGGTCGATGAACTCCTCGCGCCCGTAGTCGTAGCGGTCCTTGCCCTCTTCCGCCTTGAGCTTCGCCTCCACCTTGGTCTGGGTGGCAATGCCGGCGTGGTCCATGCCCGGCAGCCACAGCACCTCGTAGCCCTGCATGCGCTTGCGGCGCACCAGGGAATCCATCAGCGTGTGGTCGAGCGCGTGGCCCATGTGCAGCTGGCCGGTCACGTTCGGCGGCGGCAGCATAATCGAGTACGCGGGCTTGTCCGAGTGGGGATCCGCCGTGAAATAACCGGCGTCCACCCAACCTTCGTACAGGTCGCGTTCGTGGTCGCCAGGCTCCCACGACTTGGGCAGTTCGTTCGCGCGGTTCAGATCGTTCTCAGTCACGCGCCCTATCTTAACCAGCGCGCTAGAACAGCTTGTCGGCGATGGCGGCTTCTGCGCGCAGGGCCGCGATGTTGCTGTCGAGTCGCGCCCTTTGGTCGTCGTCAAGCGACAGCCCCTCGACGACGTGCCAGGTGCCGTCGCTGGTGGCCGGGAAGCCGAAGATGAGGCCCTCGTCCACGCCGTACTCGCCTGACGACGGCAACGCTACCGTCGCCCACCGCCCGGACGTGCCCTGGACCCAGTCGCGCATGTGGTCCACCGACGCCGAGGCGGCAGACGCCGCAGACGACTTGCCGCGCACCTCGATGATCTCCGCGCCGCGCTTGGCCACGCGCGGGATGAACGTTTTGGTGTACCAGTCGCGGTCCACCTCCACCGGCGCGCCGTCCGCCGTCGCATTCGCGATGTCGGGGAACTGGGCATCCGAGTGGTTGCCCCACACCACCAGGCGCTCAATGCTTCTCGACGCCACCCCAAGGCGGTCCGCAAGCATCGACTGCGCCCGGTTGTGGTCCAGGCGCATCAACGCGTTGAAGCGGTCGGCCGGCACGTCCGGGGCTGCCTTGGCGGCAATGTAGGCGTTGGTGTTGGCCGGGTTGCCCACCACCAGCACGCGGATGCCGTCGGCGGCGCCATTGTTGATAGCCTCGCCCTGGCGCCTGAAGATCTGGCCGTTGGCAACGAGCATGTCCGAGCGGGACTCGCCCTTGCCGCGCGGCTTCGCGCCCACCAGGAAGGCGGCCTCTGCCCCATCGAAGGCTTTGGCGGCATCGTCGGTGACCTCGATGTTGCCCACCAGCGGCAGCGCGGAGTCCGACAGCTCCATGGCGGTGCCCTCGGCGGCGCGCACGGCATCGGGGATTTCCAGCAGGGTCAGATCCACCGTCTCTTCGCCGAAGACCTCGCCGGCGGCGATGCGCCACAGCAGGGAGTAGGCGATGTTGCCGGCGGCGCCGGTCACCACAATTTTGGCCATAGGTTTCGCTCCTTCGCGGTTCCAGTTGTGCGTTGGCTCACAGACAACCTACCCCCGTGCGGGGCAAAATTTCAGCGTGGTGCGCCCAGAAGCGGAGATCTGGTGCACGATTGAGGGGTATTTCGAGCGAAAGGGGTAGGACGTGACCGACGTTGCCGACGCGACCTCCCCCGATACCGTCGTCCGCACCGCTTTGGCCGCGTTCGCCCGCAAGGGATACTCCGGGGTCAAGGTGGAAACGCTGGCCAAAAAGACCGGCATGACCAAGCGGATGATCCACTACCACTTCGGAGACAAGCGTGGCCTCTACATCGCCGCCCTGCGCGCGGCGCTGCAGTCGCTGACCCCGCCGGAGGAGATCCTCAACCGCTCCCACGCCGTGCCCGTGGAAGGCATGCGCCGCTTCGTGGACGCGCTCTACCACGCCTTTTTAGACCACCCGGACGCCACCCGGCTGGTGTTGCGCGAGAACCTGGAGCCTGCCGTCGAACCCGAAGACGCCGCCCAGCTCGCCGGCACGCGCGATGTCACCCTGCACGCCGAGCGGCTCCTTTTGGCCGGCCAGGACGCCGGCGCGTTCCGCCCCGGCATCACCGCCGTGGACCTGCTCACCCTGATTTCCTCGCTGTGCTTCTACCGCGTCGGCAACGCCGGCACCGCCCAGCACATTTCCCGGATAGACATGGAAAGCCGCCGCAACGTCGACGGCATGCGCCGCATGGTCATCGACACCGTACTGGCGTTTTTGACCTCCAACATCTCCTACTCCGGCTACGAGTCCTACCTGGAGGCCACCCCGGCGCCCGCCGAGGACGCCCAGCCGGAGGAATACCCGGACGAGTACTACGACATCTACGCCGACGACGGGCGGATTGTTTAACAGCGCCGATAAGGCGCAGCTACGCAGACTGCTTTTCTTCCGCCGCGACGAACTTCGGCTCGCCCTCGCCGCGGGCCACAGCCTCGTCGACGATGACCTCGGCGACATTCTCGCGGTCCGGCAGGTCGTACATGATGGGAACGAGCAGCTCCTCCATGATCGCGCGCAGGCCGCGGGCACCGGTCTTGCGCTCGGCGGCCTTGTCCGCGATCACGCCCAGCGCCCCGTCGGTGACGGTCAGCTCCGCGCCATCCATGGAAAACAGGCGCTGGTACTGCTTGACCAGCGAGTTCTTCGGCTCCGTGAGCACGCGCTTCATGGACTCGCGGTCCAAGTCGTTGACGTGCGCGATAATCGGCAATCGTCCGATGAACTCCGGAATCAGGCCGAACTTGACCAAATCGCCCGGCTGCACCTGCGCCAGCAGGTCCGCCTCGTCGCGCTGGTCCTTCGAATCGATCTCCGCGCCGAAGCCGATGCCCTTTTTGCCCACGCGCTCCGCGACCACCTTGTCCAAGCCCGCGAACGCGCCGGCCACGATGAACAAGATGTTCGTGGTGTCGACCTGGATGAACTCCTGGTTCGGGTGCTTGCGCCCGCCCTGCGGCGGCACGGAGGCGGTGGTGCCCTCCAAGATCTTCAGCAGGGCCTGCTGCACGCCTTCGCCGGAGACGTCGCGGGTAATCGAGGGGTTCTCGGACTTGCGCGAGATCTTGTCCACCTCGTCGACGTAAATGATGCCGTGCTGCGCACGGTTGACGTCGAAATCCGCCGCCTGCAGCAGCTTCAGCAGGATGTTTTCCACGTCCTCGCCCACGTAGCCGGCCTCGGTCAGGCTGGTCGCGTCCGCAATGGCGAACGGCACGTTGAGCATGCGCGCCAACGTCTGCGCCAGGTAGGTCTTGCCGGAGCCGGTTGGGCCCAGCAACAGGATGTTGGACTTGGCAATTTCGACATCCTCGTCGCGCTTGCGGCTAGTCACGTTTGAGGACTCCGCCTTGATGCGCTTGTAGTGGTTGTACACCGCCACGGCAAGCGTCTTCTTCGCGGTGTCCTGGCCAATGACGTACTCGTTCAAAAACGCCGTGATCTCGCTCGGGCGCGGCAGGCGGTCCGGGTCGGTCGTGTCGCCCTTCGCCTGCGCCCCGGCAAGTTCTTCCTCGATGATCTCGTTGCACAGCTCAATGCATTCGTCGCAGATGTAGACGCCGCCGCCGGCGATGAGCTTGCGCACCTGTTGCTGGCTCTTCCCGCAGAAAGAGCACTTGAGCAGGTTCGCGCTGTCGTGCGTTGTTGCCATATGCGCCTATCTACTCCCGTCTTCGGTCAATCCCCACCGAGTGTAATGGGTGCGTCAAACCCTAGCGCGCTGCCCCGACGGCTCCCCACGCACGCGTCGAAGACGCGCCACAATGGGCCCATGACGTTTCTTCGCACGCAGGAATTTGGCACTCCCGACGGCGAGGCGGTGGTGCTGCTGAGCTCCATTGCCACCACCTCCGAGGCGTGGTCCGAGGTCGTCCCCGCGCTGTCGCGCTACCGCGTGATCACCGTCGACCACCGCGGCCACGGTGGCTCCGGCGTTCCCGCGCAGCGTCCCGAGGACGTGGCGACTTTGGGTGGCGATGTGCTCGCAGCGCTCGACGAGCTCGGCGTGGATCACTTCAGCGTCGTCGGGGTCTCCCTCGGCGGCGCGATCGCGCAGTGGCTCGCCGCCAACAGCCCCCGCGTGGACAAAGCCGTCTTCGCCGCCACCGCCACCTACCTCGGCGGCAAGCAGGCGTGGGAGCAAAAGATCGCCACAGCGCTTCACGACGGCACCTCCGGCCTCACCCCCACCCTGTTGGGCAACTGGTTCACCGAGGGGTTCCGCACCGCCCATCCCGACGCGGTGCAACGCGTGGCCGACATGATCGACTCCGTGGACGACGAGGGCTACGCCCACAACGGCACCGCCCTCGCCACCTGGGATTTCGGATCACAGCTGAGAAAGATCACCTGCCCGGTGCTGACCATCGCGGGTGCCTCCGACCCGACGTGCCCGCCGGAGAAGCTGGCTGCAATCGCAGCCGGAGTCTCCGGGCCCGTCCGCAGCATCGTGGTCGCCCCGGCGGCCCACCAAGTGGCGATTGAAAACCCGGACGCATTCAATGCAGCACTGACGCAATTCCTTGAAAGCTAATCCGCTAGCCTGTACACGTTGAATATTCGTGCCCACCCGCGCGCACCGAAAGGACCCGACCCAGTGAATCGCAGCCGCACACTTTCTGCCGTCGCCGCAGCCGCCCTGAGCGCGGCGCTGCTCACCGGTTGCTCGGACTCAAGCGCGGACGAGGCGCGCCTGCCGGAGCCGGTGCTGGACTTCCCGCAGACCAGCACCACCGCCACCCCAACCCCGACGACCACTAAGAAGGCAGACGACGAAGAGGAGGAGACGACCTCGAAGTCCTCCACCACAAAGTCGTCCGCATCTTCGACCACGACGAAGAAGTCGACGTCGACGCGCACGTCCACCAGCTCGAGCAAGAAGCGCTCCAGCAGCTCAGACAGCTCGAACGATTCCAATAACGAGGCGCGCGAGCCCGCACCGGCACCGGTGCGCGAGACCATCGTGGACGACCGCCCGGGCGCGACCTGCGCCTGGCCCACCCAGGGCGAATCCAACGGCAACCAGGAGTACAGCACCTTCTGCGACCGCGAGTGGGCCCGCACCGTCGCCTCCGACGGTCAGGACTACTACTGGGCGGCCAAGGGCCAGGGCTGGGTCTCCGTCGACCCCGCCGACACCAACGACAACGGGGCGTGCTGGGCACGCGAAGACTTCGAAACCGCCCCAGAGGCCATCCGCAACGCAGTGGCCTTCTGCGATACCCCGGGGGCGCCGGCTGCTGAGGGAGCCGAGTAGGTCCGAAGGTTTCGTCGCAAAGCGAAAACGCGCCCGGGAGCTACCCCGGGCGCGTTGTTGTTATGCCGCTTACGCGTTGAGCTTGCGGTAGTCGAAGACCTGGTCGATGATCCCGTAATCCACAGCCTCGGAGGCGGTGAGGATCTTGTCACGGTCAGTGTCGATACGCACCTGGTCCGCGGTGCGGCCAGTGTGGTGCGCCAGCGTCTCCTCCATGAGGCGGCGCATACGTTCGATCTCCGCCGCCTGGATCTCCAGATCGGAGACCTGGCCCTGTGTGCCCTGGGTAGCCGGCTGGTGGATCAGCACGCGCGAGTTCGGCAGCGCCGCGCGCTTGCCTGGCGCGCCCGCGGCCAGGATCACAGCGGCCGCAGAAGCAGCCTGGCCCAGGCACACCGTCTGCACGTCCGGGCGGACGTACTGCATCGTGTCGTAGATAGCCATCAGCGCGGTAAAGGAACCGCCCGGGGAGTTGATGTACATGGTGATGTCGCGGTCCGGGTCCTGGGACTCCAGCACCAGCAGCTGCGCCATGATGTCGTTCGCGGAAGTGTCGTCCACCTGGGTGCCCAGGAAGACAATGCGCTCCTCGAACAGCTTGCCGTACGGGTCGATCTGCTTCGTGCCGAAGCTGGTTTCCTCCAAAAACTGCGGCAGCACGTAGCGGGAGTTGGGCATCTGGAAAGTCATAGTGGGTATCTCCTTAATCCTCGTGTGCCTGGTTAGTCCCCGATGGCGTGCTCGCCAGCCTGGGCGGCGTTCTCGATGACGTGGTCCACGATGCCGTACTCCTTGGCCTCCATCGCGTTGAACCAGCGGTCGCGGTCCGAGTCCTTGGTGATCTGCTCGAAGCTCTGGCCGGTGTGCTCGGCGATGAGCTCCGCCATCTCGCGCTTCGTGGAGGCGAACTGCTCCGCCTGGATGGCGATGTCGGCCGCGGTGCCGCCGACGCCAGCCGACGGCTGGTGCATCATAATGCGCGCGTGCGGCAGGGCGTAACGCTTGCCCTTCGTGCCGCCGGACAGCAGGAACTGGCCCATCGACGCGGCCAGGCCCATGCCGTAGGTGGCAACGTCGCACGGGGAGTACTTCATCGTGTCGTAAATCGCCATACCGGCAGTAACGGAGCCGCCCGGCGAGTTGATGTAGAGGTTAATGTCGCGCGTCGGGTCCTCCGCCGACAACAGCAGGATCTGGGCGCAGAGCTTGTTGGCAATCTCGTCGTCCACCTGCTGGCCCAGGAAAATAATGCGCTCTCGCAGGAGGCGCTCGTAAACGGAGTCTCCCAGGTTCATGCCTTGGGTCGGGGAAGTCATAACAGACGCTCCTTTGCTAGTTCATCCGGTAACGCCACCACCCTACTCGCGAGGTGGGCCAACTCCGAGCCTGTTCGCTACCGGCGTACGGGTCACTCTCCGCGGGAGTCTGGGTTCACGGGGCGGTGTGCAAGATAGTTCACCGGCGGATGAACAATCCCGCAACGGGGTCTCGTGTGACCTGGGAGAAGTGAACTATTGGTCGAACATGTGCGGAGAAATTCACGAGACGCACCCGGTAACGTGAACTATTCCGCCGAAACACGAAAGCGGCCGGGGCGAACACACGCCCCGGCCGCAGCTACGCCGCAGAAGGTTTACTTCTCCTCTGCGTCAGCCTCGTCTTCTTCGATCTCGCCGAAGTATTCGTTCGGGTCGACCTTGTTGCCGGCCTCGTCCTCGACCTGGGTACGGGAGATCGCGATGGCCAGTGCCTTGCCGCGACGCACGTCGGAGAACAGGTTGGCAATCTGGCCGGACTGCTGCAGCTGGGCCACAAATTGGTTCGGATCCATGCCGTAGGACTGCGCGGTGAACAGGATGTGGTCGGTCAGCTCCTCCTGGGAGACCTCCGGCTGCTCTTGCTCGGCCACGGCGTCGAGGAACAGCTGGGTGCGCACGGACTCTTCAGCCTGCTCGCGGGACTGCTTGTCAAACTCCTCGCGGGTGGTGCCCTGCGCCTCGAGCAGCTGGGCGAACGCGTTCTCGTCGTGCGCCATCTGGCCCAGCAGCTGGTGCAGCTGGTTGTGCACCTGCTCGTCGACGACGGACTCCGGCAGAGCGAACTCGGCCTGTGCAAGGGCGGCCTTGAGCACCTCGTCGCGGATGTCGGCGGCCTGCTGCGCCTTCGCGTTCTCCTCCACCTGATCGCGGGTGGAGTTGCGCAGCTCCTCGACGGTGTCGAACTCGGACGCCATCTGCGCGAACTCGTCGTCGAGCTCCGGCAGCTTGCGCTCCTTGGTCTGCTGGACGGTGACCTTCACGGTGGCTTCCTCGTCCTTGTGGTCGCCGTACTGGATCTTGGAGGTGAACTCCTCGTCCTCGCCCGTCTTCAGGCCGCGAAGTGCGGTGTCCAGGCCCTTGAGCAGGTCGTCGGCGCCGACGCGGTAGGTCAGGCCCTCTGCGGAAGCCTCGTCGATCTTCTCGCCGTCGATGGTGGCCTCGAGGTCGATGATGGCGTAGTCGTCGGTCTTCAGCTTGCGCTTGGTGTCCTTCAGCTCGCCGAAGCGCTCGCGCAGCTTGTCCAGCTCGGCGTCGATCGCTTCGTCGTCAAGCTTGAGCTCCGGCACCTTCACGGAGATCTTGGAGAAGTCCGGCACCTCGATCTCCGGGCGCACGTCCAGCTCGGCGGTGAACTCGACTACGTCGTTGTCCTCGATCTTGGTGACCTCGATCTCCGGCTGGCCCAGCGGGTTCAGCTCGTTTTCGGAGATGGCCTGCTCGTAGCGGGTCGGCAGCATGTCGTTGACAACCTGCTCGAGGATCGGGCCGCGGCCGAAGCGCGCGTCGATAAGCTGGCGCGGCGCCTTGCCGCGACGGAAGCCCGGGATGTTGACCTGCTGGGCGATGGCCTTGTAGGCCTGGTCAATTTCCTTGCCCAGCTCGTCGAACGGCACGCTGACGTTGAGCTTCACGCGAGTGTCGCTGAGCTTGTCGACGGAAGTCTTCACGGATTTCTCCTGTACTAGATCGAAACAACGTTTGTCAGATGTTTATATGTGGCGGGCCCGCGTGAAACGGGCCCGCCTTGGTCGGGGCGACAGGATTTGAACCTGCGACCCCCTGCTCCCAAAGCAGGTGCGCTACCAAGCTGCGCCACGCCCCGTTGCGGCAAATAACCGCACGGTATGAACCACATTCGGAAACCGCGTGTAGTTCAGGACAGTCATTGTAGCGGTGTGCGTAGGACTGCCCGCATTAAGGGCACAAAAACACCGGCCCCGCAACCGGAACCGGTGAGTTGTGTGGAGGGAATGACGGGAATCGAACCCGCGTCTTCAGCTTGGAAGGCTGAGGTATTAGCCACTATACGACATTCCCATACGCCAAATGCGCTGTTGGGAATGTTAGCGCAGCCGGTACGGTTGAACCAAACACGTGACTAGACGCGCAAAGGAGCCACTGTGTTCGGACTACTTTTTCTGCTGCTCATCTTCTCTCCCGTTCTGTTTTTGCCGATGATGGGCGGGCAGCGCCAGGTGCAACCGTCGCGCCGTCAGGTGGCGCAGCAACAGCAGCTGTCCTTCGACGACGCGTACGCGGATGCGAGGCGTTGGACGGATCGTCTCGGTTCCCAGGTGCTCAACATTTCCGGCAACGACGCCGCGTCGAAGCAGGCGATGGCCGACGCGTCCGAGCGTTTCAACGCAGCATCCGCTGGGCTTAGCGACGCTCGTTCCGTCAAGCAGGCCATGCTGGCCCGCGAGTCCGCGCTGGAGGGGCTGCACTATGTCAACGCCGCTCGCGAGATCATGGGCCTTCCCGCCGGTCCGCAGCTGCCGGAGCTGGAAGGCCAGCGCCAGGCGGGACGTGTCACCGAGCAGCGTACGGTGACGCAGCAGGACGGCTCCCAGGTCACGGCCTCGCCTTACGCCACGGAGCAGACCCCGCACTACTACCCCGGCGGTGCTGTGGCCGGCCGTCCGGTGCCGGCTGGCTGGTACTCCACCGCTTGGTGGGCCCCGGCGATGATGACCGGCGTGTGGGCGGCGAGCTCGATGATGTTTTACTCCACAATGTTCGCTGGCATGGCCGGTGTGGCGTCCGCGGATGCGTTTGAGGCTGGCGGCTTGGGCGACGGCGCAGGCGACATGGGAGACACGGGCGACATGGGCGGCGCAGACATGGGCGACATGGGCGGAGGCGATGCTGGCGGCGACGGCGGCTTCTTCGGCGGCGACGGCGGCTTCGACTTCGGGGGATTCGACTTTTAGCCGTGCGTTAGACTGCACTGCGATTGCGAACCCCTGAAAAACCTTAAGAACACCGAAGGACAAGGAGTGGCCGTGCGCATTGCTGTGCTGCTGAAAGAAGTGCCGGACACGTACAGTGACCGCGAGATGAACCTGGAGACGGGGTTGACGGACCGCTCCGGCGACGTCGTCGCCGACGAGGTCAGCGAACGCGCTGTCGAGGCGGCGCTGCGCATCGCGGAGGCTGGCGAGAACGTCGAGGTGGAAATCTTGAGCGTCGGGCCGGAGTCTTCGGCGGACTCGGTGCGCCGCGGCATCGCCATGGGTGCCTCCGAGGCCTACCTCGTCTCCGATGACGCACTGGCCGGCGCGGATGTGACGCTCACGGCGCAGGTGTTGGCGAAGCTCGTCGAAAAGCAGGGCTACGACCTGGTTATTGCCGGCAGCGAGTCTTCCGACGGCAGCGCGGGCGTGGTCGCACCATTCATCGCGGAGCTGCTTGGCTGGCCCAGCCTGACCAACCTCACCGAGCTGACTGTCGACGGCGATTCCGTGCGCGCCACCCAAGCGTCCGACGCCGCCACCGTGGAGCTGGCAGCCACCCTGCCCGCCGTAGTGTCCGTCGCCGACGAGTTCGCGGACCCGCGCTACCCCAACTTCAAGGGCCTTATGGCCGCGAAGAAGAAGGAGCTGAACACCGTCGCGCTCGCAGAGCTCGGTGTGGACCCGGCAGATTTCACGCACCCGCGCGCGATCATGGTGGGCATTGAGCGCCGCCCCGAGCGCCAGCGCGGCGAGATCATCGACGCGAACTCCACCTCGGCCGCCCGCCTGGTCGACTTCCTCGAAACCAAAAACCTCATTTAAGGAGCACTCATGACCGACATCCTCGTTGTCCCCGACCGCTCCTTCGACGGCTCCGTCGCCCCCGGTGCGGCAGAGCTGATCGGCGCCGCGTCCACGCTCGGCACCCCGGTTGTCCTAGCGGCTGACCGCACGCACGCCGAGGAACTTGGCGAGCACGGCGCCGCCGTCGTACTGGTCTCCGACGCGCCGCTCGTCGACGCCGCGGCCGCCGCCTTCGACGAGCTATACCCCGCAGCCGTGTTGTTCGCCCACACCGTGCGCGGGCGCGAGGCTGCCGGCAGGTTCGCAGCCCGCAAGGGCAAGGCGCTGCTTAGCGACGCCGTCACCGTCACCCAAGACGACCAGGGCATTGTCACGGAGCACCAGAACTTCGGCGGTGTCTACACCGCCACCGCCGCGGCGACGCACTCCGCGCCGGTGATCACACTGCGCCCCGGCGCCGTGGAAACACGCGCGGCCGCTGCCGCGCCGCAGGTTCGCGAGCTCGACGTCGATTCTTCCGGCGCACGCGCCGCCGAGGTTGTGTCTGTCACGCCGGTCGAGCGCACCTCTTCCCGCCCCGACCTGCTCACCGCCGACAAGGTCGTTGCCGGCGGCGTCTCGCTTGGCGACGAGGACATGTTCGAGCAGCTCGTCGGCGGGCTCGCGGACGCGCTCGGGGCCGCCGTCGGCGCCACCCGCTCCGCTGTCGACGAGGGCCAGGTGCCCTACGAGGCGCAGATCGGCCAGACCGGCGTGATGGTGAGCCCGAAGCTCTACATCGGCGTGGGCATCTCCGGCGCGGTCCAGCACCTGGTGGGCATGCAGACCGCGGACACCATCGTGGCCATCAACTCCGATGAGGACGCCCCCATCTTCGACATCGCGGACTTCGGCATCATCGGCGACCTGTTCGACGTCGTGCCGGAGATCATCTCCGAGATCGAGGCGCGGAAGTAATGCAGGTTCAGCTCCGACGAGGCTTGCCCCGCACCCCGGGCGGCGAACCCTGGCCGCCGGCCGGCACCGTTGAGGTCGCCGACGCCCCTGCCGCCGCTGCCGCTCCCGCCGACTCGCCTGCGGAGCCTGACACGCTTGACGCGCCTGCCGCAGCCGGGACCGTCGAGGTGCCGCTGCGCCGGGGCCTGCCCCGCACCCCCGGCGGCGAGCCCTGGCCGCCCGCCAGCACCGTGCACGTCGCGGCCCCGCTGGCCGCAGTTTCCGCTACGGGTGGCGCAGACGCAGTGCACTCTGAGGAGGCGGCGGTCGAGAACGCCCCGGCGGATCCAGCGCACCCCGCCCACACAGTCGAGGTTCCGCTGCGCCAGGGCCTGCCCCGCACCCCCGGCGGCGAGCCCTGGCCACCGGCCGGCACCGTGCGCGTGGCAGCTCCCCCGGCCGCCGTCGAGCCGAAAGCCGAACCGGTCACCGAACCGGCCGCTGAACCAACCCCGGCACCCGCTGCCGCCGCCACCGTTGTCGACGACGCCATAGCCAAAACTGCGCCCGAGCCGGCACCGGCTGCCAAGCCAGCCCCCAAGCCAGCCGCTGCGCCTGCGGCGAAGGAGGCGAAGGGGGCGCCGGGGCGACCGGAGGGCGTCGGCAAGCGATGGCTCCCGTGGGCATTCGGCGCCCTCGTGCTGCTGGCCGCCGCCATCGTTGGCGCGCGCTGGTACACCGGCACCGCCTCCGGCGCCGACTTCATCGCGCGCTACGACGGCATCCAGCCGCTGCCCGACAACGCCCCCGTCGGCCTGCCCGCATGGCTGAACTGGGCGCACTTTTTCAACATGTTCCTCATGGCCATGATCGTGAAAACGGGCATCGACGTGCGCCGCGAGAAGCGCCCCGCCGCCTACTGGCAACCCAAAAACGGCGGCAAGAAAATCTCGGTGACGCAGTGGCTGCACCAGTGCCTGGACGTCGCGTGGGTGCTGCTCGGCGCGGTGTTTTTCGTGCTGCTGTTTGCCACGGGCCAATGGATGCGCATCGTGCCCACAAGCTGGGACGTGATCCCGCAGGCGGTCTCCGCGGGGCTGCAGTACCTCTCCCTGGACTGGCCCGAGGAAAACGGCTGGGTCTACTACAACGCGCTGCAGGAGCTGTCGTACTTCATCACCGTCTTCGTAGCCTCGCCGCTGGCCATCGCGTCCGGTTTCCGGATGAGCAGCATGTGGCCGAAGGCGTGGAAGAAGGTCCCGGTCGCCTGGGCGCGCGCCGTGCACTTCCCCACCATGATTTACTTCCTCGCGTTCATCGCGATCCACGTGTTCCTCGTGTTCACCACGGGTGTGCGCAGCAACCTGAACGCCATGTTCGCCGCCCGCGAGGACGCCACCAGCTGGACCGGAACGGTGCTGTTCCTCGTCGCGCTGGCTGTCACCGCTGCCGGCTGGTTCGCCGCGCGCACCTCCGTGGTCGCGCCGCTCGCGAACGCGACGGGCAAGGTGTCCAAGCGCTAATCTGTGGATAACCGGGTGTGTTTGTTGACGCTGCAACGGAGTTATCCACAGAATCTTCGCGGGGTGCTTGGCGACGTCTACAGCACCCCCTACCTTCCGGGCCATGAACTTTATGTCCTTTGTCTCCGCCGGTGTGGCGGTGCTTGCCGACTTCGACCGCGACGTCGCAATGGCCGCCGGGCTGTCGCCGGGTCGGGTGCGTGACCTGGCCCGGGTGCACGAAGCGTTTTACGGCCCGACGCGCTACACCCGCAAACAAGCCGAAGCTCTCACCCTCGCCGAGGGCATGCCGATTGACCAGCTCATCCTGATTGAGAAGAAGCTGCGCGCCGTCGACGATATGGCAGAGCGCTGGCGCATCCGCCTTGATCTGGTGCGCCACCGCGGGGCCTTTCGCACACTGAGCAAACGCATCGCACGCCTGATCAACCAACCGGTCAAACCCCCAGCCGCCGCATGCCGGTTCACCCGATCACGGGCAGGCATGCGCACCATGATCTTCACCTACAACGAACGCGACCTCGCCGATGTCGAACACACGCTTCGCGCCATGATCGACAACACCACCCCCGCCGCCGCCCAACTCGCCGACGCGCTGATGCAGCTTTTGCGCGACGGCGACACCATCCCGCAGACAACCTTCCGCCCGATCGTGTTGGTGCCGATCGCCAACTGGGCACGCATCCACGCCGGCACCGGCGACGAGGTCACACTCACCTGCACCGACGGCACCACCATGACCGGGGCGGACTACCTCGCCCACAAATTCGGCGACGTCCTCGAAGTCGCCGCGTTTCACCCGCAGCACGGCCCGGTCAACCTGTACCAGGGGCAGCGCTTCGCCAACGCGAAGCAGAAGACGATGTCGAAGCTGTGCTGCCCGGCGTGTGCGTTTCCCGACTGCAAACACTCCGCCGAGACCACCCAAACCCACCACATCAGAGCATGGCGCTACGGCGGGATGACCAACATGGACAACCTCGCCGAACTCTGCCCCTTCCACAACGGCGTCAACGCCGACAACCACCACGGCGCCTTCGGCTACATCAACAACCCGAACGGGCGCATCCGGTGGATCGCCCCCAACGGCACACACGTACCCATGACCACCCCCGGCGCCATGGAACTCCTCTTCGACTAACCCACACACACTTACGCGAACGGGTAGGCCCGAAACGCGCGCTCGATGCCGGGCTGCGCGTACTTCGGCACGCCCGCGATATCTGCAACATTCAGGCGTCCCCCGGCGCCCTGCCACGTCGCTCTGACGACGCCGTCGATGACAACGGTTTTGCGGAACACTCCCATGTTGCCGGGTGCCACATGCTCGTGCGTCGTCCCCGTCATGGCGAAGAGGCGATCCTTGTAGCCCAAGATGTACTCGTCGAATGCGGGAAGCAGGAGGGGCCGGCGAAATGATGAGGCGGGGGTGGCCGGGAGGTCGTCGATAGGCAAAAAGTACCCGTCCGCTTCCGGCAGCTGCGACAGGGCGGTGCGGACCTCGCGCGCGGGCAGCTTCGACCACCAGCGCACGTCAGCCTCGGTCACGGGCCCGCGGGTGTTGACGTAGCGGCGCACCACCTCGTCCACGGCCGCTTGGCGGTCTCCGTTGAACGCCTCCTCCAACCCGGGGGCTGCCGGTGCGGGCCCCAGGCGCTGCGCGGCGCCGACGTACGCGAGCACCCCCGAGGTGAGCAGGTACTGGCGCGACCGGTACACCGCGGCGCTCGTCGGCGAGGGGACCACACTGGCCACAATCCGCTGGTACCCACGGCTATCGACGGGCCCTTCGGTCACCACCGTCCTCCCAATCTCCTCCACATGGGCGGGCGTGACGCCTTCCTTGGCGGCGCGGGCTGCGAGCTGATCCGGTCCAGGCTTGGCCAAAAGTTCCGTCATCCACCGCATCTCGCTGGCCAGGCCGAGAAACACCGTGCCGCGCATGGGGTATGAGCGCACGAGCTCGCCGGCGTCCAGGCTGACGCGCACCGCATCGATGTCCCCGCCGGTGCGCAGCGCCACCGAGGAAAACACGGTGGTTTCCTGGCCCTGCATGAGCCCGAAGGCACCGACCGCCTCGGCGGGCGTGGACCAGCGCTGGGCGACGAGCCCTTGCGCGAGCAACCGCGCACGGGCCAATGGGCGCGAGACCATTACAGCGGCCGGCCCATGTCGGTGCGAGAAATGTCGACGGCTTTGCGGATCACCTCGGCAAGCGCGGCCTCCACGCGCGGGCGGGTTTCGTCCGACTCGAGCAGGTCCTTGCGCACCTCGAACATCACGGCCAGTACCGAGGTGTTGCCCGCGTAATCCACCGGCACGTACGCTCCGGCGAACGGGGTGTTGCGCTCGACGCTGAAGCCGGCGGAGCGAAAGGCGCGCGCGGCTTCGTCTGCGAGCACCGCAGGCGTGTGCACGGAATGGGTGCCGATGCACACGTCCGGCAGCAGCTTGCCGGGGTGGATGCGGTACTCGGCGGGCTGGTTGTTGTAAGAGTGCACGTCCACGATCACGGCGCAGCCGCAGTCTTGGATGCGCCCGGAGACCAGCTTCGACACCGCGTCGGCGTACGGGAAGTAGTACTCGGCCTTCAAGTCGGCGACATTCATGTCCAGCGGGCGCAGCAGGTTGCCGTCGCCAAGCTTGAGAAAGATGGCGCCGCGCCCGGTGACATCCATGGACTCGCGCTCGTTGGAAAACCGGCCCGGGTCCGCCACTAGGCGCGACAGGTTGTTCACGATCATCCACGGCGCGCAGCCGGACTGCTCCGCGGCGGCTTTAGCCAGCTCGTCGGTGTAGTCGTCCGTCACACGGTCGAGTTCCTGCGCAATCTGCGCGTCGGTGGCGATGAAGTCCGCCGCCACCTCCGCGGGGATCTCGCGCGAGGCGTGCGGCACGTGCATGATGACCGGGCAGGAATCACTTCCCTGGTGGATGCTGAAGTTCATGCTTTTGCAGGATATAGCGCTCGGGGGCGTCCTGCTTGACGACGGCACCTTCGGCCGCAAACGCCTCCAACCACCCCTCCATCGGGAAGGTGCCCCACTTGTCGTGGAAGCGGTTGGCGTTGGCGACGATGTCTGCGAGGTGCTCCCACGGCGGCGAGGACACCGGGTGCCACTGGTGGTACGCGTGGGCCCCGCCCACCCAGACCAGCGGGATGCGGTGGCGTTGCAGCTCGCGGGCGAAGTCGGTGTCTTCGCCGCCGTAACCTTCGTAGCCGGGGTCGAAGCCGCCGAACCCGCGCTCGATGCGTCCCCACGTGTCGGCGGTGAGGGCGAAGGAGAGGGACCAAAACAGGTTGTAATTGTCGGCGTCGACCAACTCGCCGGGTGCGGGATTGGGGCGCGCGGGGTGCGGGTCGGGCTCGGTGACTCGCATCTCGCCTTGCGCCATGTAGGTCACCGGACCTGCGACGACCGCCTCCGGGCGATGCTGCAGCGCGGCGGCGTAGCGCGGCACGAGCGCGTCGGAGGCCAGGCAGTCCGCGTCCAGGAACACAAGCACCTCGGCGCCGCGCTCGATGGCTACCTTGGCGCCGAGGTTGCGGGCTGCGGCCAGGTTGCGCGGGCCTTGCACCACGTAGCTTTTCGGCACGGCCTTGGCCAGCGCCTCGGCGTCGGCGAGGGCGACGGTGACGTGGTCGACTCCCATCGGCATGAGGTTGACCTGGTGGGTCAGGTGGTCTTTGCGGTTCGCATCCGCCAGCGTGACCACGCAGGTGGGTCGCTGGCCGGGATCGGCGGCCACCCCCGCAATCACCTGCGCGGCCCGGCGCGCGGCACCGTCGGTCTGCCAGCGCTTCCAATCGGTGTCGCGGCGGCGCAGCAGTTCGGGCCATTCGTCGGGTGCGGGGAAGGCGTTTCGTACCGTCGCTAAGCCAGCGAGCGCCTGGGCCCCCAACTTCTGCTCCGTGAAGGGGCGCGGCTGCGGCAAGATCACCGCCGGGGTGTCGGTCACCGCCAGATCCGCCACCGAATTCTGCCCGCCGGCAGTCACCGCGATGCCTGCGGACTGCAACAGCTCCGTCGGATCGTCAACGTGGTTGTCGCCGCCGAGGAACGTGAAGCGGTACTGCGGGCAGGCCTGCTGAACCGCCTCCCAGTCCGCCGGCGACCACGTCGAGCCGCCCAGCCCGGCCATCACCACCACATGGTTCGGGTCGCGCTGAACGCCGGCGCGCGGAGTCAGCCGCGAAATCCCGCCGACGGCGTGCAGCCGGTCCGCGTGCGGCTGCAGGTGCGGCGGCACCGGCACCCAGTCCGGCCACGCCGCCACAATCGCGTCAGCCTGGGCGTACGCCAGCTGGTGCGGCGCGTCGCCGCGGTATCCCGGCATCGCGTGCACCACCACCGGGATGCCCATCAGCCGCACGAACGCGGCGACCTCGTTGGAGACATCCACGTAGAACGCCTCCGGTTCGTTGTCGGCGACCCACTGGGCGATCTGGGCGAAGCGCTCGGCAATCTGCGGCGCGCCGTACGGCGCGTAGTGCAGCGTGCCGCCGGCGGTCATGGCGCGGCCGGAGCGCAGTGGGCGCGGGGAGTCGGAAGCGTCGTCGACAAGCGTGACGTCGCCGCCGTTCGTGGACAAGATCTGGCACTCATGTCCCATCGCGCGCAGTTCGCGCTGGATGGCGCGGCAGCGGTGCATGTGCCCGGAGCCGTGGTGGTGGGCGTAAATTCCGATCATTTCCCTACCCTTCCAAACGCCGCCACTTGGCGGAAGATGTCTGTGTAACGCTTCGCGGTCTGCGCCAGCGAATGGTTGCGCACCACCCACTCGCGCACCTGCGCGCGGTCCAGCTCGCGCGCTTTTTCTATCTGTGCAGCTAGCTTTGCGACGTCATCCGCCGGTGCCAGACCCACCGGCGCCGAGCGCAGCAGCTCGCCCATGCCGCCACGGTCGAAGCCGGCGACGGGGGTGCCGCACGCCATCGCCTCAAACGCGACGAGCCCGAACGGCTCCTCCCAGCGCGGCGTGGCCAGGGCGACAGCGCAGTTGGCCACGAGTTTGCGCAGCTCCGCGTGGGAGAGTTCACCGACCCACTCCGCGCCGGCGCCCAGGCGCGGCGTGATCTCGTCGCGGACGTAGCGGTGATCGCCGTTGCGGCCGGCCAGCACGAGCGGGATGTCAGCGGCGCGGCAGGCGTCGATGGCGAGGTGAGCGCCCTTTTCCGGCACGAGGCGGCCGAACCAGACCGCTGTGTCGCCGCCGGGCCCGGGGCACCACAGGTTCACGTCGACGCCGTTGGGGATGATCACCGGCTCCGTGGGCAGGCACCAGTCCCGCGCGGTGGTGCGGCTCACGGCGGCGAACCGCCCGGCGCGCAGCCCGGCGGCGGTGATCGCGGCCTGGATCTCTTCCACCATCGGGGTGTGCAGCGTGGTCAGCATCGGCAGCGGCTCCGGAGACAGCGCCGAGGGGAAAATGTAGGGGTTGAGGCTGTTGTTGTGCACCACGTCGTAGCCGCGGGCGACGAGCAGCTGGCGCAGCTGCACAAACGCGGCGTTTTCGCGCTCGCGACCGCCTTCCGGGTAGGTGGTGTCGGTGGCGTTGTCCTTGTCGTCGCCCCAGTCCACGCCAGGCAGTTCGAACGCCTTGTCGTTGCCGTCGGAACCTTGTGCGGCGAAGAAATCCACGTCGTGGCCGAGGTTGCGCAGCGCGGCCACCATGGTGTGGCAAAACGCCTCCAGGCCACCGGCATAGGGTTCGCGCACCGGGTAGCGCGCCGGCCCGACCAGGGCGATGCGGAGTTTGTCGGTGCGCGGGTAACGCGCCGCCGGTTGCGCAGCAACGGTCACGCGCCCACCACCTTGGTGTAGATCTCCTCGTGCGCCCGGCGCACCTGCTGAAGCTGCTGGTCCCGGTCGCCGGCGTAAGGGATCGGCGACCGGGCAAGCAGCCGGGCCGCCGCCTGCCCGGCCGCGCGGCCGTTGCCTGTCGGGTAGACCTCCACCGCCGCCGCTGTGTCGGCCTGCCCGGCGTAGCAGCCGCAATCCGGCACCGCGACGGGAACCCCGAGGTCGCGGCACATCTCCAGCCACCCCGAATGCGTGCCTTTGGTGTACGGCAGCACGCAGGCCCCGGCCCGGCCGACGGCCGCGTAGAGCTCGGCGTCGCTCATCGGTTCGTGCACGATCATGCGCGCATTGCTGACCTGCGCCAACTTCGCTCCCCCATGCATGTACACATCCAGCGGCACCTCGCCGGCGATGTCAGCGTAGAACTGCTCGTCGGCCACCACGTTCGAGCGAAGCGACTTCACAAACACCGCGGCCCGCGGCCCCGGGGCGGGCTCGACCGGCCCGCCGACGATCCGCGGGTGCGGGATGACCTGCACATCCGTCGCCCCGTAGTCGCGGGCGAGGACATCGGCTGCCTGGTCCGTCAGGGTGATCAGGGCGGAGCTTGCGTCGATAAGCAACTGCAGCCGCTCATGGTGCGGGCCTTGGTCGGTCAAGTGCGGGTTGTCCAGGTCGTGGACCGTGAGCACGAGCGGCACCGGCAACGCGGCGCACAGCTGCGCGATCTGCGCGGGCGTGCGGTGCTCGAACCCGAAATGGATGTGCACCGCGTCCACGTCGCGTCGGTGGCGCCACCATTGCGCCTCCAGCGCCGGGTGCGGCCACCAGTTGCCGTCGATGTCCGGGTCCGGGAGAAACTCCACGCCCGCGGGGCGAATGGCCTGCGTGTACGGGTGCTGCGCGGGAATGGAGAGAATCTTCACTCCCCTAATATAAACGTTTTCGCATAATGTGACGCCTATGAGTTTGCTCGTCGTTGTCGGCAACTGCCAGGCGGAGTCCACCCGCAAGCTGCTCATGTCCACCGGGCACTTCACGGGCGAGCGCATCGCGCCTGTCCACGAGCTTGAAGCGGCGGATCTGGACTGGTTTGCGCCGCTGATCCGCCGCGCCGACGTGCTCGTCACCCAGCCCATTCGCGACGGCTACCGCGGTCTGCCCGTGGGCACCCGCCAGCTGCGCGAGCTGCTGCCGCGCACCGCCCTCCACGTGGTGGTGCCGGTGCTGCGTTTCGACGGGCTGATGCCCTACCAGGCCATCATCCGCGACCCGGACGAGCCCTCGCTGAACCCGCCGGTGGTGCCGTACCACGACCTGCGCACGCTCGTCGCCGCCGCAGGCCACGGGCCGGCCCCTGCCCCCGATGCCGCTGCGCTGCGGCGGGCGGCCGCCATGTCCGTCGAGCAGATGCGCGTGCGCGAAACCGCCCACGGGGCCGTGACGGTGTCTGACTACCTGGAAACGACTCCTGTGTGGCACACCGTGAACCACCCGGACAACCGGACGCTGGCGTTCATGGTGTCACGCGTGCTTGAGGCTCTGGGGTGTTCCGGGGAGCCGGTGCCGCCGGACTACGAGATGCTCGGCGGGCTCGACGCCCCCGTGGAGGCGGCCGCCGCACAGGCGCTGGGTGTCGACGTGGCGGGGCGCACGGTATGGCGCGACCGGGCGGCAGGCGTCATCGACGCCGACGAGGTCCGCCGCGCGCAGCTGGAGTTCTACCGCCGACGCCCCGCGCTGGTGGCGCACGGGCTGCAGCGCCACGCGCAGCGGATCGCGAACCTAGGGTTGCTGGCATGAAACATCTCATCGTCGGCCCCGACGGCCACGGGGTGACCGAATACGCACTCGGGCTCGCCCGCGCCACCGGCGCAGACGTGATCCGGGAGCGCACCTTCGGCGAGCATCCCCTGCCGGACGGGCCCATCCACGTCACGTTCACCGACCACCTCTTCGGCGACACCGCCGACACCTTGCTGACGCGCCTCGGCGGACGGCCGTTTTCAGTGAGCCTGCACGACATTCCGCAGCCGGAGGAAGGCGCCGCGCGCTTCGACCGGCGCGCGGCGGTCTACCGCACCCTCGCCGCGGCCGCCGACGCCGCCGTGGTGAACTCGCAGCACGAAGCCCGGTTCTTCGACGCCGCCGACACCGCGGTGATCCGCCTGCCCATCCCGGTGATCGACTCGCCCTTCGCCCCCGAAGACGGCACCGTCGGCGTGCTCGGCTTCCTCTACCCCGGCAAAGGCCACGAGGACCTCATCGAGGCCCTGCCCGATCGCCGCTTGCGCTTTTTGGGCGCGGTGTCTGCAGGCCACGAGCAGTGGGCGGCCGATCTCGTCCGTTCGGCGCGCCGCGTCGAACTCACCGGCTGGCTTTCCAGCGACGCGCTCGCCGCCGAAATGGGCCGCATCGCCGTGCCGGTGTGCCCGCACCGGCACTTTTCCGCCTCCGGCTCGCTGATGACCTGGCTGGGCGCAGGCCGCAGCGTGTTGGTGACCGACTCCGACTACGCCCGCGAGATCGACGCCTGGCTGCCCGGGCGCGTCACGCTGGTGGGGGAAGGTGGCTGGCGGGACGCCGTCGCAAAGCATGAGCCCGCGCAGCTGGACCCGCCGCGCTACGGGTGGGCCGAGGTAGCCGAACAATGGGAGGACACATGGCGTTTCGCTGGCCTGATGTAACCGTGGTCGTCCCCCACTACAACGCCGCCGACGCGCTCGCGCGAGTTGTGGAGGCGGTGCGCGCGCAAGACTACGCGGGCGCAGTCGAGATCGTCGTCGCCGACGACGGGTCCGACACCCCACCCGAACTCGACGGAGTGCGCGTGGTGCGACAAGCCGACGAAGGCTTCCGCGCCGCCGCTGCCCGCAACCTCGGCGCAGAAGCAGCGCGCGGCGAAATACTCGCCTTCTTGGACGCCGACACCGTGCCCGAACCCGGCTACCTCTCGGCGGTCGTGCCGCACATCGTCGGCGACGCGCGCGCGGTGGTCGTGGGGGCGCGGCGCACCGGCGCGGGCGACGCGGAGCCGCAGTGGCTTGCCGACGCCTGGGCCGCCACCGATAACCTCCGCAACGCCGACCACGCCTCCTGGCGCTACGTCATCTCCGCGGTGCTGACCTGCTCGCGCGAGTTTTTCGACACCGTCGGCGGGTTCGACGCAACCTTCGTCGGCTACGGCGGCGAGGACTGGGAGTTCGGCTTCCGCGCCTGGAACGCCGGCGCGACGCTCGTCCACGAGCCGGCGGCCGTCGCGCACCACCCGGAGGAGGACTTCGGTGCGCGCTACGACGACCCCGAAAAGGCCACCGCCGTCAAAAACGCCGAAACCCTCGCGCTGGCCCGGCGCGTGACCCACCCGCTGGCGCGGCCGGACGGGATCGTCTTCGACACCTTCGACATGCAGGTGGAGGTTCCCGAGCTCGACGGCGAGGGCGTGCGCGACTTCGTCATCGCGGAATGGCTGAAAGTCGGCGCGTACGTGCGGGTGGCGCAGGTGCCGGCACTGTTCGCGCACGACCCGCGCGTGGGCACCGACGAGGTCGACGCGCGGGTGAACATCGCGGTCGGTGCGGGCTGGGCGCCGCAAGACCTGGATGCGCTGTTGGCTGTGGAATACGTGCTCTGCCCCGACGGCACGGTGGTGCGCACCGCCCGCGCGGCGGCACTCGGGCTCGAGCCTGCCACCGCCCACCCCGCAGACATCGGGATGACGCCGGTGACAGGCCCGCTGCAGCTGGAGCGCTACTTCGCAGGCTGGTAGCGCCCGGAGGCCGTTTTTTACGGCAGCTGCGGGGCGACGCCGGTGCGCTCGTACTCCGCCAGGATGTCGATGCGGCGCTGGTGACGCTCCTCTTCGCTCCACGGCTGGTTCACGAACGCGTCCACGATTTTCAGCGCCTCGTCTTCGGTGTGCATGCGCCCGCCGATGCCGATGAGCTGAGCGTTGTTGTGCTCGCGGGCGAGCTTCGCGGTCTCTTCCGACCACGCCAGGGCGCAGCGAGCACCCTTGACCTTGTTCGCGGCGATCTGCTCGCCGTTGCCGGAGCCGCCGAGCACGATGCCCAGCGAGCCCGGGTCTGCCACCACGGCCTCCGCGGCGGCGATGCAGAACGCCGGGTAGTCGTCCGAAGCGTCGTACTCGTGCGCGCCGCAGTCGGTCACCTCGTGGCCCTGAGCCTCGAGGTGGGCCTTGATCTGGTTTTTCCGCTCGAATCCGGCGTGGTCTGCTCCAAGGTAAATACGCATGCTGTTTAGCGTACCTGCGGCATTTCCGTGCGCGTGCGCTTGAGCTCGAAGAAGTACGGGAACTCGGCGAGGCCGACGGCGTGGTCGAACAGCTTGCCGGCCTCTTCGCCTTCCGGCACGCGGGTGATCACGGGGCCGAAAAACGCGTTGTCGCCGAGTTTGACCACCGGGGTGCCCACGTCGTCGCCGACTGCCTCCATGGCGGTGGCGTGGAATCCGCGCAGCAAGTCGTCGGCGTCGGTGGTGTTGGCGACCTCCGCGAAGTGCTCCGGCAGCCCGACTTCGACGAGTGCTTTCGCGATGATTTCGTCGTAGGCGCCGTAGCCCTTCTTGCCGCCCTCGCCGCCGGGGTGGATGAGGGCGCCCATGGCGGTGTAGAGCTCGCCGACCTTGTCGGGTGCTTCTTCCTTGACCTTGGCAAAGACGCGCGCCGGACCCCAGTTGGCTTCCATCGCCGCGGCGTAGTCGGCCGGGATGTCGCGGCCGTCGTTAAGCACTGCCAAAGACATGGGCACCCACTCGACGGCGATGTCGCGGACCTTTTCCACTTCCTTCATCCAGCGGGAGGTCTGCCACGCAAAGGGGCAGGACACGTCGAACCAAAATTTCACTTGTTCAGTCATGGCGCCCACGATAGCGCGTGTAGGCTGCACAAAATGAAGACAAATCTCACACGCGACGACGCGCAGCAACGCGCGTCACTGATTTCCAACGTCCGTTACGACATCACGGTGGACATCACCGGCGCCGACGAGTTCACCACCGTGAGCAAGGTGGAGTTCGATTCGAAGGCGGGGACCACGCACTTCGACCTGGTGGCGGCAGGGTTCGAGGCCACGCTCGACGGGAAAGAGACCGGCCGCGAGCTGAAGCTTGACGACGGCGCACACACCCTGGTTGTCACCTCCCACGACGCGTACAACCGCACCGGCGAGGGCCTGCACAAGTTCACCGACCCGGTGGACGACAAGGATTACCTGTACACCCAGTTCGAGCCCGCGATGGCGATGAAGGTCTTCGCCGGGTTCGACCAGCCGGATCTGAAGGCGACCTACACGGTGCGGGTGAAGGCGCCGCAGCGCTACACCGTGATCCTCAACGAGGCCGTCACCCGCGAGGACAACGGCGACGGCACCTCCACCTGGACCACCGTGATCGACTACCCGCTGTCGACCTACCTCATCGCCATCTGCGCCGGCGAGTTTGAGAAGGTCGCCGACACCTACGACGCCGGCGACGGCAGGACGATCGAGCTCGGCCTCTACGCGCGCGCCAGCCTGATCCCGCACATGGATTCGGAGCGCATCTTCCGCCAGACCAAGGAGGGCTTCGACTTCTACCACGCCAACTTCGGCCGCAAGTACCCGTTCGGCGACAAGTACGACCAGGTGTTCTGCCCGGAGTACAACATGGGCGCGATGGAGCACGTCGGCTGCGTGACCTACCGCGACGAGTACATCTTCACTTCCGAGCCCACCCCGTACCGCCTGGAGCGGCGCAACGACACCATCCTGCACGAGATGGCGCACATGTGGTTCGGCGACTTGGTCACCATGCAGTGGTGGGACGATTTGTGGCTCAATGAGTCGTTTGCCACCTGGTCGGCGGCCACCGCGCAGACGGCGATCGGCGAGTACGCCGACGCGTGGACGACGTTTGCGTCCGTGGAGAAGGCGTGGGCGTACCAGCAGGACCAGCTGCCGTCGACGCACCCGATCGCGGCGGACGCGCCGGACATCGAGGCCGCGGAGCAGAACTTCGACGGCATCACTTACGCAAAAGGTGCCAGCGTGCTCAAGCAGCTGCAGGCGTACGTGGGCTACGAGGAGTTCTTCGCGGGCGTGCGCACCCACTTCGACAACCACGCCTACTCCAACGCCACCTTCGCGGACCTGCTGGGCGCGCTCGAGCAGGCCTCGGGCCGCGACCTTTCCGAGTGGGCGGAAAAGTGGCTGCGCACCACCGGCCCGTCCACCCTGCGCCCGGAGATCGGCGAGGGCTTTGCGGTGCTGCAGGACGACCCGCGCCCCCACCGCGTGCGCGTCGGTCTGTACAAACTCGACGGGCCGGCCGGCTCCGCCGTCGTCCGCAGAATCCGCCAGGTCGAGACCGACATCGACGGCGAGCGCACCGAGATCCCCGAGCTCGCCGGCATCGATCACGACCTGGCCATCGTCAACGACGACGACCTCACCTACGCCAAGATGCGCCTGACGCCTAAGCACCGTGATTTCGTGCTCGAGCACATCGGCCAGATCGAGGATTCGCTGGCGCGCACGCTGATCTGGTCGTCGCTGTGGGAGTCCGTGCGCGACGGCGAGCTCGCCGCCCGCGAGTTTGTCCGCCTCGTGGCGCGCGAGGCAGGCCGCGAGACGCACCCGAGCGTGCAGGAGCGCCTGCTCGCCCAGGCCACGCAGGCGGTGCGCCAGTACGTCGACCCGGCGTGGCAGGGCGAGGGCATGGATCTGCTCAACGCGGCCTTCCGCGGCGCGGAGCCGAAGGCCATCTTCGACCGTGCGCTGGCGCGCTTGACGCCGACGGAGGAGACGGTCGCCTACTTCAAGGAGCTGCTTGAGACCTCCGACAACCAGGAGGTGCGCTGGCTCGCGCTGACCAACCTCATCGCCGCCGGTGCCCTGCCGCTGTCCGCGGCGGACGAGGAGCGCGACGACACCTCCGAGGGCACCATCTCCCGCCTGCGCGCCCGCGCCGTGACGGACAAGCGCTGGGCCTGGGACAAGCTGGTCAACGAGGACCTGACCAACCTCGAGGCCCGCTACCTCATGGACGGGCTGACCTTCACCTACGAGGGTCTCGAGGGGCTGACCGACGAGTACTTCCGCGCCGCGCCCGCGCTGTGGGACCGCCTGACCAACGAGATGGCCCAGCGCACCCTCGAGGGCATGTACCCGCGTTGGGATGTCACCGCAGGTGCCGTCGATAAGGCGAACGAGCTTTTGCTTGGCGGCGCCCCCTCCGGCCTCAAGCGCGTCGTCGCCGAAGGCCAGGACCGCATCAGCCGCGCTGTGCGCAACCGCGAGGTCGACGCCGCGGCCGACTAAAGCTGCGCGAGCGCCTGCTCGAGGTCGGCGATGAGGTCGGCCTCCTCCTCGATGCCCACGGAGATGCGCACCAGCTCTCCGGGCACCTCGAGGGCGGACCCGGCGACGGAGACGTGCGTCATGGTGGCGGGGTGCTCGAGCAGGCTCTCCACCCCGCCGAGAGATTCGGCCAGGCAGAACAGTTTCGTGGACAGGCAGAACTTCTTCGCCTGCTCCGTGGTCTGAAAGAGCACGGAGACCATGCCGCCGAAACGCGACATCTGCTTCGTGGCGGTCTCGTGCCCCGGGTGCGACTCCAGCCCCGGGTAACACACGCGCGCGACCTGCGGCTGGGCCTCCAGGTAGCGGGCGACGGCCTCGGCGTTGTCGCAGTGTTTGTCCATGCGCACCGCCAGCGTTTTCAGCCCGCGGCCGGTGAGGTAGGTGTCGAACGGCGACGGGTTCGCGCCGACCCAGCCGAAGAAGAAGCGCAGCTGCTCGTGGAAGCCGGGCACGCGCGCGTCGTCGCCGCAGACGATGCCGCCGACGACGTCGGAGTGGCCGCCGATGTACTTCGTGGTGGAGTGCACGACCACGTCCGCGCCCAGGTCGAATGGTTTTTGCAGGTACGGGGAGGCGAAGGTGTTGTCCACCACCAGTGTGGCCTGCTGCTTCACAGCGGCGATCGCCTCGATGTCCGCGATGTCCAGCATCGGGTTGGTGGGCGTTTCCACCCAGATGGCCTTGGTGTTGCCCTTGACCGCGGCGGCAACCTCTTGCGGGTTGGTCATGTCTACCACGGTGTTTTCCACACCCCAGAGCGAGAACACCTGCTGGATCAGGCGGTAGGTGCCGCCGTAGGCGTCATTGGACACCACGATGTGGTCACCGGGTTTGAGCAGGATGCGCAGGATGACGTCGATAGCCGCCATGCCCGAGGAGTAGGCCACGGCGTACTCGGCACCCTCCAACGCTGCGACCGCGTTTTCCAGCGCCGTGACGGTGGGGTTGCCCACGCGGGTGTACTCGTAGCCGCCGCGCAGCTCGGCCAGCCCGTCCTGAGCGAACGTGGTGGAGGCGTAAATCGGCGTGTTGATCGGCCCGTACAGGCTGTCGGGCTCATATCCGGCATGAATCGCATCGGTGGCAAATCCAGTCATGCCCACAGAGACTAGACCAAGCGGTTCATTACAAGCGCATTTTTATGCACTAGGATTGTTCTCCAATGAATGCGCAATCTGAGACAACCGAGAAGGTCGACCAAGCCGTCGACGACGTCAGCACCTGGTGGAACAACCCCGACACGCAAGACCTGCTTGTCCAACGCCCGCTGAAGATCCTGCTCATTGTGGTCATCGCGTTGGTGCTCAGCTGGCTGTTCAAGCGCGTCATCTCCCGCGCGACCCGCCACGGCATCGAGTCCAAACCGCTGCTCAGTCGCGGGGACACCGAGGATTCGTTCCAGGCACGCTCGCAGGAGGCGCGGCGCCAGCAACGGATGAAAACGCTGGGCAACGTGGGACGTTCCGTGGCGGCGATTGTGATCTGGGTGTGGGCCGCGCTGGCCATCCTGGATCAGCTCGGCGTGAACGTCGCGCCGCTGATCGCCTCCGCCGGCGTGGTTGGCGTGGCCATCAGCTTCGGCGCGCAGTCGTTGGTGAAGGACTTCTTCACCGGCATGTTCGTCCTCATTGAAAACCAGTTCGGCGTCGGCGACACCATCCAGGTCGGCGATGTCGTCGGCGAGGTGGAGCAGATGACGCTGCGCATCACCACGCTGCGCGACATGGACGGCACCCTGTGGTACGTCCGCAACGGCGACATCGACCTGGTGGGCAACTACTCGGACCACTTCTCCGTGGCGCGCCTGCAGATTCCGGTGTCGCTGTTGGCGGATCCGGACGAGGTCTCGCGCATGATCGAACACGCTGCGGCCGAAGCGTGCAAGGACCCGGAGATCCACGACGTGGTCATGGCCGCCCCGGAAATGCTCGGGCCCAGCGAGTTCAACCCGAACTACGTGTCGTTCCGCCTCACAGTTAAAACGATGCCGGGCCACCAGTGGGCCGTGGCACGGCACTTGAACCACCGCATCCTCTCCGCGCTGCGCAAGGCGGACGTGGTGCTCACCCCGATGGATTCTGTGCTGGTACAGCAGAAGGAGAGCAATGCAGATCGGTCCTAAGCAGGAGCAGACGCTTTACGACGCCGTCGGTGGCGACGCGTTCTTCCACCGCCTCGTCGAAGGCTTTTACGCCCAAGTCAAACAAGACGACCTCATCGGCCCGATGTACCCGGACGACGACTGGGAGGGCGCGCAAAACCGCCTGCGGTGGTTCCTCACCCAGTACTGGGGCGGGCCGCGCACCTACCAAGAGCAGCGCGGCAACCCGATGCTGCGCCGGCGCCACTTCCCCTTCCCCATCGGCGAGGCGGAGGCAGACCGGTGGCTAGAGCTCATGGGTAACTCCATGGAGCAGTTTTCCGACGCCGAACTGGCGCCGCCCTACCGCTCCCAAATGTGGAACCACATGCAGCGCGTGGCCTACATGATGATCAACCAGGGCCCGCGGGCCTACTAGCACCCGGCAAAATGCACCAACCGGTCACGTTGATTGAGTGACGGGTCACCCCCCTCAGTTTGTGCAGTGATGACTGCACAGTTATCGTGCAGTCATCACCGCACGATCTTTGGAGGTTGCCATGTCACCCCGTAGTTATCACCATCCCGATGTCGAGGATTTGTCCTTGGCTCGGGTCTTGGCCGCTTTGAGTGACCCGACGCGGTTGGAGATGGTCCGCCGCTTGTCTGACGGCCGAGAGCACGACAGTCTGGACCTGGCTGAAGACCTGCCGCGTTCGACGCTGACCTACCACACACGCATGCTGCGTGAGGCCGGGGTGACCTGGACGCGCAGCGAGGGCCGCGCCTGCCTGATCCGCTTGCGGGACGACGACCTCGACACGCTGTTCCCAGGGCTTCTGGCCGCGATCGTCGCCAACGCCGCCACGCCGGAGCAGCCGTCGTGATCGCCCGCCTGTGGCCCTTCGTGATGGGCAGCGTCGCGCTCGGACTCGATGCTTACGTGATCGCCGGCCTCCTTCCCGCGATTGCGACCTCCTTAGGATCGACCGAGGCAACCGTGGGGCTGGGGGTGGCAGCGTTCACAGGCTCGTACGCAATCACCGGGCCCGTGCTGGCGGGGCGGGCGGGACGCACCTCGCGACGTAGCCTGGTCAATGCGCTGGCGGTGTTCACCTTGGCAAACTTGGCAACGATGCTCGCGCCGAGCGTGGCGGTCTTCCTGGTGGCAAGGGCTGTCGCGGGCGCTGCAGCAGGGGTGTACTCGCCGTTGTCATCAGCCGTTGCAGCCGGTCTCGTGGGTGGCGAACAGCGGGGACGGGCGCTGTCGCTGGTGCTCTCCGGTCTCGCTGTAGGCACCGTGTTCGGTGTCCCGCTGGGCCTGGCCGTCGCCGGGCGCTGGGGATGGCGCGCTGCCATCGCCCTGGTCGTCGCCACCAGCGCTGCATCCTTGGGAGGGGTCCTGCTTCGTGGCGGCGAGCTGCCCCCGATTCCTGCGTCCGGGGCGCTGCAACGACTGCGGGCGGTGACGCGACCCGACAACCTGGTAACCGTCCTGGTAACGCTGCTCACCGGTATCGCCTCGCTTGGCCTCTACACCTACCTCACCGTCATTCTTGGCCACTCCAGCCTGGCCGACCACCAGACGATCGCGATCTGGGTTTGGGGACTGGGCGGGGCTATCGGCGCCCTGGGCATCGGGCGCCTGGTTGACAAGGGCAACCCCCTGCGGCTGAGCCTCATGCTTCTCACCGGTTTGGCGTGTGCCCTGGCCGGTGTGGCTCTCGGTCGCGCCCCGGTCGTGCTCTTGGGGAGCTTGTTCGTGTGGGGCCTGTGCGGGTGGGCCTCACTGGCACCGCAGCAGCATGTCCTGCTCAGCGCCAACCCGACTGACGGAGCCACCGCGGTTGCAGCGAACGCATCGGCCAACTACCTCGGCTCTGCTCTCGGCGCGACGCTCGGTTCGCTGCTCGTGGCGCACTCGGTCAGCCCACAAGGACTCGGCCTGACCGCCGCATCCGTCGCATGCGCGGCCGTTGTGCTCCAATTGATCCGTACGGGGATGCGCCCGCGAAAATGAGGCATCATGCCAACGCTGCTCTGACTCGGTGTCACCGCCAAAAAGTCGCCAAACTTGTTGTCGACCGGGGCTGGCCGATCGCTCGTAGAGGCCGTACCGCAGCCCGAACAGGACGCCCCCGCTGGTCGTCCGATTGATCAACGTCCCCGGGCAGTACAGCTAAAACAGCAGGTTGGGGCGGGTGCTGCGGTAGACGGAGCCGAACGGCGCGTCCAGGCGCACCCAGCTACCCGAGGTGGCCACGCGCAGGTGGCGGGGGATTTCAGCCGGGGCTTCGAAGCCCGGGATGAGGCCGAGTGCGGTGCAGGCGAAGATCATCCGCATGGGGATCTCCACCGGCTGCGCACTGTCCGCGTCGGCGGTGAGTACCACCCCGTCCAGCAGGGACCGCGGTGGGCCGGCCGGGCCGGAGAACTGCCGGGCCAGGTTGCGCCCCTCGTCCGCCAGGCGGCGCGCCACGCCGATGGGCACCTCTTCGCGGGCGATGAACCCGCCCGCGGGCGGCAGCGCGCCGGGCCAGGCGGCGTCGCGGGCGGGGCCCACCTCGGTGCGGCCGTCGCGCAGCGCGTCCAGGAGCGCCTGGGCGGAGACGGCGGCGCCGGGGTGGGTGGTGGTGCCGAAGGTGCGTCGAGAAGCAATGGCGTCGAAGGGCGTCGTGACGAAGATGTCGAGCTGGCCCTGCCCCACCTCTTGGAACCGCGCGATTGCCTGCGCGTCCAGCGCGAGCGCGCGCGTGAGCAAAGCGATCAGCCCGCGCGCGCCCCGCTCGATGTCAACGGCAACCACTTAGGCCCCGGCAGTCTTGGAGAGGATGCCGATCTCCTTCTGCGTGATCTCGCGCGGCGAGGTAGTGGCGGTATCCACCGTGACCTGCACGCACTCCACCACGCAGCAGACGTTACCCTGGGCATCCTTAATTTCCTGGCGGGTGGTAAACGAGGTGTTGCCCACCTTGGCCACCTGGGTTTCCACCGTCACGTGGGTGGTGTTGGGCAGGATCGGGCGGACGTAATCCACCTCGAGCCGGCGCACGAACACCACGAACTCGTGGCCCTGGGAGAAGAAGAACTCCTGGGCGAACGCCAGGCGCGCCTCCTGCGCCAACTCGATGTAGGCGGAGTTGGTCACGTGCCCGTAGCGGTCGAAGTCTCCCCAACGCACCGGGATGGTGTGGACGTGGACGTTGCTGGTGTCAGCCATGTTGTGCTCCTAGCGGGTGAGCTTGCGGTGGGTGACGCGAGACGGCTTCGCCGCCTCCTCGCCCAGGCGCTCGACCTTGTTGGCCTCGTAGTCGCCGAAGTTGCCCTCGAACCAGAACCACTTGCCCTCTTCCACGTTGCCCTCCCAGGCCAGGATGTGGGTGCAGGTGCGGTCCAGGAACCAGCGGTCGTGCGAAATAACCACGGCGCAGCCCGGGAAGGCCTGCAGCGCGTTTTCCAACGAGCCGAGGGTCTCCACGTCCAGGTCGTTGGTGGGCTCGTCCAGCAGGATCAGGTTGCCGCCCTGCTTCAGCGTCAACGCCAGGTTCAGACGGTTGCGCTCGCCGCCGGAGAGCACCTTCGACGGCTTTTGCTGGTCCGGGCCCTTGAAGCCGAACGCGGACAGGTACGCGCGCGACGGCATCTCGTTTTGGCCGACGTGGATGTAGTCTAGGCCGTCGGAGACGACCTCCCACACGGTCTGCTCCGGGTCGATGTTCTCGCGGTTCTGGTCCACGTATGAGATCTTCACGGTCTCGCCGACCTCCACGGTGCCGTCGTCCGGCTCCTCCAGGCCCACGATGGTCTTGAACAGCGTGGACTTACCCACACCGTTGGGGCCGATCACGCCGACAATGCCGTTGCGCGGCAGGGTGAACGACAGGTCGTTGATGAGCACGCGGCCGTCGAAGCCCTTGTCCAGGTCCTCGACCTCCACGACCTTGTTGCCCAAACGCGGCGGGGTCGGGATCTGGATCTCTTCGAAGTCGAGCTTGCGGTACTGCTCGGCCTCTGCCGCCATTTCCTCGTAGCGCTCCAGACGGGCCTTGTTCTTGGCCTGGCGGGCCTTCGGGGAGGAGCGGACCCAGTCCAGCTCCTTCTTCAGGCGCTTCTGCAGCTTCTGGTCCTTCTTGCCGGCAACCTCGAGGCGCTCGGCCTTCTTTTCCAGGTAGGTGGAGTAGTTGCCCTCGTAGGGGTAAAGCTTGCCGCGGTCGACCTCGCAGATCCACTCGGCGACGTTGTCTAGGAAGTAGCGGTCGTGAGTAATCGCCAGCACGGCGCCCGGGTAGGTCTGCAGGTGCTTCTCCAGCCAGAGCACGCTCTCGGCGTCGAGGTGGTTGGTCGGCTCGTCCAGCAGCAGCAGGTCCGGCTCGGACAGCAGCAGTTTCGCCAGTGCTACTCGACGGCGCTCGCCACCGGACAGGTTGGTCACCGGCGCATCCGACGGCGGGCAGCGCAGCGCCTCCATGGCCTGCTCGATCTTGGAGTCGATCTCCCACGCGTCGGCAGCGTCGAGCTCTTCTTGGAGCTTGCCCATCTCCTCCATCAGCTCGTCGGAGTAGTTGGTCGCCATTTCCTCGGCGATCTGCTCGAAGCGCTGCTTCTTCTCAAACAGCTCGCCGAGGCCTTCCTCGACGTTGCCGCGCACGGTCTTCTCCTCGTTCAGCGGCGGCTCCTGCAAAAGGATGCCCACGGTCGCGCCCGGCTGGAGGAACGCCTCGCCGTTGTTCGGCTGGTCGATGCCGGCCATGATCTTCAACAGCGACGACTTACCGGCACCGTTCGGGCCCACGACGCCGATCTTCGCGCCCGGGTAAAACGCCATGGTGACGTTGTCCAGGATGACCTTCTCGCCGATGGCTCGGCGGACATTTTTCATCGTGTAGATGAACTCAGCCACTACGATTCCCCTTTTTGGTCAGTACGGAGGTAAATACCGCACTTAGGGTACATCACGCGCTCGGTGCCCAACCGACTCCGAGCACACGCTCAAAGCGGCAGGGCACCTCCGCGGCGGGCGGCTGTTTAGAACGGAGCGCCGGTTAACTCCTTATCCTCCTCCGGGGCCTCGTCCGTTGCGGCGGCTGCATCGGCGCGGTGCATGTCCTCGGCGCTGACGCGGCGCTCCTGCGACGGGTCCGCGGCGCCCCAGCTGCCGTGCGGCGACGGGCCCTGCTGGTCGCGGCCGGGGTTCGGGTTGGCGTTTTCGCCGTTGATCTTCTTGTCCAGCGCTTCGGCATCCATGGCGGAGGGCCTTTCGTGGCCCTCAATCGCATTGCCGGAGACGGTCGCGCGCACGGAGTTGACCTGGAAACGCGCCAGGTCGAAGGCGATGTGCTTGGCGTTCATCTTCAGCCGCGAGCGCACGTTCGCCTCCTTGCCGTCCTCGTCCTTTTCCTCCCAGAACTCGCTGACCAGCTTGCCCACCACGACGACGGGGAAGCCTTTGCGCAGCGACGCGCCAGCGTTGACCGCCATCTGGCCCCAGCACTCCACGTCGACGTAGAGCTGGTTGTAGTCCACCCACACCTCCTCGCCTTTGTCGTTGGTTGTCTTGCGGGCGTCGGAGGAGGCGACACGCAAGCGCAGCAGCGTGGCACCGGAGTTGAAGCGCTTGAAAAACGGCTCCGCGGTGAGGTTGCCGCAGAGGGTGAAGTCGGTGTTGGTCATGGGAGCTGGTCCCCTTTCTCTGTGCGGGCGGCACAGTGTGCGGTTGGTGTGGTGGTGCGGGGGTGGCGAAGCTGACGTCGCTAAGCAATTGCCCCCTGCGCAAAGCAGAGTCGCACGAAGCCCACACCGAAAAAAGGGGTCCGCGAAATTGTGGATAACTTAACCTGAGAAATTCACAATCCGCAGCTAGTTCGAATTAAATTTCGCCAGCATCTCGTTGTAGCGGCGCCATTCCTCGTCGTCCGTCTCCTCCGCGCGGCGGTCAGACGCGGCAGTTTCGGCCTTATCCTCGCGCCACCACCGCATGAACAGCTCGCCGAACACGATCACCAGCGGGAACGAACCGGACGCCCACGCGATGCCGCCGCCGTCCTTCTGCACCGCCAGCAGGTCCGGATCCCACGGCAGCTCCAGAGAGCGGTAGAACTCCTCGCCCATCACTGAGCCGAGCTGCATGAGGTAGACGCCCATGAACAGGTGGAACGGCATGGACACCCACAGCCACAGCAGGCGCACCTTTGCGCCCGGGCGGCCCTCGATCTCATCCGGGCCGATGAGCTCCCAGAAATAGAGGTAGCCGGAGACCAAGAACACGGCGTTCATGATCACGTGGCCGGCGTGCTCCGAAATCATGAGCTCGTAGAACGGCTCGATGACGTACATGGCGTAGAAGAACACCAAGAACTGGATGGTGGACACCGGCGAGAACGTCACCGCGCGCAGGAACTTCGAGCGCTGGAAGCTTTCCGCCCACAACCGCGGGTTGAACTCGCCGGCCGGGTACGCCTCGCGCACCAACGTCAGCGGCGCGCCGAGCACGAGAAACACCGGCACGCCCATGGACAGGATCATGTGCACCGTCATGTGCGCCGAATAGGAGGCAGGCATGTGCATACCCATGCCTGAGCTCAGCGTGACGACGAGCGTTGCGCAGCCCGCGAGCCACCACAGAGTGCGCGTGACCGGCCAGCCGTCCACCCGGCGGAGAAGGTGCAGGTAATAAGCGGCCAGGAGGATCGCGATGGCACTAAAGAGCAGTTCGGGACGCCAGGTGGTGAGCCAGTTGGTCCAGGTCAGCGGCTCGGTGAGGTTGTAGCCCATCTGGATCTGCATGCGGGTCAGGTTCGGATCCAGCGGCGGCGGGGGCGGCGTGCGGCCGAGCGTGACCGCCAGGCCGGAAATCGCCGCCATGATGAGCACCTCGCCCGCGGCCAGGCGGGTAAACGCCTTCGGCTGTCGTTCCAGCTGCGGGATGGTGCGCTCGCGGTGAATAAAGCCGATCGCGCCAAGCACGATGATCCCGACCGTTTTGATGATCAGCACCCAGCCGTAGCTGTACTGCGTGAGATCCTCCAGGCGCACGCGCACCAGCGCGTTGACCACGCCGGAGACCGCCATGGCCAGGATGGCAAACAGCGCAATGCGGGAGTAGCGGCGGGTGGCGGCGGGGAGGGCGGGGCCTCGTCGTAAAGCATGTGCGACAAGCGCCATCAGCCCGCCAACCCAAAGCAGCATGGCCACGAGGTGCCAAATCAGCGAGTTGGTGCCGAAGTCATGCGCGCCGCCGGTGGCGGAGTGGCCGGTCAGGGCGATCGGCATAATCACCACCACCGAGCCCAAAAACAGCCACACCTGCGACCACCAGCTCGACACCGCGTAGCCGAACGCGGCGACGACAGCGGCGAACAGCGCGACAATCAGCCACACGCGCGCGTCCGCCACTTGGTCCAGCGCCTGCGACCACGCCGCCGCCTCGAACAGGACGGTTTTGAGGGGCTGGCCGGAGACGTCGGAAAGCACCAGCGGAATCATGACCAACCCGATCAGCGCGATGCCCGCACTCGCATGGGCGCCGGTGCGCGAGGCGATGTGCCCGTCCACCGTCAAGTGCGCGCCGTTGAGGTCCTCTCCGTTCTGTCGCGGCGGAACAAGAAAGGCGGAAAGCAGAAACGAGCCGGTGGCCAACGCCATGAGCAGCCACGCCACACCCCGCAACGCCGGCAGCCCAAACGTCGTGGCCGGGCCCGGGTCAGGGATGCCCAGCTCCGCCAACGACCCGCCCGAAAACGACAACCCCACCGCGCCGGCAACTACCGCGGCGACGGCGAGCGCGGCCAGATACAACGGCCAAGCAGAGGTGACGGTGCGTGTGCGCGCAGGTGCAGTCATGCCGCTTACCCTACTTTCGCGCTGCGCGAGGCCATAACTACAATCGCTGACACTGCCTCCATAGCTCAGTGGATTAGAGCATCCGGTTTCTACCCGGCTGGTCGCGGGTTCGAATCCTGCTGGGGGCGCTCTTGTCATGAGTCGCGTCATGCTTGACGCATGAGTCGCGACATGCTGGACGGACCGGCATCCCAGTTGTTTTTGTTCTGGGGTGCCGGTTTTGTTCATTTGGGGTGCAGTGGTGGGTCGCCGTGTTTCCAGTAGGCCTTTTGGTAGTCGCAGGCGGTGTCGATGTAGTGCTCTGTGATGACTTCTCCGGTTTCGACCAGTGATGTGATGATGTGGTTGTCGGTGATGACCATGAGGATTTTCTTGTGTTTGTAGGCGCGTCCGATGCCGAGGTGGAAGAGTTTGCCGGCGTAGCGCACGGAGACTTTGCCGTTTTTGTCGACTGTGTCGTTTCGGGTGCGCCATTCTTCTTTGGGGTTGTCGTTGGGTGTGGCTTTGACTCCGGTGGTGTATGCCTGCTGCGGGGTGCGTCTGCCTAGGGCGCGGTGGGGTCGGGTGCAGTTGTAGTATTGGCGAAACTCGTTGAGGAGTTGTTGCAGCTCATCGATGGTTTGTGCTGGGGGTCGGGCGGTGATCCATTTTTTGATGGTTTGGTGGAATCGCTCAATTTTTCCTTGGGTTTGGGGGTGGCCTGGCCGGCCGTTTTTCTGTTGGATTTTGTGTGCGACGAGCACTTTTTCGAATGCGTTTCGCCCGCCTTTGCGCCCGGCTAGGCGGGCGGTGAACACCAGTCCGTTGTCCGTCAGCGTGGATGCTGGCGGGCCGTATGCGCCGATCAGGCGGGTGAGTTCGGCGGCGACGGCGGGGCCTGTAAATGCGGCGGCCGCGGTGATTGACAACAGGTATCGCGAGTGGTCGTCGAGGAAGTCGAGGACTTCTACCCGCGTGTTATCAGCGAGGAAGAGGTGGGTGATGTCGGCTTGCCAGCATTCGTTGGGCATCGCGGCTTCGAAGCGGATGTAGGAGCTTTTCGGCTTCTTTTGCGGCTGCGGGGTGATCAAGCCCTCGTTGGTGAGGATGCGGCGGATCGTTGAGGTTGAGGGGGCGCGTTTGCCGGCCTGTTCGAGGTGGTAGGCAATGGTTTCGGGCCCGGCGTCGAGTCCGTGTCGGGTGAGTTGTTTGCGGATGCTGATGATGTCGTTGCGTAGTGCTTCCGGGACGGCGTGCGGGTGGGTGTGCGGGGCGCGTGATTTCGGTGCGATTGCCTCGGCGCCGCCGGCGTCGTAGGCGTTGAGGATTTGGTGGACGCGTTGGCGCGAGATGCCGAATCGTTTGGCGACGTTGGTGGGTGTGCCGCCTTGGCCTCTGACGGCTCTGACGATGGCGATGTTGCGGTTAGGACTGTTCATAGTGTCAAACATGTCCCGACTCACCAGTCAAACGTCACCGACACGACTGAGGTAACCCTAAGTGTCAACTATGACGCGACTGACCTGTCAAGGATCACAACGCCTTCCGCAGGCACACCCCGTCAAATATGTCGTGACTTCAGACACTGCTGGGGGCGCTCTGTGAAGTCTCGAGACATCGTTCCTACGGTGTCTCGAGATTTTTTGTTTCTGGCGTGCCCCGGGGTGGGGTGTCTGGTGGTGTTTTGAGGGTTTGTGGGTGCTTGATTCCTGCTGGATTTGGCGGACCGTCGTGTGCCCCAGACGCTTTGGGATTACCTCCAAGGTGGGTTGATGCGGCATGAGCCCGTTGTGGAGCTGCATTGTGGCTTCAGGGAAGCACAGGCAGGAGCCTTTGCTTATCGACGAGCGTTCCGTCGCCGCTCAGAGCCGGTGCGTACGAGGAGCGGAACGATGTCTCACGACATGGCTTTTTGCCGTCGTGGGGCACTTCCGGCGCATTGCTTGCCCACCGGAACGATGTGGTGAGACATCCCCGCAGGACAAACCGGAACGATCTCATGAGACATGCGGAACGATGTCACCGAACCAGACACTGCTGGGGGCGCTCATTTTTGCCTGTTCACCACCGGCTCTCCGATATTTCGCGGAGGGCCGGTTTTTGTTTGGCGGGTGCTTTCGGGGGCGGCCGGTTGCACGCCGCCGCGCCGTTTCCGTGAATGTTTTATGAGACTCGTATCCCACTATGCGATACGCTCGGCCCATAACGCGGGACACTGTCCCCATACGACGGAATGAAAGGACGGGCTATGACCACAAGTGTCAAACACCACCCCACTGCCTCACCGGCGGCCACGCCCCGGGAGACCACCCCCGAGGAACGCCGTCGCGTCCGCGTCGCGTCCACCATCGGCATGACCATCGAGTTCTACGACTTCTACGCCTACGCCACCGCGGCGGTGGCAGTGTTTCCGTTCCTTTTCTTCCCCAAATCCGAGTCCAGCACGGTTTCGCTGCTGTCGTCGTTCGCCACGTTCGGCCTAGCGTTTATCGCCCGCCCGCTCGGCTCAGTGCTGTTCGGCCACTTCGGCGACAAAAATCGGCCGCAAGGCCACCCTGGTGGGCGCCCTGCTGACCATGGGCATCGCCACCTTCGTCATCGGCCTGCTGCCCACCTACGCCCAGGCCGGCATCTGGGCACCGGCACTGCTGGCCCTGATGCGCTTCTGCCAGGGCCTGGGCCTGGGCGGCGAGTGGTCTGGTGCCGCCCTGCTGTCCACCGAAACCGCGGCGAAGGGCCGCCGCGCGTGGGCCGGCATGTGGCCGCAGCTCGGCGCGCCCTTCGGCTTCTTGCTGACCAACGGGCTGTTCCTCATCCTGGTCACGGTGCTGGGTCACACCTCCGGCGACTTCGAGGGAGCGTTCATGCGCTGGGGCTGGCGCATCCCGTTCTTGCTGTCCATCGTCATGGTGATCATCGGACTGTGGGTGCGCCTGCAGGTGGAAGAAACCCCGGTGTTCCAGCAGGTTGAGCAAACCGCCCAGAAGGCCGCCTCCCCGCTGGCCGAGGTGTTCAAGACCGCCTGGAAACCGCTGATCCAGGGCACGTTCATCATGGTCGGCTGCTACACACTGTTCTACATCGTGACCACGTGGTTCCTCTCCTACGGCATCGGCTCCGCCGAAGAGGGCGTGGGCCTGGGCATCGCATACCCGACCTTTTTGAAGCTGCAGCTGGTGTGCATCTTCGGATTCATGCTGGGCATCCCCGTCTCCGCGCACCTGGCCGACACCTACGGCCGCCGGTCGACGCTGGGGCTGACCTCCGTGGCCATCATCGCCTACGGACTGAGCTTCAAGTGGCTGCTCAACCCCGAGACGTTCACCATGGTCTCGCTCGGCATCTTCCTGTTCATCGGCATGGTGTTGATGGGCTTCATCTTTGGGCCGATGTCCGCGATCTTGCCGGAGCTGTTCCCCTCCAACGTGCGCTACACCGGCTCCGGAATCGCCTACAACGTCTCTTCCATCCTGGGTGCGGCGATCGCCCCGTTCATCGCCACCGCACTGAACGCAAATCACGGGCCGCAGGCGGTGGGCATCTACCTCGTCGTCGTCACCGTCATCTCGTTGGTGGCCATCCTGTCCGCGCCGGAGACCAAGCACCAGGAGATGCACGAGATCTAGGCCGCCCTGCGCGCACGATCTGACATAAGCCGACAACAATATCCCCCCTACCAGCAGGTTTGAAACTGGACGGCCGTCCCAAATGTCAGATCGTGCGCATCCGTTGCTTTCCACACCGGAAAGTGTCATACTTTCCCACATGGAAAACATCTCGAAAGAAGAGGCCCGCGCCGCCCTCGAGCAGGTGGACGGCATCGAACACGCCACACAACGCAAACCGACCCCATTGTGGGTTTACGTAATCCTCGGGGCCAGCTTCGGCATCACCATCGCCGGGACAATCATGGACTGGACGTATGTGTGGGCGCTGTTCGCGGCATCTTTCCTCGTCTCCATCGGCCTCGTTGCGTGGCAGCACAACCGCGACGTGCGCCCGAGCATGAAGCAGCCCATCCAGGAGGAGCCAAAAGTGAACTGGTTCGCAGCCCTGGCGCCCGCACTCCTCCTGCCGCTGACCTGGTTCATCCCGGAGGGCAGTGCAGTCGGCGCGATCATCGCCGGCACCATCTCCACCGTAGTCATCACGGCCGTCATGTACTACGAGGAGAAGCGCCGATGAGCGGCATCGACCCTGTCATTCACCCTCTGGCGCGGCTGAAGATTTGTGCGACGCTCTACAGCGCGGGAGCCGTGGAGAAACAAACGTCCCGGCACGAAATGCGCTTCAGCTCCCTGAAAGACAAGGTGGACCTGTCGGATTCGGCGCTGTCGAAGCAGCTGGCCACCTTGGAGGAGCACGGCTACGTCACGCGCTTTCGCGAGTACGGCTCGAGCCGAGCGAAGGACACGGTGTGGGTCACGCTCACGGCAGACGGGGCGCGGGCCTTCGAAAACCACACGGCGGCGCTGCGCGAGATTGCGGGCGGGTAGATTCGTGCCCATGAGTTTTCCCTCCCCCGCACCCGACCGTTTCGCGCTGATCACCGGCGCAAGCCAAGGCATCGGCGAGGCTGTCGCCCGCCAGCTCGCGGCCGAAGGCCACAATTTGATCATCGTCGCTCGCCGTGAGGAGGTGCTGCAAAAGCTTGGCGACGAGCTCTCGCACACCCACGGCATCGATGTGGAAATCTTCGCCGGGGATCTGTCCAAGCAGCGCGACGTCGACGCGCTGCTTCAGCACATTGCGCAGCGCACGATCCACATCTGCGTCAACTCCGCCGGCATCGCCAGCTTCGGCCCGTTCATGCGCCAGGACTGGGACTACGAGACGAACCAGTTCAACCTGAACGCCACCGCGGTGTTCCGCATTACCAAGGCCGTGCTGGACCAGATGGTCCCGCGCGGTGAAGGTGCCCTGTGCAACGTCGGCTCCGCGGCCGGCAACCTGCCGATCCCGAACAACGCCACCTACGTGTTCACCAAAGCCGGCGTGAACATGTTCACCGAGGCACTGCACTACGAGCTGAAGGACTCCGGCGTGCACGTCACGCTGCTCGCCCCGGGGCCAGTGCGCGAGGCCTACATCCCGGAAGAAGAGCAGTCCATCGTGGACAAGGTCGTGCCGGACTTTTTGTGGACCACCTACGAGTCCTGCGCCGCCGACACCATCGCCGCCATGCGCAAGAACCGCCGCCGCATCGTGCCGGGTCCGCTTTCGAAGGCCATGGATGTGGTCTCCAACTACGCGCCGCGCGGCGTGTTGCCGCCGATTATGGGCAAGTTCTACGCCCAGATGGGAGAGGAATAGATGGACATCGCCGCCAAAGACAACCGCATCGTCTGGGTCGACCTGGAGATGACGGGGCTCGATCCCGCCCGCCACGTCATCGTTGAGGTTGCAGCGCTGGTCACGGACGCGGAGCTGAACATCATCGACGAGGGCGTGGACCTGGTCGTGCACGCCACCGACGCTGAGCTCGCGGAGATGGACGACTTTGTCACCCAGATGCACTCCGAAAACGGTCTGTTGGACGACATCAAGGCGTCCGCCGTCAGTATCGAGCAGGCGGAGGATGCGGTGCTCGAGCTCGTCGAAAAGCACTGCGACCCCGCACACCCCGCCCCGCTGGCCGGCAACTCCATCGCCACCGACCGCACGTTCATCCGCGCGCAGATGCCGCGCCTCGACGCAGCGCTGCACTACCGCATGATCGACGTCTCCACGGTCAAGGAGCTGTCGCGCCGCTGGTTCCCGCAGGCGTACTACAACCAGCCGCAAAAAGGGATGGCGCACCGCGCTTTGGCCGACATTGTGGAGTCCATCCGCGAGCTGGATTACTACCGCCGCGCCGTGTTCGTCCCCTCCCCCGGCCCGGATGCGCAGGCGGCAGGTGACGCCGCCCACGGCGCAACCGACGCCTACCAGCCGTTTTTGTGAAAGCACGGTGAGGGGCTAAGGTATATCCCGCTGCAAAAACAGCGATGGTGGCTGTAGTTCAGCTGGTAGAGCACCAGGTTGTGATCCTGGGTGTCGCGGGTTCGAGTCCCGTCAGCCACCCCGATGTCATGAGTCGCGTCATGCTTGACGCATGAGTCGCGACATGCTGGACGGACCGGCATCCCAGTTGTTTTTGTTCTGGGGTGCCGGTTTTGTTCATTTGGGGTGCAGTGGTGGGTCGCCGTGTTTCCAGTAGGCCTTTTGGTAGTCGCAGGCGGTGTCGATGTAGTGCTCTGTGATGACTTCTCCGGTTTCGACCAGTGATGTGATGATGTGGTTGTCGGTGATGACCATGAGGATTTTCTTGTGTTTGTAGGCGCGTCCGATGCCGAGGTGGAAGAGTTTGCCGGCGTAGCGCACGGAGACTTTGCCGTTTTTGTCGACTGTGTCGTTTCGGGTGCGCCATTCTTCTTTGGGGTTGTCGTTGGGTGTGGCTTTGACTCCGGTGGTGTATGCCTGCTGCGGGGTGCGTCTGCCTAGGGCGCGGTGGGGTCGGGTGCAGTTGTAGTATTGGCGAAACTCGTTGAGGAGTTGTTGCAGCTCATCGATGGTTTGTGCTGGGGGTCGGGCGGTGATCCATTTTTTGATGGTTTGGTGGAATCGCTCAATTTTTCCTTGGGTTTGGGGGTGGCCTGGCCGGCCGTTTTTCTGTTGGATTTTGTGTGCGACGAGCACTTTTTCGAATGCGTTTCGCCCGCCTTTGCGCCCGGCTAGGCGGGCGGTGAACACCAGTCCGTTGTCCGTCAGCGTGGATGCTGGCGGGCCGTATGCGCCGATCAGGCGGGTGAGTTCGGCGGCGACGGCGGGGCCTGTAAATGCGGCGGCCGCGGTGATTGACAACAGGTATCGCGAGTGGTCGTCGAGGAAGTCGAGGACTTCTACCCGCGTGTTATCAGCGAGGAAGAGGTGGGTGATGTCGGCTTGCCAGCATTCGTTGGGCATCGCGGCTTCGAAGCGGATGTAGGAGCTTTTCGGCTTCTTTTGCGGCTGCGGGGTGATCAAGCCCTCGTTGGTGAGGATGCGGCGGATCGTTGAGGTTGAGGGGGCGCGTTTGCCGGCCTGTTCGAGGTGGTAGGCAATGGTTTCGGGCCCGGCGTCGAGTCCGTGTCGGGTGAGTTGTTTGCGGATGCTGATGATGTCGTTGCGTAGTGCTTCCGGGACGGCGTGCGGGTGGGTGTGCGGGGCGCGTGATTTCGGTGCGATTGCCTCGGCGCCGCCGGCGTCGTAGGCGTTGAGGATTTGGTGGACGCGTTGGCGCGAGATGCCGAATCGTTTGGCGACGTTGGTGGGTGTGCCGCCTTGGCCTCTGACGGCTCTGACGATGGCGATGTTGCGGTTAGGACTGTTCATAGTGTCAAACATGTCCCGACTCACCAGTCAAACGTCACCGACACGACTGAGGTAACCCTAAGTGTCAACTATGACGCGACTGACCTGTCAAGGATCACAACGCCTTCCGCAGGCACACCCCGTCAAATATGTCGTGACTTCAGACACCGTCAGCCACCCCGAAGATACCCCGTAGCCTGCACGAACAGGTTGCGGGGTGATTTTTTCTGTCTCGGTGTTCCTCCGCTGCTCCCGCGAGCGTGGAATAGTTGTTGACATGTGCGCGTTATGGAGCGCATGACTTCGCTTTTCGATTCCCTCGATGTGGGTCGGATGACCCTGCCAAACCGCATCATCATGGCTCCGCTGACGCGCTCACGCGCGGGCCGCGACGGAGTGCCCATCTCACTGCACGAGACCTACTACTCGCAGCGGGCCTCGCTGGGCCTGATCGTCACCGAAGGCGTCTTCCCCGCAGTGACCCGACGGACTTTTCCGGGGCAGCCCGGTACCGACACCGCCGAGCAGATTGCCGGGTGGCGCCGCGTCGCCGACGCCGTCCACGAGGCCGACGGGCACCTCTTCATGCAGGTGATGATGGGTGGGCGCCTGTCCCACGCCAGCCTGCAGGAGGGCACGGAGCCGGTCGCGCCGTCCGCGGTGACTTCCGGCACTGCGGTCCGGGACTTCGAGTCGCGCAAAGACTGCCCTGTCCCGCGTGCCCTGGACACGGATGAGCTGCCGGGCATTATCGACGAGTTCCGCCAGGCCGCCCGAAACGCCATCGACGCCGGCATGGACGGCGTAGAGATCCACGGCGCCAACGGCTACCTGTTGCACCAGTTCCTCTCCCCGAACTCGAACTTGCGTGAAGACGCCTACGGCGGATCCCCGGAGAAGCGGTTCCGGCTCGTCGAGGAGATCCTGCGCGCAGTGTCGGATGAAATCGGGGCGGACCGGGTGGCTATCCGCCTGTCGCCGCAGAACAACATTCAGGGCATCGAGGAAACAGATGATGCAGACGTGCTGGCCACCTACGGCGGGCTGCTTGACGCCACGGCGGACCTCGGGCTCGCCTACGTCTCGTTAATGCACGCAGAGCCCGCGGGTGAGCTGATGATCGATCTGATCAGCCGCGCCCGCGAGAACGGTCGCACCCGCGTCTTCCTCAACTCCGGGTTCGCCGAGCCGACCGACCGTGAAGCGGCCGAGCGCCTGGTGGAGCACGGAGACGCCGCCGTGGTGGGCCGGCTGGCTATCTCGAACCCGGACTTGGTGCGCCGCTGGAAAGAGGGGCTACCGGTGACCGCACCGGACGAGTCGACCTTCTACACCGGCGGGGAGAAGGGCTACACCGACTACCCCTTCTCCACGCGCTAGCCGGCGCGGGGCACGCTCGGGCGAGCGACCCTACGGGTAGAGCGGATCCTCCGAGCCGCCGGAGCGCTGCTCCCAATCGAGGTTCCAGTACCCGAGGCCGTCGTAAGGCGTAAGCGTGCCCCCGGCGGTGTTTTTCACCACCACTGGGTCGCCGCGCTTGACAAAATTCTGGAACCACTGGGCGTTGTCGTAGGACGCGTTGATGCAGCCGTGGGATTGGTTGTAGCTACCCATCGCGCCGATCGCCCACGGGGCGGAGTGGACGTAGATACCGGAGTACGACAGCTGCGTGGCGTAATCCACGGGCGTGACGTAGCCGCCGGCATCCAAGGCAAGGCCGTACGTGCGCGAATCCATGGTCAGCTTTTCGTGCTCGTCGCCGACGACGTAGGTGCCGTTCGGGGTGTCGTGGACGTTGTCGGTGCCCATAGAAATGGGGAACTCCTTGACCAACTCGTCGTTGGAGTACACGCGCAGCATCTTGTCGGCGTTGTCGATGACGGTTTCAACCTTGTCGCCGATCGTGAAGCTGGTCTCACTGTCCTGCGCGCCGTAGAGTCCCTTGCCCATCTTCTGGCCGTAAATGTCGATCTTCACATTCACCTCGGTGCCGGGCTCCCAGTAGTCCTTGGGGCGCCAGCGCACCTCGTAGGGATCGAGCCAGAAGAAAGCGCCGTCGGTGCCGTTGGAGGTCTGCACGTCGATGAGATCCTCCACCGCCTTGGTGTCCTTGATGGCAGTGTCGAAGCGGATGGTCACCGCCTGGGCCACGCCGACGACCGCGCCGTCGAGCGGCCCAACGTAGGCGTTTACCGTCGCATCCGGTGTCAGGGTGGTAAACGAGGTGACCACCTTCTGCCCTTCGGCGTCGCGCGCTTCCACGGTGTATTTGCGCCCGTAGCCGAGCGGTTCGGTGGTGGCCCATTCGGACTTGTCGTCGTTGAACTTGGCCTCGACCTCTTTGCCGTCCTCGTTGGTCATTTTCACGGTGGACAAGCCAGCGGCCGCGGTGACGCGGATCGGCTCAGTGGGCTCTACACCGGTCTCCCCGTTTGCCACGTTGACCTGAGGTGGCTTCGGCTTCGGCTTCTCGGTGGAGGTCTCCGCGTCTGTGGTTTGCGCTTGCGGCGTCAGGCGCCCGGCGTCGCCGATGGTGCAGGAAGACAGCGATGCCGCAGCAACTATCAGCGCAAGACCGCGCACCACTCGACGGTGACCCACTGCTTACCCCTCACAAGATGTTGTTTACGAATCCCCAATACTTTATCCCCTCACCACTGAAAGTCCACTATTCTCACCCCGTGTGTTGAAGCACTTTGCTTAGCGACGGTTTCCCCCACCTGACCTGCCGATTTCACGCTCAGCAATGACGGTGCTACAGTTTCTTTTCGTTGCCGAGAGCAACGGAGAAAACAAAATAAGCGCCATTAGCTCAATTGGCAGAGCAACTGACTCTTAATCAGTGGGTTCGGGGTTCGATTCCCTGATGGCGCACAAAACGGCCCGGTTCGACGGTGATAATACACCGCGGACCGGGCCACTTTATTTGCGCGGCAAAAAGTCACAATAAATTTCGACACAACGCTCGGTACGGTTCTCCTGAGAGTATGCTGAGCAGTATGAATACTGCGTTACTCATCGTGGACGTGCAAAACGACTTCTGCCCTGGCGGCGCGTTGGCCACTGCGCGCGGCGACGAGGTGGCGTCGAAGATTGCAGAGCTCATCTCCACCCCGGACAGCCGCCCCCGAGAGTACGAGCGCATCGTGGCCACCCAGGATTGGCACATCGATCCGGGTGCGCACTTCTCGGATGCGCCGGACTTCGTGGATTCTTGGCCCGTGCATTGCCTGGCGGATTCCTACGGCTCGCAGATCCGCGGCCCGGTGGATACGGGCCTGATCGACCAGTTTTTCAAGAAGGGCCACTACTCCGCGGCGTACTCCGGCTTCGAGGGTGTCAACGGCGAAGAGCAGTCGTTGGCGGATTGGCTGCGCGGGCAGGAGATCACGCACTTGGACGTGTGCGGCATCGCAACGGACCACTGCGTGCGCGCCACCGTCCTGGACGCGCTCAAGGAAGGCTTCGCTGTCCGGGTGTTGCGCAGCATGTGCTCGCCGGTAGACGACAAGCGCGGCGCCGACGCCCTCCAGGAGATGGTCGACGCCGGCGCCGAGCTGGTCTAGTTCGGCGTATAGCCCAACAGCTCTTCCATCTCCCCCATTTCGGCGGTTTGGACGTCGATCATCTCCTGCGCTATCTCCTGCAGCGGCGCGTAGGCGCCACGGTCCACCTCACCTTGGGTCATTTTGATCACGTGGACGTGGTGGAAGTGCATCATTTCCAAAAAGGCGGTGCGTAGCTCGTCGCCAGTGAGCGCTTCGTACCGCGCGAGCTCTTCCGGCTGGAACATGCCGTTGGCGATGTGCCGCGAATGGAACTCCATGTCGTCTTGGATCCCCCACTCGTTGGCCCACGCGTTCATCTGCCCGTTTTCCCGCTCCTGCCCGTCCTTGATGCGCTGGGCGAGGTCGCGCACCTGCGCGTCGTCGACGTCGGAATTGAGCAGCACGTCCGACATGTCTATCGCCTGCTGGTGGTGGGGCACCATCATCCCGAGGAAGTGCACGTCGGTGTCGTTGTAGTCGCCTTCCGCGGACGTTGCGGTTTCCTCGTGCGATGTCATTGCGGCGCGTATCGACGGCCCCGCGACGGTGAGCACGAGCACAACCGCGGCGATGACCGCCAGGGCGACCCACAGCGGCTTCTTGCTGCCTCGCATCTGTTCAAGTTCGTGCTCGGCTTAATCCTGAACCATTGGTACTCCCTTTCGGTCTTATTTCGAGAGTACCCCGGATCCGCGACTGGCGAGGGCGATTCGAAGAAAAGTCCCCGCCAGCTGACATTCTCGCTTCCAAGACCCGCGGATACGAAAACCGCCCGACTTGCAGCGTGAAGTCGGGCGGTGCGGCAGTATCTGGGGTATTCCAGATGCGCTGTCTTAACGGTTCGCCAGCAGCTTCTGCAGCTCCTTGAGCTCGCTCTTGCGCTTACGGCCGTTGTAGGCCTTGATACCGATCAGGGCGGCAACACCGACAACAATGCCACCGATTACTTTCTGCACCGTCTCGTCCTTCAACCAGTTCGCTGCCTCGCTCTTTGCGTTGCCCGCGAGAGTCTTCGGGCTCGTGCGGTCTGCAAGCTCGTCCAGGGTGCTGGCAAGCTGGCCGCGGGTGCGCTCGAGGTCGCGCTCGATATCGTGAATGTCTCGTGCCACTTGGGAAACTCCTACGTCTACGTTGACTTTTTCAGACTCACGTCTTTTCGTCTCCACAGTAGTGTAAAACGGGGAACCATGACTGAGCCGATTAGATTGGAAAAGGGCGATATCGCCCCCGCTTTCACGCTGAAAAACGACCGCGGTGAAGACGTCTCCCTCACCGACTTTGCTGGCAAGAGGGTCATTGTGTACTTCTACCCCAAAGCCAACACCCCCGGTTGCACCACAGAAGCATGCGACTTCACGGACAACATGGAGCAGTTCCGCGATGCTTCCGTGACCGTGTTGGGCATCAGCCCGGACCCAGTGGACAAGCTGGCCAAGTTCCGATCGGACCATGACTTGGGCGTTGAGCTGCTTTCCGACGAACCAAAGGACACCCTCACCGCATACGGCGCCTTCGGCGAAAAGAAGAACTACGGCAAGGTGGTCCAGGGCGTGATCCGATCCACCTTCCTGGTCAGTGTGGACGACGCGGGCAAGGGCACCGTCGACGAGGCGCAGTACAACGTCAAAGCCACCGGCCACGTGAGCCGCATTCTGCGCGACTGGGATATCTAGGACTTTTCGTCCTGACCCCCAAAAAAGAAGTGGTGCGCCCGGAGAGACTTGAACTCTCACGCCATAAGGCACTGGAACCTAAATCCAGCGCGTCTGCCAATTCCGCCACGGGCGCGTCATTCGTTGGATAGTACACTGCGGGGTCTCACTACCGACAAACGCACCTGAGTACAGCGGGCAGGCCCGGGCGATATCCAACTTTCGTTTGGTCTTTCCGGCCCGGCAGGTAAACTGACCTGCTGTGAGCGAGGAAAACAAGGCAGTTGAGCACACCGAGGCGGTGCCTCAACGTGAACGCGTCCGCGTGCGCTGGTGGCACATCGTGCTGCTCGTTGCCGCCGCGGTGACGTGCCTTTTGCTCGCGCGGTGGCAGTGGCACCGCTACCAGTCCGGCTCGGGCACGTTCCAAAACCTGGGCTACGCGCTGCAGTGGCCGTGCTTCGCCGCATTTTTCGTCTACGCCTACCGCGCGGGTATGCGCATGGAAAACGACAAGATCGACGCGGAGAACGCGGGTCTGACCATGGATGACCTCTACGAGGCGGACCTGGTCAAATACGGCAAGCCCAAGGAGCCCACGGAAATCGACGCGGACTTTTTGCCCTCCCGCCCGGAGATGGGCGTGGACGAGTTCAACGAGCTCGTGGCACAGCGCCGAAGCACGAACACTGAAGGTATTGAAAAGGAAAAGTGAATTAGCATGACGCAGCCCACCCCGCAGGCCCAGCCCAATCAGGCGCCGAAGATCCACCCCGAGCGCCAGCGTCGCGTAAAGCAAGCGCTGCAATGGTTCTCCATCGCCGCGTGGGTCACCGGCGTGCTGTTTTTGCTGCTCTGTCTTCGCATGATCATGCAGTACGGCTTCGACATGAACGTCGATTACCTGTCCTGGGTTGCGCGTGTGCACGGGTTCGCGTTCGTCGCATTCCTCATGACTTCGCTCAACTTGGGGTCTAAGGCGCGCTGGTCCGCTGGCACGTGGATTTCGACGGCACTGTCGGGTGTTGTGCCGTTTATGTCCTTTATCGTCGAGGCGAAGCGCCGCAAGGAAGTCAAGGAGACGTTCCAGCTGTCCTAAGGAACACGAAAAGGCCCGGCAGGTCCGTCCTGCCGGGCCTTTTGCTTTGCAGCGCTACTTCTCGCCCGTCTTGTTCAACACCATCACGCCGACTTTCTCAGCCGGCCCGTTGTCTGGGGTCAGGGTGAGAGTGTCGCCGCTGCGCTCGGCGTTGTACTTCAGATCCTGGTGGGTCAGCGGATCTTCCAGCTTGAACTCCTTGTCGTCGCGCAGGCAGTTCGCCTCGTTGGTCTCGCCATCGGTTTCGGTCATCTGCCAGTCGCAGTCCTTGCCGTCAATGTTGACCGTGGCCTGCCCGCCACCCTTGCCCTCCTGGGTGGCGGTGATGTCGCCGGACCAGGTGCCGTCGAAGTCGCCCTTCTGGCCGCAGCCCGTCAGCAGTGCGCCGGAGGCGAGAACAGTTCCTACCAATGCAATCGTTTTCTTCATAAGCCCACTGTATCCAATTGCGTCACCGCAGCGCGGCGAGGTGCGGCACCAGGGCGCGCAGCGCCTTGCCGCGGTGGGAACGTTCGTTTTTCTCGTCAGCGGAGAGCTCGGCCGAAGAACGGCCGGGCGCATCGGCAGGTTGGAACAGCGGATCGTAGCCGAAGCCGTTTTCGCCGCGCGGCTCGCGCAACAGCTCGCCTTCCCAGCGGCCCTCGGCGGTGTGCTCCTCCCCCGCCGAGGTAACCAGCGCACAGCAGGAGACGAACGCTGCGGCACGCTCGTTGATGTCCGCCATCTGTGCCAGCAGGAGCTCATTGTTCGCTTGGTCGTCGCCGTGGTTGCCGGACCAGCGGGCAGACAAGATGCCGGGCATGCCGTTGAGCGCCTTGACGGTCAGGCCAGAATCGTCGGCCACGCAGGGCAAACCGGTGGCCTTGGCACCCGCACGGGCTTTCAGCAACGCGTTCTGCTCGAAGGTCAGGCCGTCTTCGACAGGGTCGGGGTATGGCGAAGCGTCGTGAAGCGAGACAAGCTCCACCCCTTCAATGTTGAGCTCGCGCAGCACCTGCTCGAGCTCGCGGACCTTGCCTTGGTTCCGGGAGGCGACGAGTACCTTTACCATCCCAGCGCCGCCTTCTGCGTCGCGATGAGCTCCTCGCAGCCCTTGGCGGCCACATCCAGCATCTCGCCGAGCTGCTCGCGGCCGAACAGGCCGTGCTCGCCGGTGCCCTGGATCTCCACGAAATTGCCGCCTTCCTGCATGACCACGTTGAGGTCCACCTCCGCGCGGGAGTCCTCCTCGTAGGGCAGGTCCAGGCACACATGCCCGTCGATGATGCCGGCGGAGACGGCGGCAATGGGTTTGAGCAGCGGCTCACCGGGGACCACGCCGCGCTCCTTCAGCACGGCGATCGCATCAGCGAGCGCGACGTACGCACCGGTAATCGACGCTGTGCGAGTGCCGCCGTCGGCCTGCAGCACGTCGCAGTCGAGCTGAATGGTGTTCTCGCCGAGTTGGCTCAAGTCCACAGCAGCGCGCAGCGAGCGGCCCACCAGGCGGGAGATCTCGTGGGTGCGGCCCTTGACCTTGCCCTTCATGGATTCGCGCGGCATGCGCTCGTGCGTGGCAGACGGCAGCATGGCGTACTCGGCGGTGAGCCAGCCTTCGCCGGAATCCTTCTTAAAGCGGGGCACTCCCTCCTCCACGGAGGCGGTGCACATGACGCGGGTGTTGCCGAACTCAACGAGCACGCTGCCCGCCGGGTTGGAGGTGAAGCCGCGGGTGATGCGCACGGGGCGCAGTTGGTCGAAGGCGCGGCCGTCAAGGCGCGAAAAATCAGTCATGCGCCCAAGAGTAACGCAACCTGCAACGCCCGCCCTACAGCTCGAAGGTGGCACCGGCCGTGCCGAGGACGACCTCGCCGTCGAACTCTGCGCGGGCCGCCTGGACGACCTCCTCCGGGTCCGTCCACGGCTGGATGTGCACCAGCACCAGGGTTTGCACTCCTGCCTCGCGGGCGATGCGGCCGGCCTCCTGCCCGGACAGGTGCATGCCCTCGGCCTTGCCCTCGGAGGTGGCACCCCACGCGGCTTCGCAGAGGAAGAGGTCGGCGTCGCGTGCGGCGTCGATAAGCGTAGGCGTAAAACCGGAATCCCCGGAGAAGCTGATCACTTTTCCGTCCGCGTCCTCGATGCGCAGCGCGTGCGATTCCGCCGCCGGGTGAACCACGTCGAACGGGGTGATGGCCAACCCGCTCAAGTGCTCCGGCCGCCCGGCGCGCCAAGCGGTGAACTCGAACGTGTCGGAAATATCGTCCAGCTCCCCCGGGCCGTCCGCGCTCATGCGGCCGAAGTGCTCAGGCGCATACGACGGTCCGATGAGGCGGTGCCGCTCGGACGCGGGGGCCGTGGGGTGGTAACGGCGCCAGACCAGGAGCGACGGGAAGTCGGCGCAGTGGTCGGCGTGGAGGTGGCTGAAGATCACGTGGGCTGCGGCAGGGTCGAAACGCTCCTGCATCGCGGCCAGCGCCCCGGCACCGAAATCCATCACAACGTCGGTTTCACCCGGCACGGAGATGACGTAGGAGGAGGCTGGGTTACCGGGTGCTGCAAGGCTTCCGGAACACCCGAGGATGGTCAACTGCATGGAAACACTCTGCCACGAATACGCCCGAAAGTCCTATTGAAAACCTTAAATTTTCCTATTCGCGTCCCACTGCGCGCACCGGCGGGGCGAGGAAGCGGCGGGCCAGCGCGTCGAAGGTGTCGGGGTCGCCGGTGGATTCGAAGACGTAGGTCGGCGGGGTTGCCGCATCGTGCAGCATCTCGTTTTCGGTGAGCACCCGAAGCACGTCTTTGGAGGTTTCCTCGGCGGAGGAGACGAGGGTGACATCGTCGCCGATGGCCAACTGGATCACGCCGGAAAGCAGCGGGTAATGGGTGCAGCCGAGCACGAGCGTGTCCACCCCGGCCTCGCGCAGCGGCGCCACGTAGCCGCTGGCGACCTCCAGCACCTCCTTGCCCGAGGTCTTGCCTTGCTCCACAAACGGCACGAACTTTGGGCACGCGTTCGCGGTGACCTCCAGGCCCGGGTGGATGGAAAAGAGGTCTTGGTACGCCCCCGAGTTGATGGTGCCCTGGGTGCCGATCACGCCGATTTTGTTGTTTCGCGTGGTGGCGATCGCGCGGCGCACCGCCGGCTGGATCACCTCGATGACGGGGATGTCGTAGCGCTCGCGCGCGTCGTGCAAGAACGCGGCGGTGGCGGTGTTGCAGGCGATCACCAGCATCTTGCAGCCGCGTTCCACCAGCTCGTCGGCGATGCGCTGCGAGTGGGCGCGCACGTTTGCGATCGGCTGCGGGCCGTAGGGGCCGTTGGCGGTGTCGCCGATGTAGATCAGGGACTCCCCTGGCAGCTGGTCCATCACCGCACGCGCGACGGTCAGCCCGCCCACGCCGGAGTCGAACAGCCCGATTGGTGCGTTGTTGCCAGCGTTAGTTTCCACGCCGGCCATCCTATCCCTGGCGGCGCGCCTGCTTCTCAAGCGCTTTGGCCTGCTTCTTCGCCACCAGCTCCGGCGGGTCGTCGGACGTGATCACCATGCCAGCCACAAGGCCGCCGAGTGCGCCGAACAGGTGGGCCTGCCAGCTCACGCCCTCCGTGCCCGGCAGCAGGCCGAAAATCAGTCCGGAGTAGAAGAATCCGAGGATCACGCCGGTAATGATCTGGCTGAGCGAGCGGTTGAAAAAGCCGCGGATGATCAGGTAGGCCAGCCAGCCGTAGACCAGCCCGGACGCGCCGATGTGGTTCGTGCCCACGCCACCCAAAAGCCAGGTGCCCAGGCCGCCGATGATGACCACGAACGCGGTCACCTCCCAAAACACGCGCTTGCCGGAGTAGCCCACCAGGAACGCGAAAATTGCGCCGGGGATCGAGTTGGAGATTATGTGCTCCAGGTTCGCGTGCAACAGCGGCGAGGTGAAGATAAACGGCAGCGAGGACACGTCCAGCGGGTGGATGCCAAACGCCTGCAACCACGGAAAGATCAACTCGAGCAGGAACACCACCCAGATCACTGCGAGGAAGCCGCCGGCAAAACGCAAGCCCGTTTGGCGCTGCGCCTTTCGTTTCGGCACGCGCTGGGTTCCGGGGGTTTGGTTGTATTGGGGCTGGCCGTACTGGCCCTGCTGCTGCGGGGTCGCGTACGGGTTGTGCGGCCGCGCGGGCTCGCTAAACGCCGGCTGCTGCCGCTCCGGGTGCGAGAACGGTCGCTGGAACGGCTTGCCGTAACCCGGCTGCCCAGTCTCGCCGTAGCCCCAGCCCTGCGGGGTGTGATTGTGGTTGCTCATCGTGGTTGGAGTCTAGCGGGTTCGCCGCATCCGGGCCGGGCTGCGGCGCAGCGGTGCTGCGCCTCTCTTTGCGCCAAACCCTGAGCAAGGGACCCAGAGCACGGTCCGAAACAGGGCATACTCTGGGTTCCTTGCTCAGGGTTTGTTGTGGAGTCTGCAGTGCTGAGTCGTGGAGTCCGCGGTGACCTACCGAAGGTCGTCGTCAGGCTGCGGGCGAACCAGCTAGCCCATCAACGCTTCGAGCAGAGAGTCCTGGCAGAACGCCAACCAGTCAATCAGGCGCTGGCGGTCCTCGCGCGCGGCCTCGCTGCCAGAATCGTCCGCGGAGGCGTACAGGCGCATGTCGTTGAGGGCTGCGATGAACTGGTGGGCCTCGTCCTCCTCGATGGTCACCTCCACCCCGCCGGTGGGGCCGAGCGCTGCGTTGACCACCTGGAGGTTGATCAGCTTGGACTTGATGATGTCGTTTTCGTGCAGGCTGCGTAACAGCCCGTTGTCCCCGTCGAACTCCTCGTCGCCCTCACGCTCGAAATCCGGCAGCAAGCGGGCCAGACGCGGGTCCTCCGGAGCCTCGGTGTGGCCGGTAGCCACCCCAAGCATCTCCGCGAACTCGTCCTTCGGCGCGGACTGGGCCCGCGCGATGAGCGCCTCCGACACAGTGGCCGTGAGGTCGCCGATGACCTCCCGCTCCATCGGGTCGAACACGGTGCTGTACTTCGGCGTCGAGCGCATCAGGCCCTTCTTCTTGCGCCACGGCTGCATGCGCTTGCCCCCTACCCTGCCTGCTGCATCGTGGCCCACAGGCCGGCGGTGTGCAGCTTTTTCACGTCGGTTTCCACCTTGTCCTTCTCGCCGGAGGAGACTACGGCCCTGCCCTCGGTGTGCACCTGCATCATCAGCTCGGTGGCACGCTTGCGGTCGTAGCCCAACACGGTCTGGAACACGTAGGTGACGTAGCTCATCAGATTCACCGGGTCGTCCCACACGATGCACAGCCACGGCAGGTTCTCGCTCGTAGCCACTTCGACGTCGACGGCCTCGTCCAACTCTGGGGTTGCCAGCGGCGAGCCCATGCGCCCAGCGCGAGCGACCGCAGGAAAATCGGCTGAGGAAAACATGTGCACCACCTTACCTTCTTGTCCCAGGAGGGTACGCTGTCTCACCATGAACGAAGCACCCACCCACTCCACCGGTACGCAGGGTTCCACCGCGTTTTTCACGGACATGTACGAGCTGACCATGCTCGACGCCGCCATCAAGGACGGCACCGCGCAGCGCGAGTGCATCTTCGAGGTGTTCGGCCGCCGCATGCCAAATGAGCGCCGCTACGGCGTGGTCGCCGGTACCGAGCGGGTGCTCGACGCCATCACCAAGTTTCGCTTCACCCAGGACCAGCTGGATTCCGCGGACTTCCTTTCGCCGGAGGCGCGCGAGTACCTGGAAAACTACAAGTTCTCAGGGCAGGTCGACGGCTACCGCGAGGGTGAGCTGTACTTCCCGTACTCGCCGATCATGACGGTGCGCGGCACGTTCGCCGAGTGCGTGATCTTGGAGACGGTCATCCTGTCCATCCTCAACTCGGACTCCGCCATCGCCTCGGCGGCCTCGCGCATGGTCTCCGCCGCCGACGGCCGGCCGATCATCGAAATGGGTTCGCGCCGCACCAACGAGCAGGCCGCCGTCTCCGCCGCGCGCGCCACCTACATCGCCGGGTTCAACGCGACCTCCAACATGGAGGCCTCTTTGCGCTACGGCATCCCAGCCTCCGGAACTTCCGCGCACTCGTGGACGCTGCTGCACGTGGACGCGGACGGCAAGCCGGACGAGAAGGCCGCATTCAAAGGCCAGATCGACGCCCTCGGGGTGGACACCACGCTGCTGGTGGACACCTTCGACATCACCAAGGGCGTGGAAAACGCCCTCGAGGTCGCCGGCACCGAGTTGGGCGCGGTACGCATCGACTCGGGCGATTTGGGCATCGTCTCCCGCCGCGTGCGCAAGCAGCTGGACGAGGCCGGGGCGTTTAACACCCGCATCATCGTCTCCTCCGATCTGGACGAGTTCGCCATCGCGGGTCTGCGCGGCGACCCGGTGGACGGCTTCGGTGTGGGCACCTCCGTGGTCACCGGCTCCGGCGCTCCCACCGCTGGTCTGGTGTACAAGCTGGTGGAGGTGGAGGGCCACCCGGTAGCAAAGCGCTCCTCCGGCAAGGTCACCTACGGCGGCGGCAAGTCTGCGCTGCGCGCCTACCGCTCCTCCGGTGTTGCCGTAGGCGAGGTGATCCACCCGCTGGGCATGGAGGTGCCCCACAAGACGAACCTGGAGTACCGCGAGATGACGGTGCCGCTGATCCGCGACGGCGAGCTTGTGGACGGCCAGCCCACTATCGAGGACATCCGCGAGCTGCACGCAGCTGCCCGCCGCACCCTGCCGTGGGAGGGCCTGGCCCTGTCCCGCGGCGAAGTGGCCATCCCGACGAAGTTCGTCGGCTTCCCCGAACCCACCGAGTAGGTGGAGCAGTTCGTGGCTGAAGACGAACCGTTGAGCCAGTCCACCACCGACCTGCTCGCCGCTGCCGTCGAGTCCCTCGGCGGCGCGCGCCGCGCGGGGCAGGTGAAGATGGCAGAGGCTGTAACCAAGGCGCTGGATTCGCAGCGCCACCTCGCAGTCCAGGCAGGCACCGGCACCGGTAAGTCGCTCGCTTACCTGGTCCCGGCGATCCGCTACGCGCAGGCGAACGAGACCACCGTGGTCGTCTCCACGGCAACGATTGCGCTGCAGCGCCAGCTCGTGGACAGGGATCTGCCGCGTCTTGCGGATGCGCTCGAGCCGCTTCTGCCGCAGCGCCCCACCTTCGCCATTCAGAAGGGCCGCAACAATTACGTCTGCCTGCACAAGCTCTCGCTTGACGACGCCCCTTCGGACTCCCTCATCGAGGAAGAAGACCTGTCCTGGTTGGGCAAGCACGTCAAGCGCGTGGCCGAGTGGGCGCAAGACACTGAGACGGGCGACCGTGACGACCTCGTGCCGGGCGTGCCGGACATGGCCTGGCGCCAGGTGTCCGTGACCTCGAACGAGTGCCTGGGGGCGTCACGCTGCCCGCACGGCGAGGAGTGCTTCGCCGAGCTCGCCCGCGAGCGCACAAAGGACGTCGACATCGTGGTGACCAACCATGCGCTGCTGGCCATCGACGCGCTGGCGGACGTGGCGGTGCTTCCAGAGCACGACGCCGTGATCATCGACGAGGCGCACGAGCTCGACGGGCGGATCACCTCCGTGGCCACTTCCGAGATCTCCGCCCGCGCGCTGACCATGGCCGCGCGCCGCGCTGGCAAGCTGGGCACCTCGCGGGAGACGCTGGAAGGCGTCATCGACGACTTCACCGCCGCGATCGACCTCGAGGCCCCCGGGCGCTGGGAAGTCATCTCCGATCCTGCCCGCGGCGCTTTCGCCGCGCTTCGCGACGCACTGTGGAAGACCCGCACCGGCATCTCCGACGCCCCTGCGGGCGAATCCGAGAATGACCCGGAGAAGTTCGCCGAGCGCACGAACCTGCGCAACCACTTAGAAGACCTCCACGACGCTGTGGTGCGCATCCTGGAAGTCTTCGACGAGCCGGACCCGGCCAAGCACTCTGACGTGGTGTGGCTGACCCGCTCGGAGCGCTCCGGCGACTCCGTATCTGTCGCACCGCTTTCCATCGCCGGACTGCTGCACGAGCGGTTGTTCGGCGAACAGACGGTGGTGCTCACCTCCGCGACACTGTCTGTCGGCGGCAACTTCGACGCCATGGCGGCCTCCTGGGGCCTGCCCAAGGGCAGCTGGGACGCCCTCGACGCCGGCACTCCCTTCGACCCCGCCAAGTCCGGCATCCTCTACACCGCGCGCCACCTGCCCAACCCGGGCCGCGACGGGCTGTCCTCGGAAACCTTGGACGAGATAGCGGAGCTGATCACCGCCGCCGGCGGGCGCACTCTCGGGTTGTTTTCTTCGCGCCGCGCCGCAGAGCAGGCCGCGGAAGCGATGCGTGCGCGCCTGCCCTTCGACATCCTGCTCCAGGGCGAAGACTCCACTGGCGCGCTCGTGGACACGTTCGCCAAAAACGAGAACTCCTGCCTGTTTGGCACGCTGACGCTGTGGCAGGGCGTGGACGTGCCGGGCAGCGCCTGCTCGCTGGTGATCATCGACCGCATCCCGTTTCCCCGCCCCGACGACCCGCTGTTGCAGGCGCGCTCCAACGCCGCGGACGCCGCCGGCCGCTCCGGCTTCATGGAGGTCTCCGCCACCCACGCCTCGTTGCTCATGGCGCAAGGGGCCGGTCGCCTGCTGCGCTCCGTCAACGACCGCGGCGTGGTCGCCGTCCTGGACAACCGGCTGGTAACCAAGCGCTACGGCTCCTACATCCGCCGGAGCCTGCCGGCGTTTTGGGACACCACGGATCCGGATGTGGTGCGCGGGGCGCTCCGGAGGCTCGTCGCTAAGCGATAGCTACCGCGGTTATCGAGCCGGGCGCGACCTCCGTGAAACCGGCGTCGCGCACCGGCACGGCCCCGGGACGTGCCGCGATCTCGGCAAACTGCTCACGAGGCAGCTCGCGCACGTTGAGCGGGAAGCCGGCATCCGCCCACTGCCGCACCCAAGCGGTATCGCGCGCGGCGGCGAGCAGCATGGACGCATGTCCGACCTGGGCGGCGGCCTTGCCCGCGGACATCTGCAGGGAGGCGTCCAGGGCGACCAGCGGCGCCGCCGCATCCAACGGCAGCTCCTCACCCGGCTCGAGCTCTGTGCCCTTGATCTGCAGCTTGGCTATCTCGTGCGGCACATCCGCCACCGCCGAGGGCACAAAGGCCCGCACACTGCCGATGGTCACCCCGGGAAGCGCCTGCACGTCCTCCCACGCCTTGTTTCGGGCGCGGCGGGCCACTTTGCGGATGCGGTGCGAGTACCAGTTGTCCAACCCCGCGCGCCAGAAGCCCTCCTGCCCCGCCCGCGGGTCCAAGCACACCGCCACGGCGGCGCGGGCGGCGTCGTTGAGCACGGCGTTGCGGCTCGGGGGATCCTGTTTGGGCAGGTTGATGGCTATCTGCATCGCCTGGACTGTCGACGGGTCCTCCGGATCCTCCGCGCGGGACTTGTAGTCGCCCGAGACGCGCTGCTGGAGCAGCTGGTGGGCCGAGGTGAAGTACTGGTCGGTCATTGTGGCAAGGGTACTCCCCGACAAAAGAAACCCCCGCCGGAGCGGGGGTTTGTTCTCAGGAGGCGAAACGCCAGCGACTACTTCGCGTCGCGGTGGCCGGTGTGTGCCTCGCGGCGCAGGGTCTCCACCATGTGCGGGTAGTGCAGCTCGAACGCCGGACGCTCAGAGCGGATACGCGGCAGCGCGGTGAAGTTGTGGCGCGGCGGCGGGCAGGAGGTTGCCCACTCCAGGGAGTTGCCGTAGCCCCACGGATCGTCGACGGTGACGATCTCGCCGTAGCGCCAGGACTTGAACACGTTCCAGATGAACGGCAGGAAGCCGATGCCCAGGATGAACGCACCAACCGTGGAGACCTGGTTGAGCAGCGTGAAGCCGTCGGTGTCCAGGTAGTCGGCGTAGCGGCGCGGCATGCCCATGTTGCCCAGCCAGTGCTGGACCAGGAAGGTCATGTTGAAGCCGATCACGGTGAACCAGAAGTGGATCTTGCCCAGCTTCTCGTCCAGCATGCGGCCTGTCATCTTCGGGAACCAGTAGTACACGCCAGCGGTGGAGGCGAACACGACCGTACCGAACAGGGTGTAGTGGAAGTGAGCGACCACGAAGTAGGAGTCGTGCAGCTGGAAGTCCAGCGGCGGGGAGGCCAGCATGATGCCGGTCAGGCCGCCGAAGAGGAAGGTGAACAGGAAGCCGGTGGCCCACAGCATCGGGGTTTCGAAGGTGAGGTGGCCGTTCCACATGGTGCCCAGCCAGTTGAAGAACTTCACGCCGGTCGGCACCGCGATGAGGAAGGTCATGAAGGAGAAGAACGGCAGCAGGATCGCGCCGGTGGCGAACATGTGGTGAGCCCACACAGCCATGGACAGGCCCGCAATAGCCAGGGTTGCGAACACCAGGCCGATGTAGCCGAAGATCGGCTTACGGGAGAACACCGGGACGATCTCGGAGATCACACCGAAGAACGGCAGCGCCAGCACGTACACCTCGGGGTGGCCGAAGAACCAGAACAGGTGCTGCCACAGGATGGTGCCGCCGTTGGCGGTGTCGTAGATGTGGCCGCCCAGCAGGCGGTCGTAGAGCACACCCATCGCCGCTGCGGTCAGCAGCGGGAAGATCATCAGGGCGATGATGGAGGTGACGAAGATGGTCCACGTGAACACCGGCAGACGGAACATGGTCATGCCCGGCGCACGCATCGTCAGCACGGTGGTGAGCATGTTCACTGCGGAAGCGATGGTGCCCACACCGGTAGCGCCCACGCCGACAACCCAGAGGTTGGCGGAGACGGACGGGGTGTGCACCGCGTCAGCCAGCGGCATGTACATGGTCCAACCGAAGTCGGCCGCGCCACCCGGGGTGATAAAGCCGAGCAGCATGGCGACCACGCCGACGGTGGTGACCCAGAAGCCGAACGCGTTCAGACGCGGGAAGGCCACGTCCGGAGCGCCGATCTGGAGCGGGAGCACGTAGTTGGCGAAACCCCAGACGATCGGGGTACCGAACGCCAGCAGCATCACGGTGCCGTGCATGGTGAACAGCTGGTTGAACTGCTCGTTGGACAGGAACTGCAGGCCCGGGCTGAACAGCTCGGCGCGGATGAGCAGTGCCATCAAACCGGCCACGAAGAACCAGATGAAGGACATGATGATGTACATGATGCCCAGTTCTTTGTGGTCGGTGGTGGTGAGTTGCTTGTAAATCTTCGAACCCTTACGGGCGTTGCCCGTGGGCTCGGGGCGTGTCGGCGGGACGTAATTGTCCAGCCGCGGTGCCACAGCGGTCATCTGATCCTCCTGACTACAGCAACTGCACCTTCCCCAGCAGAGGCTGGATTGGGCACAGTTGCCACGAGTGATACCGGATCAGCATAACGTTCCACACACCGTTTTTCCAGCCTCCCGCAATGCTGCCCCCGTGCGGGGTCACCGCCGGCGCGGCCCACCCAACCCTGTCACCAATGTGACGCGAGTGTGCAGCTGTGGCGGCGCGAAAAATCCCCGGCCCGCAACACACGGGCCGGGGATGGTGTCCACCGGAGGGACGTCGGCAAGCAAATGCCTAGAAGTCCCAGTCCTCGTCCTGCGTGTCTTCCGCGCGGCCGATGACGTAAGAGGAACCGGAGCCGGAGAAGAAGTCGTGGTTCTCGTCGGCGTTCGGCGACAGGGAGGCCAAAATCGCAGGCGAGACCTTCGTCTCGTCCACCGGGAACAGCCCCTCGTAGCCGAGGTTGTTCAGCGCCTTGTTGGCGTTGTAGCGCAGGAAACGCTTGACATCCTCGGTCCAGCCGAGCGGATCGTAGATGTCCTCGGTGTACTGGTTTTCGTTCTCGTACAGGTCGTAGAGCAGCTCGAAGGCGTAGTCCTTCAGCTCCTCCTTGCGCTCCTCGCTCTCGCCGCGCAGCGCCACCTGGTACTTGTAGCCGATGTAGTAGCCATGCACCGCCTCGTCGCGGATGATCAAGCGGATGATGTCGGCCGTGTTGGTCAGCTTCGAGTGCACCGACCAGTTCAGCGGCAGGTAGAAGCCCGAGTAGAACAGGAAGGACTCCAGCATCACGGAGGCGATCTTGCGCTTGAGCGGGTCGTCGCCCTCGTAGTAGCTGAGAATGATCTTCGCCTTGCGCTGCAAGTACTCGTTTTCCTCCGACCAGCGGAACGCCTCGTTGATCGCGGGGGTGTCCGCCAACGTCATGAAGATGTTGGAGTAAGACTTCGCGTGCACAGACTCCATGAACGCGATGTTGGTCAGCACCGCCTCCTCGTGCAGCGAGGTCGCGTCCGGCAGCAGCGACACCGCGCCAACGGTGCCCTGGATCGTGTCCAGCAGCGTCAAACCGGTGAACACGCGCATGGTGGCCTGCTTTTCAGCATCGGTGAGAGTGTTCCAGCTCGGGATGTCGTTGGACACCGGGATCTTCTCCGGCAACCAGAAGTTGCCGGTCAGGCGATCCCACACCTCAAGGTCCTTGTCATCCGGGACGCTATTCCAGTTGATAGCTTTCACCGGCTTTTCGTGGGACGCAAGGTAACGCGCGTAATCGTCAGTCATGGCGACCATCCTACTTCCGTATCAAGACTCGCGGGCCGTGCGCCCGCCGGTGCCCTCCCACGATTGCCCTCCCACGATTGCCCTCCCACGATTTCCTGGCCCCGCACGCCCATGGCATAAACTACTCGTACTACCAAGAACTGCCGCCCAAGATAAGGAGGTTGTGCCGTGGCTGCGAGCGGTCATAGGTCTTCTTCTGAACCCCTGCTTTCTTCCATCCTGGACACCCTCGGCGAGGAAATTGTCTCCGGAGCGCAGGCGGAGGGCAACACGTTTACGTTGCACGATCTCTCCGAGAGGTTCGGCATCTCCCGCACCGTCGCACGCGAGGCGATGCGCGCGCTGGAGCAGCTCGGCCTGGTGTCCTCCTCGCGCCGCGTTGGCCTGAAGGTGCTGCCGCAAAGCGAGTGGAACGTCTTCGACCACTCCGTAATCTCCTGGCGCCTGCGCAGCGAGGAGCAACGCCCCGCGCAGCTGGCGTCGTTGCGTGAGCTTCGCGACGCGATCGAGCCCGGCGCCGCCCGCCTCGCCGCCATGAACGCCTCGCGCGAGCAATCGCGCCGCCTGTCCGAACTAGCCCAGCGCATTGTGGAGCTAGCCGGGCAAGACGCCGGCAACTCCGAGGCCTTCCAGGAGGCGGACCTGGAGTTCCACGCCCTGATGATCGAGGCCTCCGACAACGAGATGTTCATCGCGCTGACGCAGCCGATCCTGGACATCATGAGCGGCCGCTCCATCTACGGCATCATGCCGGACGACCCGCACGTGGACACCATGAAAATCCACCTGGATCTGGCCCAAGCCATCGCGGACGGCGAGGCAGACGCGGCAGAAGATGCTTCCCGGCGACTCCTCCGGGGAGTCAACGACTTCATGGAGATGTAAATAAAAGAAAGGGATCCGACCCCGCGGTCGGATCCCTTTCTATATGCGCCCGGGCAGCGCCCTCGGCGCTCGGCGCTGGTTTAGAGCATGCAGGAGACGCAGCCGTCGACCTCGGTGCCTTCCAGCGCCATCTGGCGCAGACGGATGTAGTACAAGGTCTTAATGCCCTTGCGCCACGCGTAAATCTGCGCGCGGTTGATGTCGCGCGTAGTCACCGTGTCCTTGAAGAACAGGGTCAACGACAAGCCCTGGTCCACGTACTTCGTGGCTTCGGCGTACGTGTCGATGATCTTTTCGTAGCCGATCTCGTACGCGTCCTTGAAGTAGTCGAGGTTCTCGTTGTCCATGTGCGGCGCCGGGTAGTAGACGCGGCCGATCTTGCCTTCCTTGCGGATCTCGATCTTGGAGGCGATCGGGTGGATCGAGGACGTGGAGTTGTTGATGTAGGAGATCGAGCCGGTCGGCGGCACGGCCTGCAGGTAGCGGTTGTAGATGCCGTCGCGCGCGACGTCCTCCTTGAGCTGCGCCCACTCCTGCGCCGTCGGCACGGCGATGTCGGACTTGGCAAACAGTTCCTTGACCCTGTCGGTCTTCGGCTCGAAGTCCGCCGGGTCGTAGCGGTCGAAGAACTCGCCGGTGGCGTACTCGGACTTGGCAAAGTCCGCGAAGGCCTGGCCTTTTTCCACCGCGATCTTGTGGGAGGCGCGGATGCACTGGTACATCACGGCTGCGAAGTAGGCGTTGGTGAAGTCCAGGCCTTCCTCCGAGCCGTACTCGATGTGCTCGCGGCCGAGGTAGCCGTGCAGGTTCATCTGGCCCAGGCCGATGGCGTGGGAGGCGTTGTTGCCGTCGCGCACCGGCGGCACGGACTCGATGGAGGTCTTGTCCGCCACTGCGGTCAGCGCGCGGATGGCGGATTCCACAGTCTTGGCAAAGTTGTCCGAGTCCATCGCCATCGCGATGTTGAGCGAGCCCAGGTTGCAGGAGATGTCGTGGCCGGTCTCCGCGTAGGTCAGGTCGTCGTTCAGCACGGACGGCGAGTTGACCTGCAGGATCTCGGAGCACAGGTTGGACATGTTGATCCGGCCGGTCTTCACCGGGTTCGCACGGTTCGCGGTGTCCTCGAACATGATGTACGGGTAGCCGGACTCGAACTGGATTTCCGCGAGCGTCTGGAAGAAGGAGCGCGCGTTGATCTTGGACTTGCGGATGCGCGGGTCCTCCACCATCTCCTCGTACTTCTCGGTCACGGAGATGTCCGCGAACGGCACGCCGTAGACGCGCTCCACGTCGTACGGGGAGAACAGGTACATGTCGTCGTTGCGCTTGGCCAGCTCGAAGGTGATGTCCGGGATGACCACGCCGAGCGAGAGGGTCTTGATGCGCACCTTCTCGTCGGCGTTTTCGCGCTTGGTGTCCAAAAAGCGCATGATGTCCGGGTGGTGGGCGTTGAGGTAGACCGCACCTGCGCCCTGGCGCGCACCGAGCTGGTTGGCGTAGGAGAAGGAGTCCTCCAAAAGCTTCATCACGGGGATGACGCCGGACGACTGGTTTTCGATGTGCTTAATCGGCGCGCCAGCTTCGCGGATGTTGCTCAGCAACAGCGCCACGCCGCCGCCGCGCTTGGACAGCTGCAGCGAGGAGTTGATCGCGCGGCCGATGGACTCCATGTTGTCTTCGATGCGCAGCAGGAAGCACGAGACGAGCTCGCCGCGCTGTGCCTTGCCGGCGTTGAGGAAGGTCGGGGTGGCCGGCTGGAAACGGCCGGTCATGATCTCGTCGACAAGTGCGAAGGCGAGCTCCTCGTTGCCGTCGGCGAGGAACAGTGCGGTCATGGACACGCGGTCTTCGAAGCGCTCGAGGTAGCGGCGCCCGTCGAACGTCTTCAGCGTGTAGGAGGTGTAGTACTTGTACGCGCCGAGGAAGGACTTGAAGCGGAACTTGTAGGAGTACGCGCGCTTGAACGTGTCCTTAATAAAGGACCAGTCGTACTTTTCAATGGTCTCCGGCTCGTAGTACTTGTTGCTGACCAGGTAGTCGATCTTCTCTTCCAGGTCGTGGAAGTAGACCGTGTTCTGGTTGACGTGCTGGAGGAAGAACTGGTTCGCGGCCTCGCGGTCCTTGTCAAACTGGATCCGGCCGCTTTCGTCGTACAGGTTCAGCAGCGCGTTGAGCGCGTGGTAATCCAGCTGGTCGTGCTCGTTGACCGGCTCCGGGACATTCTTACCGACAGTCTGGGTAGTCACATCGCGTCCTTCATTTTGTTCTTGAATATTTACCGGCGTACTTTGCGCGCAATCTTGCCAGCCGCTCGGATTCGTCCGGAGCTTCTCGCCTATCGACGACCTCCGGTCCCCCACGCAGCCCCAACCTTCCAGCATGCTGGATGAGTTGGCCACGCACGTGCGCGACATCCTCGGCCAAGCCCATGAGCTCGAACCGGTACAAATACGGGACCTTACACTTGTCGGCGATAACCTTCCCGGCAAGGCAATAATCGGCGCCGAAGTTGGAGTTTCCGGCGGCGATCACACCCCGGATCAGGCTCCGGTTGCCCTCGTTGTTGAGGAAACGGATGACCTGGCCCGGCACGGGCCGCGAGTTGGCGCCGCTCACGCTCGCTCCCCCGCCGTATGTGGGGCAGATGAGCACATAAGGCTCGTCGACAATCAGTTCCGGGTCGGCCCTGCGCAAGGGGATGCGCTGGGACGGGAGGCCGAGCTTCTCTACAAACCGCTTCGTGTTTTCCGTCGCGGAAGAGAAGTAGACCACCAGCATGGCCGCCGCCTTTCTTCGTGCTGAGTTTTCTGTTGTGTAGCCCCCGCGGTCCATCCCGCCCGCCAGAACCAAATCCAGCTACCAGGATCCAGCTATTCGCCTTATTTTGGGCCGTTAGCTGGGTCGTACTAGCTGGATCCGCGGGGGTGAGTGGGCACGCGGGAGGCGGGGGCCGGGAAGTTACGCCGCAGCGACGAGGCCCTTGATACGGTCCGGGCGGAAGCCGGACCAGTGCTCGCCGTTCGCCTCGACGACCGGAGCCTGGACGTAGCCGAGGGCCATCACGTAGTCGCGGGCCTCCTCGTCCATGGAGATGTCGACCGTGGTGAACTCGAGGCCAGCCTTGGTCAGGGCCTTCTCGGTGGCCTTGCACTGCATGCAGGCCGGCTTGCTGTAAACGGTGATCGACATAGTTCCAGGCTCTTTCTCTGCGGGTCTTAGACAGGGATTCAACGGGCTTTTTCGTTCTTCCCGGGCTCCCCCGGGGCAACACCAAGAGACACTATACCTTGGGGGAAAGTTCGGCAACTGCTACTACATGTAGTAGTTACACGGGTGGTATTCCCAGGATAGGGTCAGGAAATCACCCACATGTAGTTAAAAGATGAACGCACCCGTGCTGCCAAGCGTGTAATTTTGCGAAAAAAGTTTTTCGCCGGAGGTTCGTCGCAAAGCAAAAAGCCCCGCCACCACTCGGGTGACGGGGCAGGATTCGCGCTTAGCCCTGACGAGCCTTGAAACGGGGATCCTTCTTGTTGATCACGTAAACCTTGCCGTTGCGGCGCACAACCTGGGCGCCCGGCTTGTTCTTCAGCGACCGAAGCGACTTGCGGACCTTCATCGGGCGCTCCTTTCTGCTCGGATTACCTGCAATTAGCGACCATCGGCGAGCTGCCGAGTCGCAACACGGGGGTAAATGTTACACACCGGACGCGCTGAATCAAAACCTCCTACCATGAGCGCCATGCAGTCAGAGATCATCGCCACCCTCGGCGTGGCACCGACCATCGACCCTGCCACCGAGATCACCCGGCGCGTGCAGTTCCTGGTGGACTACCTGGACGCCACCGGCGCGAAGGGGTACGTACTCGGCATTTCCGGCGGGCAGGACTCCACGCTCGCCGGGCGTCTGGCGCAGCTGGCGGTGGAGAAGCGCCGGGCGGACGGTGCGGAAGCGACCTTCGTTGCGGTGCGACTGCCGCACGGCGTGCAGGCCGACGAGGACGACGCGCAGCTGGCGCTCAAGTTCATCCAGCCCGACGAGACGGTCACAGTGGACATCGAGCCAGCCACCACTGCGATGGCGGGTGCTGTGGCGGGCGCGCTGGGAGCGGACAGCCTCGGCGACTTCAACAAGGGCAACGTCAAGGCGCGCATGCGCATGATCGCCCAGTACGCCATCGCCGGCGAGCGCGGCCTGCTGGTGGTGGGCTCGGACCATGCGGCGGAGAACGTCACCGGGTTTTTCACCAAACACGGCGACGGCGCCGCAGACCTTATCCCGCTGGCCGGGTTGAACAAGCGCCAGGGCGCGGCGCTTTTGGCCCACCTCGACGCCGAACCCCGCCTGTGGGAGAAGGTCCCGACCGCGGACCTGGAAGAAGACCGCCCCGCGCTTCCCGACGAAGAGGCGCTCGGCATCACCTACGCCCACATCGACGACTACCTGGAGGGCAAGCAGGTTCCCGCCGAGGCCGCCGAGCGCCTCGAGCACCTGTGGCGTATCGGCCAGCACAAGCGCCACCTGCCGCCGGGTCCGAACGACACCTGGTGGCGCTAGCCCACCACGCGCAGGGTCTCCTCCGCCGCACGCACGAGCGCCGAGCCGTAGGACGGGCCGTGCGTCCACGCGTGCACCGCCAGCGGGTGCAACTGGTGCACCGCGATGCGTCGCTGCCAGTCGCTGCCCAACACTCCCCCGGCATCCACATACCCGTCCACGATCGCGCTGAAGTGAGGCGCGCCGAACAGCTCCAGCATGGCGATATCGGTCAGCGGGTGCCCGCCGTGCGCGGCCGGGTCGATAAACCGCGGCCCGTCCGCGCCGAACAGCAGGTTGCCCGCCCACAGGTCACCGTGAATGCGGGCGAGCGGGGCGTCGGCGTCTTCTTCGAGCAGCGCATCGCATGCTTGCTTGACGACGTCCATCCCGCCGCCCCCTACATTCCCTGCCCGAAGCGCTTTCTCCGCAAAAGGCAGCACTCGCTGCTCCACGTAGAACTTGGCCCAGCGCCCGGTTGGCTCGCACGCCTGCTGGCGGGTGCCGATGAAGTTGGGGCCGTCCCACCCGTCCGCGGGCGCCCCGAACGCAACCGCCCCCATGGCGTGGATGGCGGCCAGCTCACGGCCGGCCTGACGGGCGGCGTCCACGGTCGGGCGAACGGGATCCACTTTCTCAATGGTCAGCGTGTTCGCGTCCTCATCCAGCTCCAGCACCTCCACCACCGCGGTGGAGCCCTCGCGCAGCCAGCGCAGATACGCCGCCTCCGCGGCTGCGGCCCCCGGCGCGCTGCCGTGCTTCACAAACGTGTCAGACATCGATGCCCTCCAATCGCAGCAAGAAACGTTTTGCCTCTGTCCCGCCACGGTAACCGCCAAGTTGGCCGTCGCTGCGCAGCACCCGGTGGCACGGGATGAACAACGGCAGCGGGTTGGTGGCGCACGCGCTGCCCACCGCGCGCACCGCCTTGGGGTTGCCCACCGCGCGGGCGAGTTCCGCGTAGGACGTGGTCTCCCCGTACGGGACTTTCGCCAGCTCCCGCAGCACCGCAGCCCGAAACTCAGTCACGTTCTGCAGGTCGAGCGGCACGGTGAACTCCCGGCGTGTGCGGGCGAAGTACTCGGTAAGCTCTTGGGTGGCTACGGGGTGGTCCGAAGGTTCGTCGATAGGCAGCTGCTCCCCCTCGAAGCACACGCGGGTGAGGCCGCGCTCACTGGCGACGAAGCGCAACAGCCCGATCGGTGACGCAAACATGCAGTTCAGCGTAGCTCCCGGCCGATGAGATCGCGCTACACTCCTAGCCATGCACCGGAAACTCACCACCGTCCTCGCCTGCGCCGCGGCTCTTACCTTGGCCTCCTGCGGCAACTCATCCGACATCATCGCTGGCACCAGCCCCGCTATCGCCTCCGCAGTGTGCGACGGCGACGACGGGTGCGAATCCGACATGCGCCAGCTCAGCCACAAGCTCGATGCGTCCGACGACGCCGACGGCGACGGCATCATCAACCGCGAGGAGCTCGACGCCGCCCTCAAGCGTTTAGACAAGGAAGCCGAGGAAAAGGAGGCCGCCGCCTCGTCGTCCTCCGCGGCGGCCGCGTCCTCCTCCGCCGCAGCAGCGTCGAAATCCGCGGAAGCCGAGCGCAAAGCGGCCGAACGTGAGGCTGCCGAGCGAAAGGCAGCGGAACGTGAAGCAGCAGAACGAGAAGCGGCCGAGCGAAAGGCAGCCGAACGCGAGGCAGCGGAGCGCGAGGCAGCGGAGCGCGAAGCAGCCGAACGCGAGGCCGCGAACCAACAACAGCAAGCACCCGAACCCGCGCCCCAGCAGCAGGCACCGGCGCAGCCCGCTCCGGCGCAATCCGGCCCGCCGGCCATGGAGTGGGCCACCCTCGGCCCCTACGGGAGCCTGTTCACGTGCGAGCAAGCGCGCGACGTGTGGCCCGTTGATTCACACGCCTGCTACACCGGCGCTGACGGCAACGCATACTTCGAAGGCATGCGCCAGGCCGCTCAGTAGCGCCGCCCCGCAACGCAAAAACTGCCCGGCCGAACAGCCGGGCATCGTCGGGATCAGCCCGTCCGACTATCGGCGCATTGCGAAGCGGCGCACTCTCACGGAGACCAGCCCGTGGCCATCAGCAACGCAGGGCAGCCCCGAATCAAAAGGCCCCCTCACGACAGGAGTGCCGTGATGCCGTCGGAGAGAATCTCGCGTGGGCTTATGTGGTGCGTCGCGTGGAGCCGCGCATAGGTAGGAGCTTGGTCAGGGTCAATGGCGACGCGCTTCTCGTCAGATGCCATGGGTGCGGTCAGCGAGGCACCAATCACCAGGTTGGACAAACGGTAGGCAGTTCCCAGCGGATCCGGGGTACCCGCTTGTTCGAGCAGGACGCACATCCGCTCGGAAAGGGCCAGGTACGCCGGGCCCCTGGGAGCGCGCATACCGATGACCTGACCGGCCCACCGGTGGGTCGTGAGGTGCGCGAAGAAGGCGTGCATCAGGTCAGGCAGGTCGGCGCTGCGGATCGACTCGGACATCACGGGATCGTCTGCAAGCGCTGTGTCGAGGGCGAGGTCAAACAGATCGTCGACGGATTCGACGCGGGAGTACAGGCTGGCTGGAGCGACACCCACCTGTTGCGCCACAGATCGCAGGGTGAGGGCCCTCAACCCGCCTTCGTCCAGCAGCTTCACCGATGCCCTCGCAACCTCCCCGATGTCCACTGCGCGGAGGCGTCGTACAGGTTTGCGGTGTTCCCAGTAGCTCACCCCACCAACCTAACCAAACACGCTTCAGTTAGCTATCCATTCTATGTTAGGTTTAGCACATGCTGGATGCCACCACCCTCCCGATCACCTTTGAGAACACTCGCCTACGGCCCCTCTCTGAGCTGGATGCAGACGCGTATGCAGCCGGCACCAAGGATGAAGCTGTGCGGCGCTTCGGCCACCTACCCGAGTCCGAATACACCCCAGAGTCCGTGCGACGGATGATCCGTGACGAGGTTGCTAAGGGTCTGTCATCCGGCACGCTGGCAGTCCTCGCACTTGTCGATGCCGAGACGGACCGGTTTGTGGGCTCCTTGGTGCTCTTCGACGTCAGCTCCGAGGCTGCCGAGGTCGGGTTCTGGATTCATCCGGATGCGCGGGGAGCAGGGCACGCTCGTCGGGGCCTGGAGTTGGCATCACGCTTCGCATGCAACAGTGGACTGCGAACCTTGACAGCACGCACGCTCCTGGAGAACAAGGCCTCCCAGCGGTGCTTGACCAACGCAGGGTTCCGTGAGGTCGAGCGAGCTGTCGGGACCACGCCCGCAGGACAGCAGGAGGAGTTGTTCCATTACCGGCGCTATCTCGTACCCACCGCCCAGTGACCGTTGGTGACGGAGCGACTCCATCTCCGTCCGCATAACGCCGACGATGCCGAATGGCTTCACGAGCTGTACTCGCAACCCGACTTTGCCCGCTACCTGTTGGACGAGCCATGGACCGCGGAAGTCACCCACGACAAGCTCACCGAACGCCTAGCGAAGACTGACATCGATGGCGAGACTGGTGCGCTTGCGCTGGTCATCGAGCATGACGGCGTCCCGATCGGAGACGTCGCCCTCTGGCTCACCGATCACGAGCACCGTCAAGGCGAGATTGGGTGGGTTCTCGACCCGGCGCACGATGGGCAAGGTTTCGCCAGCGAAGCCGTCCGAGCAGTACTCGCCCTCGGGTTTGACCACTACCGGCTCCACCGCGTCACCGCGCAGATGGATGCCCGAAACAACGCCTCGGCAGCACTGGCTCGTCGTGTCGGGCTCCGGCTCGAAGCGCATCACGTCCAGGACTGGTTCAGCAAGGGCGAATGGACCGACACCCTCATCTTCGCGCGACTTGCCTCCGAGCACATCCGCCAATGATCGGGAGTCTGACTTTCATGCTCCCTGTACGGCCCACGTCACCGCAGAAACAAAACTGCCCCGCCATCAGGCGGGGCAGTTTCGATTTTCTCGTCTTACGTGGAGCTAACGGGATTCGAACCCGTGACCCCCACACTGCCAGTGTGGTGCGCTACCAACTGCGCCATAGCCCCATGAATATGTAGTTGTGGAGTGGAGCTAACGGGATTCGAACCCGTGACCCCCACACTGCCAGTGTGGTGCGCTACCAACTGCGCCATAGCCCCTTGGATAACTCACGTAAATATACAGCCGGGCACGCGGGCCTCCAAATCCCCAGCGGGAAAGAGAAACCGCCCCACCCCGGGGCCGGAGTGAGGCGGTGAAAACGCTAGCCGAAAGGCTTACATGCCGGCCAGGGTCTCCGGCCAGTTGTCACGCTTGCCCTCGATGTCCTCGATGTCCTTGCCGTCGACCAGGACGCGCGGGGTCCATGCATCGCCGGTCTCGTCCTCCTGGTACTTCATGTTCTCGGAGCCCATGCGCTTGGCGGTCTCGATGTACTTGCCGTCGCGGATGTCCTGGATGGCAGCGTCGGAGGCCTCGTAGTCCTTGGCCAGGTCGGCGAAGCCGTCGTTGTCGTACTTGTTGTACGCGGACTGCTGGTTCTGGAACAGGTAGTCGCGGACGGTGAACGCCTGCGCCAGGTCGCCGTTGGCGATCAGCGCCAGCTCGGCAGCGAGCGCCTTGGTGGAGTGACCCTCCTGGCCTTGATCCAGGGCGGTCATCGGGCGCAGGTCGACGTTGATCTCGCCAGCCTTGAGCTTCTCCAGCATTGCCTCGTCGGTGGCGATGTGCAGGTCCGCACAGTGGGTGCAGGAGAAGTCTTCAAACAGCTCGGCGGTCTTCGCGTCGGCGTTGTCGCCGGTGAGGTGGATGGTGTTCTCCTCCCCGTCCCAGGCAACGTTGATGCCCTCGACGTCGATCATCTCTTCTTGGATTGCGGCGCTGCGGTTTTCGCGGCCGTTGAAGACGATGAGGCCGATCACCACGAGGGCAATAGCCAGGACGGCGAGGACCGCCCAGATGAAGGCGGTGTTGCCCTTCTTGTTCGGGTTTTCCACTTTGCGTGTGGTCACAGTTCTCTCCTGTTGTGCGTGCCGGATGGCATGACGGGTACTGTCTACCCGCTCAAGTTTAGGGGTAGATAGCGAACTTCTTAAACGGGCGCCACATCATAAACCCGGTGATGGCGATGTAGCCCAGGTCTCGCGCCACGGTGACAAGCAGGTTGCTCTCGCCTTCGCCTGCCTGGGAAGGGTCGAAGCAGCCGCAGTCGATGACCAGCCCGCGCTGCCAGGCGGACAGCATGCCGATGATGAACAGCGTCAGCACGATGATTGACACCTTGCCGGACCAGCGCAGCTTGATGCCTAGAAGCAGCAGCAGGCCGCCGGCCACTTCGAGCGGGCCGATGATGTGCGCCAGCAGGTAGGACCAGTCGGGGGTGAAAATCTCGTAGGCCTCGATGGTCTTGGTCACGTCGAGGGGGACGCCGAGTTTCGCGATGCCGGCGTCCAGCCACACGTACGCCATGAAGAAGCGCGCGAGTGCGGACAGGACGTCCAGCACCAGTTCTTTCGTGTTGCGCTCGGGCGCGGGGGTTGTCGTTGTGCTCACAGGTCGTACGTTACTCCACTAGCTGCCCAAAACTTCAGAAACGAGCGCCTGCGCTTCCTCTTGCACCTGCTTCAAGTGCGCGTCGCCCTTGAAGGATTCGGCGTAGATCTTGTACTTGTCCTCGGTGCCGGAGGGCCGCGCGGCGAACCACGCGTTGTCGGTGGTCACCTTCAACCCGCCGATGGCGGCACCGTTGCCGGGAGCTTCAGTCAGCTTTGCGACGATAGCTTCGCCCGCCAACGCATCCGCCCCAACCTGGTCCGCAGACAGCGCCTTCAGCTTGGCCTTTTCCTCGCGGCCGGCCGGGGCGTCGATACGCGCGTAGGCGGGGGCACCGTACTCGGTCTCAAGCTCCGCGTAACGCGCGGACGGCGTCTTGCCCGTCACGGCGGTGATTTCCGCTGCGAGCAGGTCCATGATCAGCCCGTCTTTGTCGGTGGACCAGACGGTGCCGTCCTTGCGCAAAAACGACGCGCCGGCGGACTCTTCGCCACCGAAGCCGATCGTGCCGTCGATAAGCCCCGGCACGAACCACTTGAAGCCGACAGGCACTTCCACCAGCTCGCGGCCGAGCGACGCGACGACGCGGTCGATCATGGAAGACGACACCAGGGTCTTGCCCACCGCGGTGCCATCCGCCCAGCCGTCGCGGTGGCTAAACAGATACTCGATGGCCACGGCCAGGTAGTGGTTCGGGTTCATCAGGCCCGCGTCGGGGGTGACGATGCCGTGGCGGTCCGCGTCCGCGTCGTTGCCGGTGGCCAGGTCGAACTTGTCTCGGTTGCGCACCAGCGAGGCCATGGAGTTCGGGCTGGAGCAGTCCATGCGGATCTTGCCGTCGGTGTCCAGCGTCATAAACCGCCAGGTTGCGTCCACGTGCGGGTTGACCACCTCGAGGTTCAGCCCGTAGCGCTCGCCGATCGCGCCCCAGTAGTCCACGGACGCCCCACCCATCGGGTCAGCGCCGATGTGCAGGCCAGATGCCTTGATCGCGTCCATGTCCACCACGTTGCCCAGGTCGGAAACGTAGTGGTCGAGGTAGTCGAACTTCCCGGCGCGCTCGTCCAGCACGCCGCTGACGGAGGTGCGCTTCAAACCGTCGAGGCCTGCTGCGATGTACTCGTTGGCGCGCTTGGCAATCCAGTCGGTGGCTTCTGCTGGCGCCGGGCCGCCGGTGGGCGGGTTGTATTTGAAACCGCCGTCGCGCGGCGGGTTGTGCGACGGGGTCACCACAATGCCGTCGGCCTTGCCGCCGGTGTGGGTCAGGATGGCGTGGGAGACGGCCGGGGTGGGCGTGTAGCGCCCTTTAGCGTCGACAAGCACCGGCACCCCATTGGCGATGAGCACCTCGAGCGCGGAGACCATCGCCGGCTCGGACAGGGCGTGGGTGTCGCGGCCGATGTAGACCGGCCCGTCGATGCCCTCGCCGCGGCGGTAGTCCACGATCGCCTGCGTGGTGGCCAGGATGTGCGCCTCGTTGAACGCGTTGTCCAGGGATGAACCGCGGTGGCCGGAGGTGCCGAAGGCGACCTGCTGGTCCGGGTTTTCCGGGTCGATGTCACGGGTGTAGTAGGCGGTGACCACCTCGGCGATGTCGATGAGGTCTTCGTCGCGGGCGGGCTGTCCGGCGCGTTGGTGTGCCATGGGAATGCTCCTTGTGTCTCAGGCAGAGTCCTTCCCACCATCATCGCCCGTGAATGTATTTCCTGCCACCTATATATTATTCACCGCACTGTATGTTTTACTACTGCTCATGGCTGACAACTTGAACGACATCCTCAGTGCTATTTCCACCTTCGTCTGGGGACCGTTCTTGCTCATCCCCCTCCTGCTGGGCACCGGCCTGTTTTTGACCATCCGCCTGCGCGGCATCCAGTTCCGCACCCTCGGCCGCGCCACCCGCCACGCGTTCGTGGACAAGGCCGAAGAAGGCGCCGGCGACATCTCCAACTACCAGGCCCTGACCACCGCCCTGGCCGCCACGGTGGGCACCGGCAACATTGTCGGCGTGGCCACCGCGATCTCCATCGGCGGGCCCGGCGCGCTGTTTTGGATCTGGCTCACCGGCATCGTCGGCATGGCCTCGAAGTACTCCGAGGCCTACCTGGGCGTGCGCTTCCGCACCACCGACAAGAAGGGCAAGCAGCAGGGCGGGCCGCACGAGTACTTAAGAACCGGTGTCGGCGGCCGCTTCGGCAAATTCCTCGCCGCGGCGTTTACCCTGTTCACCATCTTCGCCTCCTTCGGCATCGGCAATCTCGCCCAGGGCAACTCCATCGCTGCGGGCATGCACGACGCCTTCGGCATCAGCGCCAACGTCGCCGGCGTGGTCATCTTCTTCGCCGTCGGCGCGGCCGTGCTCGGCGGCATCGAGGGCATCGGCAAAATCACCGCGGCGTTCGTGCCGCTGATGATCGTCATCTACGTCGGCGGCGGCATCACCGCGCTGGCGCTCATGGCGGACCGGGTACCGGCGGCCATCACCACCATCTTCGCCGACGCGTTCACCGGCACCGCGGCCACCGGCGGTTTCGTCGGTTCCGGCATCATGCTGGCCATCCAGTTCGGTGTGGCCCGCGGCATCTTCTCCAACGAGTCCGGCATGGGCTCCGCCGCGATCGCCGCCGCGGCCGCGAAGACGCAGCACCCGGCGCGCCAGGCGCTGGTGTCCATGACGCAGACGTTCATCGACACCATCCTCGTTGCCACCATCACCGGCCTGGTCATCGTCACCGCCGGCACCTGGGACATGGGCCGCGACCAGGCCGCGATCATGACCGCGACCGCCTTCGAGACGGCCCTGCCCGGCGAGTGGGGCAGCCTGATCGTCTCCGTCGCGCTGATCTTCTTCGCGTTTTCCACCATCTTGGGCTGGTCCTACTACGGCGAGCGCGCCATCGTGGCGCTGTTCGGCGACTGGGCGTCCATCCCCTACCGCATGTTCTTCACCGCCTTGTCCTTCGTCGGCGCGGTGGCGTCGCTGGAGCTGGCGTGGACGTTCTCCGACCTGTCCAACGGGTTGATGGCCATCCCGAATCTGATCGGCCTGCTGCTTTTGTCCGGCATCGTGGTGCGCGAGACCCGCGAGTACCTCGCCTGGGACCCGCACTTGAAAAAGTCGCCGGAAGAGGTCGCCGACTTCGTCGAACAGCAGAAGCTGGACTGGCACTAAGCTCGCGATGGTGGACACTTTCCGGACTGCGCTGCTCGTCGGCCTCGGGGCGGGCCTTGGGGCCGTACTCAGGCAGTGCGTGCTGCTCGCGGCCGTGCCCGGCACCACCACGGCGCTCGCGCTGACCTTCGCCGTAAACATCCTCGGCTGCTTCGCCATGGGCCTGTACAAGCCGGGCCCGCTGTGGGGCACCGGGTTCCTGGGCGGTTTTACCACCTACTCCGCAATCTCGGTGACGGCGATGCGCTCCAGCGCGCTGGTCGCGCTCGCCGTCGTCGTGCTCAGCTTTGCGACGTCTATAGCTTCCTACCTTCTCGGCCACACCCTCCGGGAGCGGCGCTATGGCTAGCTGGTACGGATTAGCCCTCACCCTGGCGGTAGTCTTCGCCGGCGCCGCGTTGGGCGGCATGGCTCGTTTCGGGCTGACCCGGCTGATCGACCATCCTCGCGCCGCCACGGCCGCCGCCAACGTGGTCGCCTGCGCCATCGCCGGCTTCGCAGTCACCGCCCCCGCAGCCTGGCAGCTCGCGCTCGGGGCGGGTTTCGCCGGAGCATTGTCCACCTGGTCCACCTTCGCCCGAGAACTCGGCGACCTGCTTACCGCCGGCCGAAAGCGTCAAGCCCAGCGCTACGCGGTGCGCGTCGCGGTCCTGGGTGTCTTAAGCGCCTGGTTCGGCATGCACTGGGGCCTTCGAGCCTTCGGCGGCTAGGGGCTACACTGGGTGAATATGCACTTCGACGACCTGGAAACCGGCCTTTTTGTAGGGCTCGGTGCAGGGCTCGGAGCACTCGCCCGCTACATCGTGCTCATTTGGGTCAACCCCTCCACCCCGGAAGCGCTGGCCCTGACCGTCACGTTCGCGGTGAACCTGATTGCCAGCTACGCCATGGGGCTGTGGCGCCCCGGCGCATTCTGGGGCGTCGGTTTCCTCGGCGGGTTCAGCACCTTATCCGCCGTCGCGCTTGCCGCCACCACCAACTCCCCGCTGTGGGCGGTGTTCATCATCGTGCTCAGCCTGGTCACCGCCACACTAGCGTGGCTCGCCGGCGACGCGACCCGGGAGCGCCAGCATGCTTAACCTGCTTCCCACACTCGAAGGCGCAGCCGCGGTCTTCGCCGGCGGTGTGGTCGGCGGTTTTACCCGCTGGCTGCTCATGCGCGAGATCCACCACCCCTTGGCGGCCACCTTCGCCGCCAACATCGCCGCCTCCGCCGTCATCGGCTTCTCGGTCGCTGCACCGGGGATGTGGCGCACCGCCGTCGGAGTCGGCTTCGCCGGTGCGCTGTCCACCCTGTCCCTTCTGGCGCGCCAGCTCGGCGAGATGGTCAAAGCCGCCGAGTTCCCCCTCGCCATAAAGTACGGCTTGGGCACTGCCCTGGCCGCCGTGGGCGCGGCAGCCGTGGGCGTGCATTGGGCCAGCGTCGGCTTCCAATAAGCGGCGCCTACTCGGCGATGGCGTCCAAAGGCGGGGTCTTCGCCGCCCTGCTTGCCGGCCACACCGCTGCGAGCAGCCCCAGCAGGAAGGACCCGGCTAACACAGCGCCGACAAGCTCCCACGGAACGATGACCGCCGTCAAGCCCTTCGCCTCGAGGACGGTGAGGAACGCCCACCCGAGCCCCAAGCCGAGCAGTACGCCGAGCACCGCGCCGTAGACAGTCATCTGCACCGACTCGAGCGTGATCATGGTGCGGACCTGCCGGCGCTGCGTGCCCACGGCGCGCAGCATGCCGATCTCCTGGCGACGCTCGATCACCGAGAGGGTCAGCGTGTTCACGATGCCCAACGCGGCGATCACCACGGCCAGCGAAAGCAGCGCGTAGAGGATAAACAGCATCTGGTCGATCATGGCGGAGACCTCCCCGCTCATGTCCTGCGTGGAACGCACCTGCACCACAATGTCGTGGCGCACCGCCTCTTCCAGGTTCGCGCGCAACTGTGCGTCGTCCACGTCGCCGGCGTTGTTCACGCCGATCATGAGGGTGCGCCCCGCACCGCGCGCGCCGGTGGCAGCGGCAGCTTCGTCGGACACAACGAAGGACTGCAAAATATTCGACCCCTCGAACACCCCGCTCAAGGTGGCGTCTATCACTTGGCCGTTCGGCCCGGCCACGGCCAGGGTGTCGCCGACGTGCCAGCCATGCTCCTCGGCGACGTGCAACGGCGCGATGACCGTGTTGCCGTCCAGGCTGGAGCTGCCCTCTACCATGTGGAGGTTGATCAGTTGTGCAGGGTCGCCCTGCAGCACGTCGGTCATGCCGAGGGAGCCGAGCTGGTAGCCAAACTGCCCGTCGACGGAGATCGGAGCCTGAGTAAAGCTGACCGTCTCGCCGACGCCGTCGACCTCGGCCAACCTCTCCGGCAAATCGTCCGGCAGGGGGAAGACTCCGTTCTGCGGTCCGGAGAGCACGAAATCGGCGCTGACCTCGCTGGTGGCCACGTCGTCGACCGACTGCTTCATCGAGGCGCCCAACATGCCGATGACCGTCACCAGCGCGATGCCGAGCATGAGCGCGAACGCCGTGGTGGCGGTGCGCCGCGGATTCCGTCGCGTGTTCGTGGACGCGAGCTTGCCCACCGCCCCGAACGGCGCGCCGATGATCCTGCCCAAAGGCGGCACGACAGGCAGGCTCAGCGCGGGCCCGGCCAGAAACAGGCCGGTGATCGCGGCCAGTGCGGCAACGCCCACCAGGCCAGCTCGCCGGCCGGTCGCTCCGTCGCCCCACCCCATCGCGTAGGCCGCGGCGACAACACCGGCCGCCACCAGAATCAGGCCGGCCACCGTGCGCAACCGCAACGGCTGCGGCGCGGCGGCCTCGCTGGAGCGCATGGCCTCCACTGGACGCACCTGCCCGGCCCGCCGCGCCGGCGCGAGCGCGGACAGCACCGTCACCAGCGTGCCCACCACAACCGGAACGATGACCGCCTGCGCAGACAGGCCGGTCCCCGCATCCGGCAAGGGCATCCCGTTCGCGCCCATGACCACCCGGATCAGCGCCACCAGCCCCGCGCCTCCGACCACACCGAGTGCGGAACCGGCCAGACCCACCAGCACGGATTCGAACGCCACCGAGCGTGTGATCTGGCCCCGAGATGCGCCGAGCGCGCGCAGCAGCGCGAACTCACGGGTGCGCTGCGCCACAATCATGGAGAACGTGTTCGCGATGAGGAACGTCCCCACCAGCAGCCCCACCAGGCCGAACGCGACCAAGAAGTAGCTGACAAAGCTCAATCCATCGCGGATCTGCGCAGAGATCTCACTCGCGACCTCCGCGCCCTCCCGGACCTCCACCCCCGGGAAGTTCGCCTGCAGCCTCTCGACGACCTCCGGCGAGCCCTGCACCGTCATCCCCGGCACAGACTTCCCGTTCGTGTACGCGTCACGGAAACCGTCCTCCCCGATCCGCAGCACCAGCGAGGTCTCCTGCGCCATCGGGTCGTCGTAGAGCCCGCTGACTGTGAACTCGTTGCGGCCGTCCTTGTCCACCACGATGAGCCGCTCGCCCATCTCGATGCCGTAGTGCTGCGCGCCGTTCGCGTTGACGGCGACGGTTCCGGGGGCGGTGGGAGCGGAGCCGTCGACAAGCACAGGCGCACGCCCCACCGCCTCATCTGCGCCGTAGTACGGCATCAAGCGCGAGGTGCCGAGCTGCGTCTGAATCGCAACTTCGTCTTGCCTAGCGACGACCACCGGCTCATCCGCGAACACATTCACCCGCTCGACATCCGCATCCGCCTTCACGGCGTTGAACGTGTCCATGTCGATAGAGCCGCTGCCCTCGCCCGGACGCACCACCGCATCAACGTCCTCGAACGCGGTGTCCACCGCCGAATCGAACGTGGACGAGAGCATGTTGGTAAGCATCAGCGCACCCGAGAGGAACGCCGTGCCCAACACCACCGCCAACACAGTCAGCGCGAGGCGAAGCTTGTGCGCCGCGACGTTGCGCAGCGAGACCTTCGTCAGCGTGTTGGCCATCAGTCCTCCATGCCGGCCATGACGCGGAGGATGGCATCCATGTCCGGGTTGCGCATCTCGTCGACAATGTTGCCGTCTCGGAGGAAAATCACCCGGTCCGCATACGCCGCGGCGCGCGCATCGTGGGTGACAATGACCACCGTCTGCCCGTCCGCGTCGACCGCAGTGCGAAGGATGTCCAGCACCTCGCGCGACGCATTCGAATCCAGGTTGCCCGTCGGCTCATCGCCGAAGATGAGCTCCGGGCGCGACACCAGTGCGCGGGCGCACGCCACACGCTGCTGCTGACCTCCGGAGAGCTCCGCCGGCCGGTGCCCCAACCGCTGCGACAACCCCAGACGATCAGTGACCTGCTCAAACCACGCCTGATCCACCTTCCGGCCCGCGATATCCGTGGGCAACGTGATATTTTCCGCGGCGGTGAGCGTGGGCACCAAGTTAAACGACTGGAAAATGAACCCCAAGCGGTCCCTGCGCAGCGCCGTCAACTCTTTGTCGTTCAGCCGCGACAAGTCGGTATCACCGATCAACGCCGACCCAGACGTCGCGGAATCCAGCCCCGCCATCACGTGCATGAGCGTGGACTTTCCCGAGCCCGACGGGCCCATAATGGCCGTGAACTCATTACGAGCGAACTCCACATCGACGCCATCGAGCGCGACCACCTCCGTGTCCCCGCGCCCATACTTCTTGACCAGGCCTACCGCCCGCGCCGCCGCCTCAACCATCAGCGCCCTTTCTCTGCGATGCTTCCTTCCTGGGACTATACGCACCAGAGACAGCGCCTCATCTGTGGCATAGTCGCTGGCCGCCCGGGAGGAATCAGCGAGGTGGAGGGGCATTCTTTGGCGGCGACGGTGGTCCTTCGGGCCGGATCCCTCTTGTATCTGGGGCGGGACGGTGGTGGGGACCGGGACGGTGTGTGGGGCTGGTGGGCACGGGTCTGCTTGGTGGCCTGGTGGTCGGGGTGGTGTTCGGTGGGGTTTGCGCATGATTTGACGTTGTGGCGGTTTTCCGGCGGTGTTGTGCCTGGTGGCGATTGGGGTTGTGTCAGATCGTGCGCGTCGGCGGACGTGTGTTGGGTGGCCTGGCCTGCAATTCGGGGATTCCGCAAGGGGTGAGTCCGCAACTGGTAGCCTCCGGGCCGAAAGCCGCCTGATGAACCAGCTTGGTTGGTGGGCGTGCCCTATTGTTGGTGCGGGTGTCGTTGTCCGCAATGCGGAAGTCAGCGTGCGCGGTGTTGGTGTTGGTCGAGTAGCGGAGGTCGAGTCCGCGCGTGTACGGGGATGCATTCGACGTCCCGTACTCGACTTTCTCGCCGAGGAGAGTCGGCGTTGGCGCCCGTACTGGTTCCGCAACGCATTGCGCTCGGGTTGTTGGGGGCTGACCAATGATTGGAGTCGGTCTGGTTGTCCGCAATGTGGAGTCCGCAGTGGGGCGGTCCGCAACGCAACGGCTGCAACGCATCGGTCTCCGCTTCATGGGTCGTGACCAATGATTGGAGTCGGTCTGGTTGTCCGCAATGCGGGCGCCGGTGCGCCGGCGGTGTGTAGGCATGTGAAAGCACCCGCTGTTGGTCATCGTGGTGGTGATCAACGGCGGGTGCTTTATTGTGAAGTTGTTGGGTCGGCGGTAACCTACTCTCCCACTCCCTCCCGGGGGCAGTACCATCGGCGCGGGCGGGCTTAGCTTCCGGGTTCGGAATGGGACCGGGCGTTTCCCCGCCGCTATCAACCACCGACACACCTTGGGGGGCATGCCTGGGTCGCGTGTGCGACTGGTGTATGCAGTTGTTCGGCCAACCAGCGTGGTGGTTGGTGTGTTGTGTCAGTGACTGCACAGTGGACGCGAGCACAATCGTTGTGTTTCGTGCGGTGTTTACAACCCTATGTTGGTTGTTTGGTGTTGGTGTTTATTGGTGTATTAGTACCGGTCGCCTCCACACATTGCTGTGCTTCCAGGTCCGGCCTATCAACCCAGTCGTCTTCTGGGAACCTCAAATGAAACCTCATCTTAAAACAGGCTTCCCGCTTAGATGCTTTCAGCGGTTATCCCTCCCGTACGTAGCCAACCAGCCGTGCTCCTGGCGGAACAACTGGCACACTAGAGGTACGTCCGTCCCGGTCCTCTCGTACTAGGGACAGCCTTCTTCAAGTTTCAACGCGCGCGGCGGATAGAGACCGAACTGTCTCACGACGTTCTGAACCCAGCTCGCGTGCCGCTTTAATGGGCGAACAGCCCAACCCTTGGGACCTACTCCAGCCCCAGGATGCGACGAGCCGACATCGAGGTGCCAAACCATCCCGTCGATATGGACTCTTGGGGAAGATCAGCCTGTTATCCCCGGGGTACCTTTTATCCGTTGAGCGACACCACATCCACAAGTAGGTGCCGGATCACTAGTCCCGACTTTCGTCCCTGCTCGACTTGTAAGTCTCGCAGTCAAGCTCCCTTGTGCACTTACACTCTAAACACCTGATTGCCAACCAGGCTGAGGGAACCTTTGGGCGCCTCCGTTACATTTTGGGAGGCAACCGCCCCAGTTAAACTACCCACCAGGCACTGTCCCCAACCCAGATCATGGGCCAAGGTTAGATATCCACTACGGTCAGAGTGGTATTTCAACAACGACTCCACACACACTGGCGTGCATGCTTCCAAGTCTCCCACCTATCCTACACAAACCGCACCGAATGCCAATACCAAGCTATAGTGAAGGTCCCGGGGTCTTTTCGTCCTGCCGCGCGAAACGAGCATCTTTACTCGTACTGCAATTTCACCGGGCCTGTGGTTGAGACAGCAGGGGAGTCGTTACGCCATTCGTGCAGGTCGGAACTTACCCGACAAGGAATTTCGCTACCTTAGGATGGTTATAGTTACCACCGCCGTTTACTGGGGCTTAAATTCTCCGCTTCGGACAAAAGTCCTAACGGGTCCTCTTAACCTTCCAGCACCGGGCAGGCGTCAGTCCGTATACATCAACTTAACCGTCTTCGCACGGACCTGTGTTTTTGATAAACAGTCGCTCCCCTCTCTTCTCTGCGACCCCAACACGCACACCAACCGTATGGAAGGCAACGCGTTGAGGTCCCCCTTCTCCCGAAGTTACGGGGGCATTTTGCCGAGTTCCTTAACCACAGTTCACCCGCTCGCCTGAGTATTTTCTACCTGACCACCTGTGTCGGTTATGGGTACGGGCCGTACACACACATCGCTAGAGGCTTTTCTCGGCAGTCCAGGATCACCAACTTCACCCATTCGGGTTTACGCATCACGCCTCACACTTGTGACAGCCGGATTTGACCTAGCTGTCGTGCCACACGCTTGCACCGCAATCCAATCAGCGGCATAGGCTACCTCACTGCGTCACCCCATCACTGACCTACAACGGATCAGGCCCCACGCATCACCACCAACCATCCCACCGCAAGGGTGGAACACTGTCGGCGGGTCAGGGTGGTTAGTATCACCGCTTCGATACTGGGCGCGTGCATACGGGTACGGGAATATCAACCCGTTGACCATCGACTACGCCTGTCGGCCTCGCCTTAGGACCCGACTCACCCTGGGAAGACGAACTTGACCCAGGAACCCTTAGTCATCCGGCGGGCAAGATTCTCACTTGCCATTCGTTACTCATGCCTGCATTCTCACTCGCATGCAGTCCACCGCTCCTTCCGGTACGGCTTCACCCCACACACGACGCTCCCCTACCCAAACAAAAAATGTTTGCCGCGGCTTCGGCGGTGTGCTTGAGCCCCACTACATTGTCGGCGCGGAACCACTCGACCAGTGAGCTATTACGCACTCTTTCAAGGATGGCTGCTTCTAAGCCAACCTCCTGGCTGTCTTCGCGATCCCACATCCTTTTCCACTTAGCACACCCTTAGGGGCCTTAACCGGCGATCTGGGCTGTTTCCCTCTCGACTATGAAGCTTATCCCCCACAGTCTCACTGCAATGCAACACTATAAACCGGTATTCGGAGTTTGGCTGACGTCGCTAAGATGATAGTCCCGCTCAACCAACCAGTAGCTCTACCTCCGGCAAGCTCACATCACGCTGCACCTAAATGCATTTCGGGGAGAACCAGCTATCACGGAGTTTGATTGGCCTTTCACCCCTACCCACAGCTCATCCCCTCAGTTTTCAACCTAAGTGGGTTCGCGCCTCCACAACCTCTTACAGCTGCTTCACACTGGCCATGGGTAGATCACCCCGCTTCGGGTCCAGGACATGCCACTTGCCACCCTCTTCGGATTCGCTTTCGCTACGGCTCCCCCACAGGCGGGTTAACCTCGCGACATGCCGCTGACTCGCAGGCTCATTCTTCAAAAGGCACGCCATCACACACAAACGGTGCTCTGACGGATTGTAAGCGCATGGTTTCAGGAACTCTTTCACTCCCCTCCCGGGGTACTTTTCACCATTCCCTCACGGTACTTAATTCACTATCGGTCACACTGAGTATTTAGGCTTACCGGGTGGTCCCGGCAGATTCACAGCAGATTCCACGAGCCCGCTGCTACTCGGGGAAAACATAAACAACACAACCACACATGCCTTCACGTACAGGACTCATCACCTACTCCGGTGCACCATCCCAGATGCTTCCGCTGACACGTATAAATCATGCTCACAGTCGACAGCCTGCAAACGTCTACGCCCCACAACACCGCACACGCAACCCCTGTCAGGTATCACACGCACACGGTTTAGCCTCATCCGCTATCGCTCGCCACTACACACGGAATCACAATTGTTTTCTTCTCCTACGGGTACTGAGATGTTTCACTTCCCCGCGTCAACCCCCACACAGACTATGTATTCACCTGCGGGTAACACCACACAACTGATGCTGGGTTTCCCCATTCGGACATCCTCGGATCAACGCTTTGTTGGCAACTCCCCGAGGCATAACGCAGCCTCACACGTCCTTCATCGGCTCAGCATGCCAAGGCATCCACCATACGCCCGTAACAAAACACACGGACACACAAACAATCAAGGTATAAACACCAAAACACAAAAAAGAAAGATACTCGCGTCCACTATACAGTTCTCACACAACACAACCCCACCCCACCAGCGCAAACACAAACATTCACACCAGCAGAAAAGCAGGGCCCAAAAGGACAAACCAATGCTGCCCCAGACACCCAACAGTGCACCAACTACATACTCTCATCACGCAAGCAATCAAGCCCACCAACACCATGCAGCACACACCCACAACCAGGCAGTCCAACCACCAACCACATTCTCGGCCGGCAACCAACCACCCACAGGTGCATGTCCACCCAGTGAACAATATTTAAAACAGTGGCAGTCACACACTCGGCGACTCAACCACCACACACCCACAACTGCGGGCAAACAAAAAACTCCTTAGAAAGGAGGTGATCCAGCCGCACCTTCCGGTACGGCTACCTTGTTACGACTTCGTCCCAATCGCCGATCCCACCTTCGACAGCTCCCATGACAGGCCACTGGCTTCGGGTGTTACCAACTTTCATGACGTGACGGGCGGTGTGTACAAGGCCCGGGAACGTATTCACCGCAGCGTTGCTGATCTGCGATTACTAGCGACTCCGACTTCATGGGGTCGAGTTGCAGACCCCAATCCGAACTACGACCGGCTTTCAGCGATTCGCTCACCCTCACAGGCTCGCACGCGCATTGTACCGACCATTGTAGCATGTGTGAAGCCCTGGACATAAGGGGCATGATGATTTGACGTCATCCCCACCTTCCTCCGAGTTAACCCCGGCAGTCTCTCACGAGTCCCCACCATAACGTGCTGGCAACATAAGACAAGGGTTGCGCTCGTTGCGGGACTTAACCCAACATCTCACGACACGAGCTGACGACAACCATGCACCACCTGTACACCAACCACAAAGGGAAACTACATCTCTGTAGCGATCTGGTGCATGTCAAGCCCAGGTAAGGTTCTTCGCGTTGCATCGAATTAATCCACATGCTCCGCCGCTTGTGCGGGCCCCCGTCAATTCCTTTGAGTTTTAGCCTTGCGGCCGTACTCCCCAGGCGGGGCGCTTAATGCGTTAGCTACGGCACGAACCCCGTGGAAGGGACTCACACCTAGCGCCCACCGTTTACGGCATGGACTACCAGGGTATCTAATCCTGTTCGCTACCCATGCTTTCGCTCCTCAGCGTCAGTTACTGCCCAGAGACCTGCCTTCGCCATCGGTGTTCCTCCTGATATCTGCGCATTCCACCGCTACACCAGGAATTCCAGTCTCCCCTACAGCACTCAAGTTATGCCCGTATCGCCTGCAGTCCCGCAGTTAAGCTGCGGGCTTACACAAACGACGCGACAAACCACCTACGAGCTCTTTACGCCCAGTAATTCCGGACAACGCTCGCACCCTACGTATTACCGCGGCTGCTGGCACGTAGTTAGCCGGTGCTTCTTCTCCAGGTACCGTCACAAAAACGCTTCGTCCCTAGCGAAAGGAGTTTACAACCCGAAGGCCGTCATCCCCCACGCGGCGTCGCTGCATCAGGCTTGCGCCCATTGTGCAATATTCCCCACTGCTGCCTCCCGTAGGAGTCTGGGCCGTATCTCAGTCCCAATGTGGCCGTACACCCTCTCAGGCCGGCTACCCGTCGACGCCTTGGTAGGCCATTACCCCACCAACAAGCTGATAGGCCGCGAGCTCATCCCACACCGAAAAAACTTTCCACCACAACATCCAAGAAGTGGTCCTATCCGGTATTAGACCCAGTTTCCCAGGCTTATCCCGAAGTGCAGGGCAGATCACCCACGTGTTACTCACCCGTTCGCCACTCGAGTACCCAAGCAAGCTTGGGCCTTTCCGTTCGACTTGCATGTGTTAAGCACGCCGCCAGCGTTCATCCTGAGCCAGGATCAAACTCTCCACAAAATATGTTTCAGCAGAAACAGGCCGTGAAAAGCCCAATACCCAACCAAAAACAAACCAAACCAACACCACAAAAGTGTCAGACTGGCAAAATCCAAAAATTACAAAGGTTCAAACCACCGACCCCAACCCGACGGGGCAAAACAAAGGGGTCGATGAAAACATACGTGAAACATGAAAACCACACCCCACGCACACCGAACCAAACAATGACGCGATCCATCAATGGAATTCAACCACGCCACCACCGGCACACACCCTTAAAAAGGCACGCACCACACAGTGCACGAAAAGGCAGGCAAACACACCCACGCAACAAAAGTACATTGGCACACTATCGAGTTCTCAAACAACACCAGCACACCCAAAACCAACCCACACAACGTGAGCCAGCCTCAAAGTGACTTTGGAATCTATCAGCGATTGTTTTCCTGCCCGCCACACAAACCAGAGAACCTTTTATCTGCTCTCCAGCGGGGCGTTGTCGGTCTCGCTGACTCGATATAAGTTACACACACCCCAACAACAACACAAACCCCCAGCACAAACCAGGTTTTTAGGCGCGTTCTACATGCGCTCCAAGTGCGTTTAACTGCTCCACAAACGCGGGGTATCCGCGGTCGATGTGGTGGACCTCGTGCACCGTGGTCACGCCGTCCGCGACAAGGCCGGCGAGCACGAGCCCGGCGCCGGCGCGGATGTCGGAGGACCAGACATCCGTGGACGACAGCGTGTCCACGCCGCGCAGCATCACGTGGTGGCCGTCCACGTTGGCCTCGGCACCCAGGCGCAGCATCTCGTCCACAAAGCGGAAGCGCGCCTCGAAGACGTTCTCGGTGATGACGGATACGCCGTCGGCAATCGCGGACAGCGCAATGGCCATCGGCTGCAGGTCAGTGGGGAATCCCGGATACGGCAGCGTCTGGTAGTCCACGGCGCGGGGACGCTGGTCCATGCGCACACGGAAGCCGTTGTCGTAGGTCTCCACATTCGCACCCGCGAGCTTGAGCTTGGACAGCGCGAGGTGCAGGTGGCCGGGCGCGGCGCCGGTGACGGTGATGTCGCCCTGCGTCATCGCGGCGGCGTACGCCCAGGTGCCGGCGACGATGCGGTCCCCCACCACCGTGTGCTCGGTGGGCGAGAGAGCATCCACGCCGTCGACGGTGATGGTGGACGTGCCGGCGCCTTCGATGCGCGCGCCCATGGAGTTAAGCATGGAGCACAGGTCCACGATCTCCGGCTCGCGGGCTGCGTTGTCTAAGACGGTGCGGCCCTCGGCAAGCACGGAGGCAGTGATGATGTTCTCGGTTGCGCCGACGGACGGGAAGTCCAGCTTGATGGCGGCGCCGGTGAGCTTTTCCGCGCGGGCGACCACGGCACCGTGCTCGATATGGGTGGTGGCGCCGAGCTTTTCCAGACCGGATTGGTGCATATCCAGCGGGCGCGAGCCGATGGCGTCGCCTCCGGGCAGGGCCACGTACGCCTCAGTGCAGCGGGCCACCAGCGGGCCGAGCACCGCCACGGAGGCACGGAACTGGCGCACCGCGTCGAAATCCGCGTGCGGGGAGACTTCCGCCGGGGTGGAGATGCGCACGACGTCGCCTTCGATGTCTACCTCGCAGCCCAGCCCCACAAGCACGTCGCGCATGAGCGGGACGTCCAGGATCTGGGGGCAGTTGCGCAGCGTGGTGGTGCCCTCAGCCAGAAGGGCCGCAGCCATCAGCTTGAGCACGCTGTTCTTGGCGCCGTCGACGCGAACTTCGCCCGCAAGCCGGGCACCGCCTGAAACCAAAAACCGTTCTTTCACGTCCGCCACAGTACCGAACCGGAGGGACGTCGATAAGCGGCTGCTTAGGGCAGGGCGCCGATGCGGCGGGCGGCGTTGACCGCCTCGTACCGGGTGTGCGCGCCGAGCTTGCGCATCACGCTGCGCAGGTAGGACTTCACCGTCTCTGCGCCGATGCCCATCTCGGCCGCAGCCTCCACGTTGGTGTGGCCGAGCGCCACGCAGGCGAGCACGTCGAGTTCGCGCGCGGACAGCTTTGTGGTCTGCTTCACCGCAACCGGAGAGACGAGCTGCTCGCACAGCTGCTCCAGCTCCTTGCGCAGCGCTTCATCTTCCACGCGGTTGGTCAGCATGCGCAGCTTCGAGTGGGTGGCGCGCACCTGCTCCCACTCGGCACCGTTCATGGCCCGGCCGGGCTTCGCACCCGCGCGCTCGCCGCCTTCCGACGAGCGCAAAGCGGCGTTGACGGCCAGCTCCTGCTCCAGCGTGCGCGCGGTCATGGCCACCTCCTCGATGACCTTGTCGCCCAACCGCACCGGCGAGTGCACGCCCACGTAGAGCACGCCGCGGATCTCGCGCTGCACGATCACCGGCACCGCAACGATGGAATGCAGGCCCTCGTCTTGGATCTGCTGGTCGTACTCGTGGGAGATGACGGAGGCGCGGGTGTAGTCGGCGATGCCCACCGCACGGCGGGTGGACACGACGCGCCCGCCCACGCCGGCCCCTTCGGCGATGCTGAGGTTTTGCAGCGCGGGGGTGCGAAGGCCGATCCACTGGGTGATTTGGATTCGGTTGTCCGCCAACAATGTGCCGTACATGGCAACCGGAATGCCCGTCGCGGTCTTCAAAGCGGTCAGTGCCGCACGGATCGCGTCATCGTCGTCCTTGATGCGTTGCGCATCCATCGTCATACGTGTCGCCTTCCACCGTTCCGGGGGCACCCGTTTGGGGCACACCCGGATCCGAATAGGACTGAAAAACAAAAGTGATCATATCGCGCGAACGGGGGTAGCCAAAGTTAGCCCCGCTCCACCCATACTCCAGTATCGCGCAAGCTGGCGCGCACAAACACAATTTGTGAACCGACCTGTCTTTCCCAACCAAACCGCCCGGTCTAATTCCGGGTGTATGCTGTCCCGTGCACAAGCTACAAAACCGCGAAACCCCAGGAGGGGATCACAATGGCGAAGATCGCAGACAACGTCTTGGACCTCATCGGCGGCACCCCGCTGGTGGAGCTCAAGGACATCACCGAGGCACACGGGGCCAAGGCGCGCGTGCTGGCCAAGCTGGAGTTCTACAACCCGGCCAACTCCGTCAAGGACCGGATCGGCAAGGCCATCGTCGAGGCCGCCGAGGCGTCCGGCGACCTGAAGCCGGGCGGCACCATCGTCGAGGCCACCTCCGGCAACACCGGCATCGCGCTGGCCCTGGCCGGCGCGGCCAAGGGCTACAAGGTCATCCTGACCATGCCGGAGACCATGTCCAACGAGCGCCGCGTGCTGCTGCGCGCCTACGGCGCTGAGATCGTGCTCACCCCGGGCGCAGCCGGCATGAAGGGCGCCGTGGAAAAGGCCAACGAGCTGGTGGAGCAGAACGAGGGCGCTATCCTGGCCCGCCAGTTTGAAAACGAGGCCAACCCGAAGATCCACTACGACACCACCGGCCCGGAGATTTGGGAGGACACCGACGGCGAGGTCGACTTCCTCGTCGCTGGCGTGGGCACCGGCGGCACCATCTCCGGTGCAGGCAAGTATCTGAAGGAGCAGAAGTCCGACGTCAAGGCTGTAGCCGTTGAGCCGGCCGCGTCCCCGCTGCTGTCCAAGGGCGAGGCCGGCCCGCACAAGATCCAGGGCCTGGGCGCGAACTTCATCCCGGGCACCCTGGACCGCAACGTGGTCGACGAGATCATCGCCGTGTCCAACGAGGACGCTGTGTCCACCTCCCGCGAGCTCGCGGTCAAGGACGCCATCCTCGGCGGCATTTCCGCCGGCGCGAACGTGAAGGCGGCCCTGGAGATCGCCGCGCGAGAGGAGAACGCGGGCAAGACCATCGTCGTGGTCATCCCGGACTTCGGCGAGCGCTACGTCTCCACCATCCTCTACGAGGACATCCGCGACTAAACGCTGGTTGCTTAGCGACGAGCTCACGCTCCCCCGCGCCGCCGGTTGCAACGCCGGACGCGCGGGGGAATTTTTATCCCCGCAGAAAATGGACAGCTTGGTACACTGCGCCCCATGCTTTCCCTGGCCGCAAAGGTTGTATCCACTGTCCGCGAGGACCTGGCGAACGCGCGCGAGCACGACCCGGCTGCGCGCGGCGACGTCGAAAACGCCGTGGTGTATTCCGGCCTGCACGCCATTTGGGTGCACCGCGTCTGCCACGCCATGTGGGAGCGCGGATGGAAGGGCCCTGCCCGCATCCTGGCCCAACTCAACCGCTTTTTCACCGGCATCGAGATTCACCCGGGCGCAACCATCGGCCGGCGTTTCTTCATCGACCACGGCATGGGCATCGTCATTGGCGAGACCGCGGAAATCGGCGAAGGGGTCATGCTCTACCACGGCGTGACGCTGGGCGGGCAGGTGCTCACGCAGACGAAGCGCCACCCCACCATCGGCGACAACGTCACCATCGGCGCCGGTGCGAAGGTGCTCGGCCCCGTGGTCATCGGCGCCGGCTCCGCCATCGGCGCAAACGCGGTGGTGACCAAGGACGTGCCGGAAAACTCGATCGCGGTAGGTATCCCAGCAAAAAGCCGCCCCCGCAAGACAGGCGAGCGGGTGCGGCTGGTGGACCCGGACTGCTACGTCAATCCGGGCAACTACATCATTTAGGCGGCGCTACGCCAGCAGTTCCCGATATTCGGGGTTTTGCTCGATGTAGCGCTCCACGGCGGGGCAGGACGGGGTGACTTGGACGCCGTCGGCTTTAGCGTCGTCAAGCGCCGCTTTGATCAGCGGCTTGGACAGGCCCTCGCCGCGGAACTTGGGGTCTACCACCGTGTGCGGCAGGTCGCGCACCCCATCGCGGTCGGTGTAGGTGGCAAAGCCGGCTACTTCCCCGCCGACGAGAATTTCGTACTGGCCTTCGGCCTCATTTTTGCGCACTGAAAAATCCGAGTGTTCAGACATGCGGACGACTATATGCGAAACCCCTTCCGCATTGCTGCGAAAGGGGTTTCGGAGTGTGGCTAGAGCCAGGATCGAACTGGCGACCCCACACTTTTCAGGCGTGTGCTCTACCGACTGAGCTATCTAGCCAGAACCGCTTTTTCAAGCTGTTCGGCGACCCTGACGGGACTTGAACCCGCGACCTCCGCCGTGACAGGGCGGCGCGCTAACCAACTGCGCCACAGGGCCATATTCTGTTATTTCTCGCGCCCGCTCCAGCGTGTTCACACTGTCGCTTGCACGAGTTGATACATTACACAGCACCGTCGCGAGCGGACAAATCGGCAGCGTAGGAAAGGTATTTGCCAGTTTCAGAACCGGTTTCGCCATGCTTAGCGACGACCTCCGGCACCGTCCCCGCAGCCACCACCTCACCGCCTGCGGAACCAGCGCCCGGGCCGAGGTCGATGACGTAATCGGCGCGGGCGATAGGCGCCAAGTTGTGCTCTACGACGATCACGCTCGCCCCGGCATCCACCAACCGGTCGAACAAGCTGGTCAGCCGCGCCGTGTCCGTCAGGTGCAACCCGTTGGTCGGCTCGTCCAGGACGTAGGCGGAAGCGGGCTTTTTCAGGCTGGCCGCGAGCTTGAGGCGCTGCCGCTCGCCGCCGGAGAGCGTGGTCAGCGGCTGGCCGAGGGTGACGTAGCCCAGGCCCACGTCCACCAGGTGCCCGCACATCTTCGCGGCGGCATTGACCTTGTTTTCCTTGAAGTACGGCTGCGCCTGCTCTGCCGGCATCGACAGCACCTCCGCGATGTTCTTGCCGCCGAGGGTGTGCACCAGCACGGCGTCGTCGAAACGCTTGCCCTCGCACACCTCGCAGGGCACGTCCACGCCTTGCATGAGCCCTAAATCCACGTACACCACGCCCGCGCCCTTGCAGTGCTGGCAGGCGCCGGCAGAATTCGGGGAGAACATCGACGCCGGCTCCCCCGACGCTTTGGCGAAGGCCTTCCGGATCGGGTCGAGCGCACCGGTGTAGGTGGCCGGGTTGGAGCGGCGCGAGCCGGAGATAGGCGCTTGGTCCACCCACACGGCATCTTCCAGCAGCCCCGACTCCGCGAGGGCTTGCAGCAGCGACGACTTGCCGGAACCCGCCACGCCCGTGACCGCGGTGAGCACGCCCGTGGGAACGTCCACATCGATGCCGGCGAGGTTGTTCTCGCTCGCCCCGCGGACCTCAAGCCAGCCCGTCGGGGTGCGCGGGTCGTCCTTCAGCTCGACGCCGAGCGCGAGGCTGTCGCCCGTGCGGGTGCCCGCGGACCGCAGCTCGGCCACGGTGCCCTCGAACACCACCTGCCCACCCTCGGTGCCGGCGCCCGGGCCGAGCTCGACCACGTGGTCGGCGATTTCGATGGTCTGCGGCCGGTGCTCCACCACCAACACTGTGTTGCCCTTATCCCGCAGTGCGGTGAGCAAGTTGTTAAGGCGGTCGATGTCGGCGGCGTGCAGGCCCGCGGTCGGCTCGTCGAAGACGTACGTGACGTCGGAGAGCGCCGAACCCAAATGCCGGATCATCTTCACGCGCTGGGCCTCACCACCCGACAACGTCGAGGTCGGCCGGTCCAACGCCATGTAGCCCAGCCCGATAGCGGTGAAGTTGGCCAGCGCATCGCGAATCGACGCCACCAAAGGCGCCACGGACGGCGCATCCACGCGGGCGAACCATTCGGCCAGGTCCGCGACCTCCATCGCGCACAGCTCGGCGATGTTCTTGCCGCCAATCTTCGATTCGAGGGCGTGCGCTGCCAGCCTGGTGCCGCCACAGGCCGGGCAGTCCACCTGAGTGACGGCGCGATCGACGAACTCGCGCGCGGACTTTTGCAGCTCCTCCTTCTCCTTGCTCAACAGCGATGCCTCCAGGCGCGGGATCAGCCCCTGGTAGGTGGTGTTGAAACCTAAGTACTGCACCTTCTCCGGCTCGCCGTAAAACAGGGCGTGACGCTGCTCCTTCGTGAACTTTCCCACCGGCACGTCGGTGGGAAACTTCCCGGACTCGGAGTAGGCGCGAAGCTGCCAGGATCCCGGCTTGTAGCCCGGCGCGAGGATGGCGCCGTCGTCAAGCGAAAGCGAATCGTCCACCACCTGCGCCTCGTCGAACTTGCTGGCGCGGCCCGTGCCAGCGCACGTCGGGCACATGCCGCCGGTGCGGGTGTAGTTCTTGCGCACGGTCTTCTTGCCGGTGGCGTCCGTGAGCACGCCGCCGCCGGACACACTCGGCACGTTGAAGGAGTACGCGCCCGGTCCGCCCGCATTCGGCTCGGCGATGCGCGAAAACAGCACGCGCAGCATCGGGGTGACGTCTGTGGCGGTGCCGACTGTGGAGCGCACGTTCGATCCCAGCGGGGACTGGTCCACCACGATCGCCGCGGTCACCCCCTCCAGGCCCACCACGTCCGGCCGCGCCATCGACGGCATGAAGCCCTGGACGAACGTCGAATACGTCTCGTTGATCAGGCGCTGGGACTCGGCGGCGACAGTGTCGAACACCAGCGAGGACTTGCCGGAGCCGGAGACGCCGGCGAACACGGTCAGGCGGCGCTTCGGTATCTGAAGCGAGACGTTGCGCAGGTTATTCTCGCTCGCTCCCGTGATAACGATGGCGTCGTGGGCGTCGGCTCTGCTGTTTACGGTCGCTGTTTTCACGGTGGAAAGCGTAGCCGCAGCTAAACAAAACCGGCAGCTGGAGCGGTCGCTTATCGACGCCCACGTGCGATGAAGAACACGACCGCCCCCGCTACCAGTAGCAGCACAAGCAGGCCGCCGAGCAGCCCCGGCACGAGCCCGAACCCGCCAGCGTCCTCGTCCTTCGCGGCGTCGACCTCCGCATCGCTTTCCTCGCTGTCCTGACTGCTCTGCGAAGCCGACGTCTCGGCTGCTTTGTCGGCCGAGTTGAATGCGATCGGCTCGTCGGATGGCTCCGGGCCGTCCTCATGCGTCGGCGTCCAATCCGGGCCGCCGTTGCCAGGTTCGCCATCCATGACCACCTCAAACTCAAAAGGCTGCTCCACACCAGTGATGTCATAGCCTTCGTGCACCCACTGCATGCCGACCCAGATGTAGTACTCGCCCTGGTAGGGAGTGCTGGTGTCGTGCCACACGTACTGGCTCAGCGTTTCCGCGTCGGATTCGGCTGCATCTATGAAGAAGTTCAACGGGGTGCGCACGAGCTCGTTGCGCATCGGATCGTAGATGCCAAAGCCGAGGCTATCGGCGTTGTGCGCGACCGACTCCGGCGTTTTCAACTTCACCACCGGCCGCTGCCCATAGGCCACCGGGATCTTGTAGAACCTGAACTCACCAGGGATGATGTTGTCGGAGTACGTGCCCTCGGTGATGTCCACCGCATCATTGAACCCGGTGCCGCCGGAAATCGGCTCGGGGTTCTTCATCGGCATCTCGCCAAGATAGTCGCCAGCTTTGATAATTTTGCCGTCTGACCACTCAGTTTTCTCCTCATCGCTGGGAATCGGCTCATAGAAGACACTGACCTCGAGCCCGATGTCCCCGGTGTCGTTGCCCTCGACGTCGGAGATCTGCGTCTTAACCAGGATGTCACTCATATCGCACTCCATGTCCGACTCTCCGTTGCGCTCCATCGAGACAGCCGCAGATTCGATCCCGTAGTCCGGCCCAGCAGAGACGAATGCAGTGTGTTTACCCGGGAACCAGCCGCACTCCGCATCACCCTCGTTGGTCACCTCCACCGGTTCAATTTTCAGGTGCCCGTCTTCCCATGTGCCTTCGGTCTGCTACACGGGAGAAAACACCACGCGCGCGTGGTGGCGCGGCGGCACGGAAATACGGAAGTACCGGTCCTTCGCAGTACCCCGGTCCGGGGTCACCGTGGTCTGGTACTGGCCTTCGCCCAGCCACTTCGCGCCCTCTGGGGTGTCCGAGAACTCAAAAGGCGTGCCACCCGTCTGGTACTTCTCCACCCCGCGCTGGGACAAAAACTTCAGCGACTGCGCCAAGCTGCTTGCATCGGCCGCCTCTAGGAACTGCCCGCCGCCAGCTTCCGCGATACATTCCAGCTCCGCGCGGGCCTCCTCGTCAGCTTTGAACCCGACAGTGTGGATCGCCAGGTCTACGCCGTCGCCCGCCAGCTCTTTGGCCACGTCGCACACCTCGGGCGGCGCGCAGGTGTCGATACCGTCGGAGACCAGAATGATCGAGCGCTCGCCGTCGGTGCCCAACTGCTCTGCAGCCTTGCGCAGCGCGTTGCCCATCGGCGTGTAACCCTTCGGCGTCAGCCCGTCGATAGCCGCGCCGAACTCTTTCTTGTCCACCTCGCCAATAGGCACGAGGCTCTGGATGTCTTTGCAGCCCTTTTCGCGATTGTCGGGCGCGTTGGATTCCTGCGCGCCGTAGGCAATGAGCCCCATCTTCGCGGTCGGCGGCAGGAATTCAACCAGCTCGTGGGTCGCCTTCTTCGCCGCGTCCATACGCGGACCCTCGGCGTCCTCCTCGACCATGGAGTAGGACGCATCCAGGATCAGGACGGCCTTCGCGTCTGCGGAGCCCGCGCTTGCCGACGCCCTCGTGGTCGAGCTCGACAACGTCTTCGTCTCAGTGCTCACTGCAATGCTCGATTCCGCGGGCCGACGCGTCGTCTCCGTCGCGAATGCAGGCGCTACCCACGCCAGCATGCAAGCGACGACAAGTACGCACACGGCCACGGAACGACTTCCCCATTTGACATGCGACATTGCTCAGGCCCTCTTCCTTATGTGTCCATTGTCACAGACAACAATAAAAGTGGATCAACGCTTTGGCAACAGATGTTCTGGAAGTAGCAAAAAGCCAGTCCCCGGTTTTCCGAGAACTGGCTTGTATTTGGCGACCCTGACGGGACTTGAACCCGCGACCTCCGCCGTGACAGGGCGGCGCGCTAACCAACTGCGCCACAGGGCCGTACCCCCAACGGGATTCGAACCCGTGTTGCCGCCGTGAAAGGGCGGAGTCCTAGGCCTCTAGACGATGGGGGCCTGTCATCAAAGACAGCCGTTGAATCATACGACAGCGCGCCCCCAGCAACCAAATGAGCAGTACAGTGGCCACATGGCCGAAGCAATCATTTACGACGCGACCCTTTCCCCGACGAAAGACCGGCTCCTTTCCGAGCACTCCCCCATCGTGGAACGCCTCGGTTCCTACCGTGTGGTGGACCGCGACGGGGAGGTGGGCATCGAGGTCCTCGTCGGCCGCGATGCCAACGGAGCGCTTCGGCAGTTCGGGGTCTCCTACCGCGACGCGGGAGCCAAGCTTGACGACGAGCTGACGCCCATGGACCACTCCGTCCTCGGTGCCCGATCTGTTGCACCGCTCAACGCGGATCCGGTGGCGGTTCGCGAGCTGATTCACACAATCCTCGCGGGTGGGGATGGCGCGTCCTTTAGCAACGGCGAGCCGATCTTCGCCGTGCGCGGCACCGGCCTGACCCCTGACGCAGCCGTGGGCGCAGTGGAGATTGAGGACCACAACGAGTACACCAGCATCGGCACCGTGGAGATCGACGCGCAACCGCAGCGCTACCAGCTGCGCCTCACCCGCGAGATCCTCGACGCCCAGGTGGCAGAGCCGGAGGACCTCGCGCTCGTGCGCACCGATGACGGCGTGATCCTCATGCGCCTCGAGGTGTGGAAGTAGCCCGCTTAGCCCGGCAGGATGAGCAGGCTGGCTGCCATGACGGCCATGCCGATGATCATGCCGTAGATGGCGGTGTGGTGCTTGCCTGTGGCAATAGCGGTGGGCAGCAATTTATCCAGGCTGACAAAGACCATGATTCCGGCGATCGCGGCGAAGGTGTAGCCCAACGTCTGCGAGCCCAGAAACGGCCGCAGCAGCAGAAAACCAATGACGGCGCCGAGCGGCTCCGCCAGACCGGATAGGGTGGCCCAGCCGGCGGCTTTCCACTTCGAGCCGGTGGCCTGCCGCAGCGGCACGGCCACGGCGATGCCCTCGGGGATGTTGTGAATCGCAATCGCGATTGCGATCGGCAACGCGAGCGCCGGGTCCGCCAACGCCACCGCGAACGTGGCAAACCCCTCCGGGAAGTTGTGCACCGCGATCGCCACGGCGCTGAGTACGCCGACGTTGCGCAGCCGGGCGCGGCTCACCCCGGAAGCGTCCGGCTCTTCGTGCGGGTTGATCTCCTCCGGCACGAACCTGTCAATCAGCGCGATGAGCGCAATGCCGGCGAAAAACGCCACTGCGCCCCACAGCTCCGCGGATACGTTGCCCGCTTCCGCAAGCCCGTCGATCCCCTCCGGCAGAAGCTCCATGAATGAAATGTAGACCATCACGCCGGCGGAAAACCCCAACGCGCCAGCTAAAAAGCCTGGCCCCGGGGAGCGCTTCAGCGCCACGATAAGGCCGCCGAAGCCGGTGGACAGGCCCGCCAACAGGGAGATCCCGAGCGCGACGGTGACGGCACCCGGGGTAGCTGTTGCAAGATCCATGGCGTAAACCTAGCAGTTCAGCCCAGTCGCAGGGGGCGCAGATACGCAAAATGCCCCGGCCGAATACGGCCGAGGCATGCGGTGGGCCCTGCGGGGATCGAACCCGCGACCTGCGGATTAAAAGTCCGTAGCTCTACCAGCTGAGCTAAAGGCCCGCGAGGGCTAATGGTAGCCCGTGGGCCCCTTAGCCCGGAAATCGGGGCAGGCTTAGTCCTCCTTCATCATCGTGCCGGTCTCCTCCATGCGCAGGTGGAAGTCAAAGGCGTGGCGCAGGTCGTGCGGCGTTGCCTGGTACTTGCACTTGGAGGCGCGCTCGACGTACTCCTCCAGCAGCGGACGGTAGGACGGGTGCGCAATCGAGATCATCTTCGCCGGACGGTCACGCGGCGCCAGGCCGCGCAGGTCGGCCACGCCGTACTCGGTGATGAAGACCATAGCGTCGTGCTCGTTGTGGTCGATGTGCGACGCGAACGGGACGATCGCGGAAATGGCGCCATCCTTGGCGATCGACGGGGAGATGAACGAGGAGATGTAGGCGTTGCGGGTGAAGTCGCCTGAGCCGCCCAGCGCGTTCATCAGACGGGAGCCGTTGATGTGGGTGGAGTTGGCGTTGCCGTAGATGTCGGCCTCGATCATGCCGTTGGAGGCGATCAGGCCCGTGCGGCGAATGACCTCCGGGTGGTTGGAGATGGACTGCGGGCGCAAGATGATGGACTCGCGGTAGCGCGACGCCTCACGGTTCATCTTCTCCGCGTACTCCGGCGACAGGGAGAAGGAGGTGGCGGAGGCCACGGTCATCTTGCCCGCGTCGATCAGGTCGACCATGCCGTCCTGGATCACCTCGGTGTAGGCCTGGATGTTCTCGAACTTGGAGTCCATTAGGCCCGCCATCACAGCGTTGGGGACGTTGCCCACGCCGGACTGCATGACGTAGCCGTCGTACGCCAGGCGGCCAGCCTTGACCTCGTTTTCCAGGAAGTCGAGGAAGTTGCCCGCGATCTTCTCGGAGATCTCGTCCGGCGCCTTGAACGGAGCGTTGCGGTCCGGGTCGTTCGTCTCGACGACCGCGACGACCTTCTCCGGGTCAATCTCGATGTAGGTGGTGCCGATGCGGTCGCCGCACTTGGTGATCGGGATCGGGATACGGTTCGGCAGCGGCGGCACGGTCCAGATGTCGTGCATGCCCTCGAGTTCCTCGGACTGCCAGGAGTTGACCTCGATGATGATCTTCTTGGCCGCGTTGAGGAACTCCACGGAGTTGCCCACGGAGGACGACGGGACGATGTTGCCATCCTCGGTGATGCGCACGGCCTCGACGATGGCCAGGTCAACCTCACCGAAGAAGCCCTGCTCCACCATCATGCCGGAGTGGGACAGGTGGATGTCCTGGAACTTCATCTCGCCCGCGTTGATCTTCTTACGCATGGTCGGGTCCGACTGGTACGGCATGCGGTAGCGCAGCGCGCCAGCTTCCGCCAGCACACCGTCGCACTCCGGGGCCGTGGAGGCGCCGGTGTACATGTCGATGGAGAAGTCCTGGCCCTTTTCATGGGCGGCCTTCGCCTTGTCCGCAATCGCGGCGGGCATGGCCTTGGGGTAGCCTGCGCCCGTGAAGCCGGAGGTGCCCACCTTGTCGCCGTGGTTGACAAACTGGACAGCCTCTTCGGCGGACATGACCTTGTCGCGCAGCTTCGCGCTTGCGATGCGATCGCTCATGATGCTCCCTCAAATCTTTTCGTGCGGGTAGATAACATTGACCACCATATTGTGACGTATGCCCCACTGCCACGACATGCGAGGGGGACGCAGGAAAGCAAGTGCTTATCGACGCCTCCGTACCCCCGAACGGGCGTACTTCCGGCGATTGGACGCAAGACGTGCTGTCCGTGAAGAATGGGGCCCACTATGACTACAGCTGCCCCCGCCCTGACTATCGGCGGCATCGATTTGAACTCCCCCGTCATCCTCGCACCGATGGCCGGGGTGACAAACATGCCGTTTCGCGTCTTGTGCCGGGAGATCGAGGAGGAGCTCACCGGCACCTCCTCCGGCCTCTACGTCTGTGAAATGATCACGGCGCGCGCCATGGTGGCGCGCAACCAGAAAACGCTGCACATGACCACCTTCGCCGACGTAGAAACGCCGCGGTCGATGCAGCTGTACACCGTGGACCCGAAGTTCACCTACGAGGCCGTGCGCATGATTGTGGAAGAAGACATCGCCGACCACGTGGACATGAACTTCGGCTGCCCCGTGCCCAAGGTCACCCGCAAGGGCGGCGGCTGCGCCATCCCGTACAAGCGCCGCCTCTACGGCAACATCGTCGACGCGGCCGTGCGCGCCGCCGAAGGCTCCGGCATCCCGATCACGGTGAAGTTCCGCATCGGCATCGACGACGGGCACCACACGCACCTGGATGCCGGCCGCATCGCCGCCGAGTCGGGCGCAGCTGCCGTCGCATTGCACGCGCGCACCGGCGCCGAGCGCTACTCCGGTGGAGCCCACTGGGACGAGATCGGACGGCTAGTCGAGCACATGGACGGCACCGGCGTCCCCGTGATCGGCAACGGCGACATCTTCGCTGCCGACGACGCCGCGAAGATGATGGAGCAGACCGGCTGCCACGGCGTGGAAGTCGGCCGTGGCTGTCTGGGCCGGCCCTGGCTGTTCGCCCAACTCGGCGCGCAGCTGCGCGGCGAGGACATCCCGCCCGAGCCCACTCTGGGCCAAGTCGCCGCGATCATCTACCGCCACGCCGAGCTCCTGGCCGCCCACGACGGCGAGGATCACGCGTGCCGGGACATCCGCAAGCACACCGGCTGGTACCTGCGCGGCTTCCCCGTCGGCGGCGAGTTCCGCAAGACCCTCGCCCAGGTGACTTCCCTGGCCGAGCTCAAGGAGCGCCTCGCCCTCATCGCAGATTCCGACGAGCTCGCGCAGCACGCGGACGACGCCCGCGGACGCCAAGGCTCCGCAGGCAAGATCGCACTGCCGGAAGGCTGGCTCGACGACCCCGAGGACGACACGGTGCCCGAGGGCGCCGAGATTGAAAATAACGGCGGGTAAAACGCGGCGCGTTAAGTAGCATGAACCACATGCTTCGCACTGTGTATAGGGAACATCTCGAGGTTTTTCACAAGGACGTCCTCGAGGTGTGCGACACCGTGCGCGAAATCATGGACTACGCCTCCGCAGCCGTGCTCGAGCAATCCCTCGAGGATGCCGAAGAGGCACTGGGTTACCTGGACTCCCTGCAGGAGGCCATCCAGCGCTGCGAGGACCACAGCATGCGCCTGTTGGCCCTGCAAAGCCCAGTGGGCAAGGACCTGCGTCAGGTCATCTCCGCCATCTACATTGTGGAAAGCTTCGACCGCATGGGCTCGCTGGCCAAAAACATCGCCCTGCTGGCCCGCCAGCGCCACCCCGCCCGCATCTACCCGAAGGCGCTGCAGGGATACGTCGAAGAGCTCGCCCGGCTGGTGCAAGAGATGGGCGCGGCCACCCGCAAACTGCTCGTCGACCCCGACGCCGACGCAGCTGTTGAGCTACACACGATCGACGAAGGCGTCGACGACATGAAGGCGTTCCTCACTGCCCTGGTCTCCGACCGGAAGTGGGAGTACTCCACCCGCGAAGCCGTCGACGTGGCTATGCTCGCGCGCTACTACGAGCGGTACGCGGACCGGTGCGTCAGCGTTGCCAGCCGCATGGTCTTTCTCATCACCGGGCTCAAGCCGGAGGCATACCTGCGCCAGCGCGACGACGAGGACTACGACCCGGAAGCCAAGTTCGCCACCATCGAACGGAGGTTCCGCAACCACCAGTAGCGCCACGAGCCGAAATAGGGCGACGCCCCTTCGGCGCTGCCCTGTTACGGGGCACCGAAGGGGCGTCGTCAAGCAGGGATGCTTTAGCCGAAGCGACCGGAGATGTAGTCCTCCGTCTCCTTCTGCTGCGGGTTTTCGAAGATGGTGGTGGTGTCGTTGAACTCCACCAGGTGGCCCGGCTTGCCGGTTGCCTCGAGGGAGAAGAACGCGGTCTTGTCGGACACACGTGCAGCCTGCTGCATGTTGTGGGTCACGATGACGATGGTGAAGTCGTTCTTCAGCTCGTGGATGAGGTCCTCCACGGCCAGGGTCGAGATCGGGTCGAGCGCGGAGCACGGCTCGTCCATGAGCAGCACCTCCGGACGCACCGCGATGGCGCGGGCGATGCACAGACGCTGCTGCTGACCGCCCGAAAGGCCGCCGCCCGGCTTGTCCAGACGGTCCTTGACCTCGTCCCACAGGTTCGCGCCGCGCAGGGACTGCTCGGCGACCTCCTTGAGCTTCTTCTTGTCCTTCTCACCGGACAGGCGCAGACCTGCCACGACGTTGTCCTCAATGGACATGGTCGGGAACGGGTTCGCCTTCTGGAACACCATGCCGATGGTGTTGCGCACGGCAACCGGGTCCACGCTCTTGCCGTAGATATCGTGGCCGTCGAGGAGGATCTCGCCCTTCACGGACGCGCCGGGGATGACCTCGTGCATGCGGTTGAGGGTGCGCAGCACGGTGGACTTGCCGCAGCCGGACGGGCCGATGAACGCGGTCACGGACTTCGCCGGGATCTGCATGTTGACGTTCTGCACGGCGTGGAAGTCGCCGTAGTAGATGTTGACGTCGTTGAGTTCGAGCTTGGTAGACATCTGGGTTTCTCCTGGATGGGTGGGAACGCGGGTGGGGTTACTTCTTGACCGAGTAGCGCTTCGCCACAAAACGTGCGAGCAGGTTCAGGGTGACAACGAGGATCACGAGCGTCAGCGCCGCGCCCCAGAGTCGGTCGTTTGCCGGGCCGGTAGCGCCGGACTTCCACATGTCCAGCATGAACAGCGGCAGCGAAGACTGCGGCTTGTCAAACATATTGAACCAGTTCGTCGTCGGCGTGGAACCGACGAGGATCAGCACCGGAGCGGACTCGCCCATCACACGGGCGACGGCGAGCATGATGCCGGTGACGATGCCGGACAGCGCAGTCGGCAGCACGATGCGCACGATGGTCTTCCACTTCGGAACACCCAGCGCGTAGGACGCCTCGCGCAGATCCATCGGGACCACGCGCAGCATCTCTTCGGTGTTGCGGACCACGACCGGGATCATGAGCAGGATCAGCGACAGCGACACGGCGAAGCCGGAGCGCTGCTGGCCCAGGATGGTGATCCACAGGGCGTAGACGAACAGCGCGGCGACGATGGACGGCACACCGGAGAGGATGTCCACCATGAAGGTGGTCAGCTTGCCCAGCCTATTGCCGTTGGAGTACTCCACCAGGTAGATAGCGGTGAAGATGCCGATCGGGATGGAAAACAGCGACGCGATGAGCGTTTGCATGAGGGTACCGGCGATCGCGTGGAGTGCGCCGCCGCCCGGCTTGGAGGAACGCACGCCGACCATGTCCTGGCTCCACCAGGCCGGGTCGAGCACGGCGCCCATGCCGCGCGAGACCACGGTGACGAGCAGCCACAGCAGCGGGATCAGGGCAAGGATCATGCACAGCCACATCAGGCCGCCCATGATGGAGTTGGTGGTCTTGCGGCCCGAAGCGATGTCGGTGAACGGGTTCTCGCCGCCGCGGGAGGCGCGCGCCGGAGCGGAGGTCTTGGTGGCTACCTGGGAGGCGCCGTTGTTGGGTACTGCAGTAGACATTTTCTGCTTTCCGCTCCTTACTTGTTAACGATCGCGCGGGCGATCGAGTTGACGACGAAGGTCAGCAGGAACAGCACCAGGCCGGCGGCGATGTAGGCGCCCGCGGAGACCGGGTTGTTGAACTCTGCGGCGGCGTTGGCGATCGCGGTGGCGAAGGTGGTGCCGCCGTCGAACAGCGAACCGCGGAAATCGTTCGCCGGTGCCACGGCCATGTACAGCGCCATGGTCTCACCGAGTGCGCGGCCGAGGCCGAGCATGGAGCCGGCGATGAAGCCGGACATTCCGAAGGGGATGACGGTCATGCGGATGACTTCCCAGCGGGTTGCGCCGAGGGCCAGGGCGGACTCGATCTGGCCCGGAGGGGTCTGCACGAAGATCTCGCGGGCGGTCGCGGCGATGATCGGCAGGATCATAATCGCCAGCACGATGCCGCCGGTCATCACGTTTCGCGCCGTCGAGAACGGCGGGGAGTTCTGGTAGGTGGCGAACAGGAAGAAGTCGCCGCCCCAGCTGTTGACCCACTTGTAAAAGTCGCCCAGCAGCGGGCCGAGCACCTGAGCGCCCCACAGGCCGTACACGATGGACGGCACCGCGGCCAGCATGTCCACCAGGGTGCCCAGCGGGCGAACCAGCTTCGTCGGGCAGTAGTTGGACAGGAACAGCGCCACGCCCAAAGCGATCGGCATGGCGATGATCAGTGCGATCAGGGAGATGGTGATGGTGGAGAAGAAGAGGTTCGGGATACCGAACTTCATCGCGTCCAGGTTCGCCGTCTGCCATCCGCCGCCGTAGGTGAGGAAGCCGACGATCCCGCCTTCGTTACGGCTCAGCGGCGGGATGGCCTGGATGAGCAGAAAGATGCCGATCGCCGCGACGAGGACAGTGATCAGGGTCGCGGATGCGGTAGAGAAGAACTCAAACACACGGTCGCCCGGGCGCTTCACGCCGGAACCGGTGTTCGCATCGTCGCTGACGGGCGTGCGCTCCTCCTGTCCCTTTGTCAGGGTGCCGCCTGTGGAGTTCTGGATTACAGGATCAGATGTGTTCGCGGGTCCTGCACCGCGGTCGAGGTGATCGTTAGCAGCCATTTGCTCGAATCCTTCGAAGAATAAACGTTGTGGACGGCGGGAAACACGGCCTTTCTACCGCGTCTCCGCATAGAGAGACCCCCCGCGATCGGAATCAGTGGGGGGTCCATCTGCCTCCTAGGCGCTAGGCCCTGGAGACCAGCATCAAGTTGGCGTTACTTGATGGCGTTGATTGCCTCGCGCAGACGGTCAGCGTGTGCACCGCCGACCGGGATGAAGCCCTCGGCAGCGAGCTCCTCGTCCTGGGAATCCAGAGCGACGTTGAGGAAGTCCTTGACCATCTTGGAGGTCGCCTCGTCGTAGCCAGCGGAGCAGACGATCTCGTAGGTGGTCAGCACCAGCGGGTATGCGCCAGCGGTGTCGGTCTTGAACAGCTTGTCGGAGTCGACGACCATGTTGTGGCCCTCGGTCTTGAACTCCAGGTTGTCCAGCACCTTGCCCACGGTCTCGTCGGTGAGCTCGACCGGGCCGTTGCCGAAGTCGATGTTGGCCTTCTTGTCAGCGAAGCCAGCCTCGACGTAGGTGATGGCGCCATCGGTCGCGTTGACCTCCTGCGCAACACCGGAGGAGCCGTTAGCGCCGGTACCGACGGTGTTCGGGAACGCCTTGCCGGTGGACTCCCACTTGCCGTCGGAAGCGGCAGCCAGGAACTTCTGGAAGTTGTCGGAGGTGCCGGACTCGTCGGAGCGGTAGAAGACGTTGATCGGGGTGTCCGGAAGGTCGACGCCCTCGTTGTTCTCGGCGATCTTCGGGTCGTTCCAGGTCTTGATGACGCCCTGGAAGATCTCGACGATGTTGTCGACGGTCAGGTTGAGGTTGTCCACGCCCTCGAGGTTGTAGGCGACGGCAACCGGGCCGATGACGAACGGCAGGTGCCAAGCCTCGTTGCCGCCGCAGCGGTCAGCGGCAGCCTGGACCTGGTCGTCCTTCAGCGGGGAGTCGGAGCCGGCGAAGGCGACCTGATCGGCGATGAACTGCTTCTGGCCAGCGCCGGAGCCCGACGGGGTGTACGCGAGCTGAGCGCCCGGAACCTCGGATGCGTAGACGGACGCGAAGTAGTCCATCGCGTTCTGCTGGGAGGAAGCGCCCTCAGCGACGAGGGTGCCTTCCTGGCCGGACAGCTCGTAGTCGCCGGACTTCGTGTCGCCCTTGTTCTCGTCGGAGGAGACAGCCTCGGTTGCGGACTCAACAGCCTCGGAAGCTGCGTTGTCGTCGGAGTCGCCGCAGGCGACGAGGGAAACGGAAGATACTGCAACGACGCCAGCGATTGCGGCGGTGCGCTTGAAGTTACGGATCACGGGATACCTTTCCGGTGCTTACTGGTCGGTTTCGAGCGTCGGACCAGCTGTCCGATTACTCACAGATGCCAACCTACGAAAACCTGGTTAATGGCCGGTAGCCAGTTAAGTGAACACTTGGTGAACTTCCGTCCATCCCATTGTTTTCGCAGGTTATAGCCAGGCTACCTGTAGACAACGTGACTTTCACGGACCTCGAACCCGAGCTGGCGGTACCGCTTGACCGCGGGCTCGTTATCGGATTCAACATAGAGGATGACCTGCGGAGATCCCTTCCCGCGAAGATACTCCAGCCCCATCTGCATCAGGGGTCCCCCCATTCCCTCCCCCCGATGCGCGGAAGCGAGCCCGACAACATACACCTCCCCCGTCCCATCCGGGTGGCGCTTGGTCCAGTGGAACCCGGCGAGTTCGTCGCCGTGGAACAGCAAACGCACGCCCGCCGGGTCGAACCACTCCGCCTCCCGTGCGCGACGCAGCCGCTGAAGGTCCCAGCCGCCTTGTTCCGGGTGCCAGGAAAACGCGTCGTTGTTGACGGCGAGCCATTGCTTGTCGACGTCGTCCCGCCCCCACCGCGCAACCGCAGCGTCGTAGTCCAGGTCTTCAAAGCCCTCCGGCAATCGCACTCCCCCAGCTGGAATGTCGCCTGCGTCAATCTCCATCACCAGCAGCTCCCGGTCGATCTTCAGCGACAGAGCAGCCGCCAGCGCCTGCGCTCCCGGCAGGTTGCCGTGCGCCCACAGCCCTGCCTCAGGATTGTGGGCGCGCACCGCCTCCGCCAGGGCGCGCCCGATCCCCTCGCGCCGGCGCTGCGGGTGCACCACCAGTTCCGCGGAACCGTCTTCAGCCACACCGGCGCAGCCGACCACTTTGCCGCGATCTTCCGCCAAGAAGTGGGAGTGGTTCACGCGGACGTCGTCAAGCCCCTGCACGAAGGCCTCGGAAAAGGCGGCGATGCCGTCTTCGGCCTCAGCGGTGCGAAGGAGGGGTCGTACGCGGTCGCCGGGCAGGTGGGCGCTTAGGATATCGACAGTCATAGCTACCCAGGCTACGTGCGGAAAGGAGGTCGAGGTGCGCAAGGTTGCTGTCGGCGCAGTCGCGCTCGTCGCCACCCTCGGGCTGGCGGACACCGCCTACGCTTCCCACGTGGAGCGGCAACTCGCCCCGGACGGCACGGAAGTGCAAGTCACCGCAGCGCCATTCGTGTTCGCCGGCATCAGCGGCCGCGTTCCGCGCGTGACCGTGCGGCGCACCGACGCGGACATTCCCGGCCCGGGCGTGGGCACGGCGAGCGTGGAGATGTTCAACCTGAAGCTGGACACCCCCGCCGACGCGCTGCGCGGCGAGATTGTGGGGGCCGACGCCCGCCTCGTGCGCCGCCGCATCCGCCTCGACGGCGTGGGCTTCGGCGAGCTGCTGGGCATTACGGACTTGGACATCGCCAACCCGTACGACATCTCCCCTTCCGGCGGGGTGGCCAGCGAGGCCCGCCTGACCGGCACCGTGCCCGGCGCGAGCGAGCCTGCGACCGCGATGGTGACGCTGCGGCTATCCCACGGCGTTTTTCAGATGCGCCCGAGCCAGCTCATCGAGGTCCCGCAGGGCGACGAGGACAAGGTGCTCGACGGTTTCCGCATCGATTTCGACACCAGCGACCTGCCGCTGGGCGGGCCGGCGGATCTGGTGCAGCTGACCGGCGGCTCGCTGGAGTTCTCCCGCGACCGCGTCAACACCGTGGTTGAGCCAGCGGATCTGGAGCCGCTCGCGGGAGCGTCTACGCTTGAGAGGCATGACTGAAGAAAACAACAAACTCAACGGCAACGACGCTGTCAATCTCGCTGCGGAGCAGTCCAAGGAAACCGCCCACCGCAACATCCCGGAGCTGGGTTTCGAGGACATGCCGCTCGCGGCGGACACCGCGAACCTGCGCTACGGGCCCTCGCTTCACGACGGTCTGCTGGCGCTTCTGCCCCTCGTCGGCGTGTGGTCCGGCTCCGGCCAGGCCAACAACCCCTCCGACCCGGAAGGCGGCGAGTACGCCTTTGGCCAGCAGCTGATCATCTCCCACGACGGCGAGAATTACCTGCGCTTCGAGTCGCGCATCTGGCGCTTGGATTCCGAGGGCAACCCCACCGGCGCGGACCAGCGCGAGGTGGGCTTCTGGCGCATCTCGCTCAAAGACGAGATCGAGGTGACGCTGACCAACTCCCGCGGCCTGGTGGAGATCATGTACGGCGAGCCGGTCAACGAGCGCGCGTGGCAGATCACCAGCGCCTCCACCATCGCCACGGAAACCGGCCCGGCCGCCCACGGCCCGGGCAAGCGCCTGTACGGCCTGATGCCGAACAACAACCTCGGCTGGGTTGACGAGCGCGCCGTCGACGGCGAGATGGTGCCCTACATGTCCGCCGAGCTGAAAAGGGTTGCGGGCTAGGCAATCGCTTCTTCGATCAGCTGCCTGATCTCCGACTCGTTGTCGGGGGCGGGCAGCTTTGTGCCGTCCAGGCGCTTTATGCGCGCAGCCACCCGGGTGGAGCTGACCAGCCAGACGGACTCGGCCTTGAACAGCTCGCTGAGGTAGATGTCTTTCGCCTTGCACTTCCACCCCTGCGCGGCGGCGTGCTCGAAGATGGCGGACTGCGTGGTGCCGACCAGCACGCCGTTGCCCGCAGCGGGAGTGCGCAGGCGGCCGCCCTTTTTCACCATGAGCACGCTCGACGTCGCGCCCTCGAGCACCCGGTCGGTTACGGGGTCGACGAAGACGACGTCGTCTGCGCCCTGCTGACCCGCCCAGCGCAGCGCCGCCATGGTCAGCGCGTAATTTAGGGTCTTCGCGCCGCCGCGCATCCAGGGCACGTCGTTGTCGATGCTGTAGCCGCGCGGGGTGGTCAGCACACTCACGCCGCGTTTGCGCTGGCGCAGCACCTGCTCCGGCAGGGGGCGAACGGTCAGCCAGGCGGTGGGCGCCCCCGTGGTTTCGCGCCCGCGGGTGAAGGTCCAGGTGCACTTCGCCTCCACGTTGTCGTCGCCGCGCTCGCGGCAGTAGTCCGCCACCGCCTCCTCGGTCGCGCGGGTCCAGTGCTCGCGTCCCGGCTCCGGTAGGCCAAGCAGCTTAGCCGAGCGTGCGAAGCGGTCCAGGTGCTTGCCCAGGTTCAGCGGTTTGCCCCCGCGCACCAAGATGGATTCGAAAATGCCGTCGCCGCGGGTGACGGCTGCGTCGTCCCAGAACACGTGCGGCATGTTCGGGTTCTGGCGCCGCACGGAGCCGCCGAACGGCTCTACGAGGTAAATCACGGGCGCGGGCGGGAGCTGGGAAGAAACCATAATGCCCCTATGATAGGCGCCCATGGGTTATGCATCGGAGCTACTCGCACGTCCCGGCGCCCAGGAACTTCCGGGCCCCTCGCTTCTCGACGCCGCCGGTGTCGCCTGGCACTACGGCAACCCTTTGAGCGAGCAGCGCATCACCGAGCCGACGCTGATTGACCGCTCGCAGCGCGCCATCATCGCCGTTTCCGGCCCCGACGCGCCCGGGTTCTTGAACAACCTGCTGTCGCAGAAGCTTGACGACGCCCCTGACGGCTTCGCCGCCTCCGCCCTCGACTTGGACGCGCAGGGTCGCATCCTGCACCACGCCGACGTCGCCGTGAAAGACGGGGTGTACTACCTGGACTTGGCCTCCTACCAGCGCGAATCTTTCGTTGACTTCCTGCGCAAGATGGTGTTCTGGTCCGATGTGACCGTCGAAGAGACGGACCTGGGGGTGCTGAGCATCCTCGGCCCCGTCGGGCCGGTGGAATTCGGCCAGGCCTTCACCCGCCGCCTGGACGGCTGGGGCGGTGTCGGCCGCACGGACATCGCGGTGCCGCGCGCCCGGATTGGCGAGGTGGCCGAGCAGTTCCCGCTGGCCGGGTTGATGGCCTTTACCGCGTACCGCGTGGCCGCCGGCGAGCCGGAAGCGCGCGCGGACCTCGACGAAAAATCCATCCCGCACGAGGCACCTTCCTTGATCAACCGCGGCGAGCACATCCGTGCCGTCCACCTGTCCAAGGGGTGCTACCGCGGCCAGGAGACCGTCGCCCGAGTGGAAAACTTGGGCCGCTCCCCGCGTCTTCTGGTCAAGCTGCAGCTCGACGGCTCCGCCCCCACCGAACCGGAGCCCGGAGCGGAGATCACCGCGGGCGGGCGCAAGGTTGGCAGGCTCGGCACCGTGGTCCACGACGCGGACGAGGGGCCGGTCGCGCTCGCGTTAGTGAAGCGTTCCGCACTGGAGGCGCCGTTGGAGATCGGCGGCACCGCGGCGTCGGTGGACCAGTCCTCGCTGCCCGCGGATGAAGGTGAGCACGCGGGACGTCGGGCCGTCGATAGGCTCAAGCGCGGGCCGGAAAACCAGCGATAACTGCAGCACAGGACCCCAAAGCGCATTTTTCCTGAGCGCAAGCTATAGTGTCCTACAGGAAAATATCGTAAATAAGTATGAGGCCGCCTCTTTAGAAGGCCGCCCAAGAACCACCTCAAGGGGGTCACGCCATGGGCCGCGGACGCGCAAAAGCCAAGCAGACCAAGGTTGCTCGCCAGCTGAAGTACAACACTCCTGAAATGGACCTGGATTCCCTGCAGCGAGAGCTTGCAGGCAAGGCACCGCGACGCAGCTGGGACGACGACGAGACCGAGGTGGACGACCAATACGCCGACTACGCGGATTGGGACGACGAGGACAACGACCGCTAGTCCACCTCACCTGCACACAGCACCCCGCATGCCGGGGTGCTTTTCGCTATGCGCGGATACAGGTGCGGCCCCAAGCCCGCGACGGGGCTTGGGGCCAGCCGATCTTCTCGCCTAGTACTGCGGGTGGGAGCCGCTCAGCACGGCGCGGGCGGTCTCGCCCTCGCCCGCTGCACGGACCTCGCCGAGGTCCCACGCGTCGATGTGGCGCGCCGCCAAGATAGCCAGGGCGCGGTCGCGGTCCTCCGGGCTGACAACGGCAATCATGCCCACGCCCATGTTGAAGGTCTTCTCCATCTCCTCATCCGGCACCTGGCCCACGGACTTGATGGTGCGGAAGATCGGGCCCGGGGTCCAGGTGGTGCGGCGCATGTCCGCCACCAGGCCCTCCGGAATGATGCGCTCCATGTTGCCGGCCAACCCGCCGCCGGTGACGTGGCAGAAGGTGCGCACGTCGCACTCCGCGGCCAGCGCCAGGCAGTCCAGGGCGTAGATGCGGGTGGGCTCGAGCAGTTCTTCGCCGAGCGTGCGGCCGAGCTCCTCCATCTCCGCGTCCAGCGGCAACCCGGCGCGCTCCAGCAGCACGTGGCGCGCCAGGGAGTAGCCGTTGGAGTGCAGGCCCGAAGACGCCATGGCGATGATGGCGTCGCCCTCGCGCACCTTGTCCGGGCCGAGCAGCTCTCCGGCCTCCACCACGCCGACGGCGGTGGCGGAGACGTCGTACTCGTCCGGGCCCATCACGCCGGGGTGCTCCGCAGTCTCGCCGCCGAGCAGCGCGCAGCCAGCCTGGACGCAGCCCTCAGCGATGCCGGAGACGATCTCCGCGACCTTCTCGGGCACGACCTTGCCGATGGCGATGTAGTCCTGGAGGAACAGCGGCTCGGCGCCGCAGACGACCAGGTCGTCCACGCACATCGCCACCAAGTCGATGCCGATGGTGTCGTGCTTGTCCATGGCCTGCGCCACCGCAAGTTTCGTGCCCACGCCATCGGAGCCGGCCGCAAGCAGCGGCTCCTTGTACTTGCCCAGGGCGAACAGGCCGGCAAACCCGCCCAGGCCGCCGCGGACCTCCGGGCGGGTGGCGCGCTTGGCGTGCGGGGCGAACAACTCCACGGCCTTGTCGCCGGCCTCGATGGACACGCCGGCAGCTTCGTAGGACACAGGGTCCTGCGAGAGGTCCTGCGCCGGGTTCTGATCAGTACTCATTTAGGCTTCTGCACCTTTCTGGATGCGTCGGACAAGGTCGGCGTTGGGGTTGCCCTCCGGCAGCCCCAGCGGGTAATTGCCGGTAAAGCACGCCGCGCAGAGGTTTTCTTTGGGTTGGTTCGAGGCGGCGATCATGTCGTCGATAGGCACGAACGCGAGCGAATCCGCCCCGATCATCGTACGGATGGACTCGGCAACCGCCTCGTCGTTGTCCGTGCGGCCGTGGTTGGCAATGAGCTCGCCGGGGCTGGCAAAGTCGATGCCGTAGAAGCACGGCCACTTCACCGGCGGGGAGGCGATGCGCACGTGCACTTCGGCCGCCCCCGCCTCACGCAGCATGCGGATGAGCTTGCGCTGCGTGTTGCCGCGCACGATGGAATCGTCCACCACCACGAGCTTTTTGCCCTCGATGACTTCGCGCACCGGGTTGAGCTTCAGGCGCAGGCCGAGCTGGCGCAGCGTGTCCGAGGGCTGGATGAAGGTGCGGCCCACGTACGCGTTTTTCATCATCCCCTGCTTGAACGGGATGCCGGACGCCTCCGCATAACCGATGGCCGCCGGGGTGCCGGACTCCGGCACGGGCATGACCAAGTCGGCCTCAACGGGGTTGACCTTGGACAGGCGGCGGCCGATCTCGACGCGGGCGGAGTTGACGGTCTGGCCGTCGATGACGGAGTCCGGCCGCGCCACGTAGACGTACTCGAACACGCAGTGCGCCTTCGGGGTCTCGGCGAAGCGCTCGGAGTGCACGCCGGACTCGTCGATGGCCACCAACTCGCCCGGCTCGATGTCGCGCACGAAGGAGGCGCCCACGATGTCCAGGGCGCACGTCTCCGAGGCGACCACCCAGCCCCCATCCAGGCGGCCCAGCGACAGCGGGCGCACGCCGTGCGGATCGCGGGCGGCGTACAGGGTGTGGCCGTCGGTGACCATGAAGCAGAAGGCGCCCTTGACGCGCGGCAGCAGCTCGTGCGCGGCGTCCGCCAGCGTGCGGCCGTCGGTGACCAAATCCGCCAGCAGCGCGGAGACCACCGCGGTGTCGGACGACGACCCCTGGCCCTTCACGCCAGAGGCCGGGATGAGCTTCTTTTCAATGGCCTCGTTCTGCAGCTCCAGGTAGTTGACCAGGTTGCCGTTGTGGGCCAGGGCGATGTCCGTACCGTTGGGCGAGGTGCGGAACATTGGCTGGACGTTCTCCCACGAGTTGCCCCCTGCCGTGGAGTAACGGGTATGTCCGATGGCTACGTCGCCCTGCAGCGCCTCCAGCGCGGGCTCGTCGAAGACCTGGCTGACCAAACCGGTGTCCTTGAACACCACGAGTTTGTCCGGGTCCCCCACCGCAATGCCCGCGCCTTCCTGGCCGCGGTGCTGCAGCGCGAAGAGGCCGAAGTAGCTCAGCTTGGCCACGTCCTCGCCCGGCGCCCATACGCCGAAGACGCCGCACTCATCGCGCGGGGTGTCGCTGTCGATATCGAAGTCCTGACTTGGTTTAGGGCTCTCCGTAAACACGCCACTTACTGTATCCGAGTCGGCTCAGCGCAGCGCAATCACGGGAAGCCCGGCGGCGATCTCGTGCGCGCGAGAACCGGAGGCGTCGATAGTCCCGCGCTCCAGCTCCGCGTCGAAGGTGGTCAGGCCGGTGGCTAGCCGCAGCCACGTCTCCGGTTTCATCTCCACCACGTTCGGCGGAGTGCCGCGGGTATGCCGCGGCCCCTCCACGCACTGCACCGCCACAAACGGCGGCACGCGCAGCTCCACTGAATGCCCGGGCAACTCCTCCGCCAGGGTGCGGGCGGTGCGGCGGCAGGCGTTTGCGAGCTCGCTTCTCGACGGCTCCGCTGCCCCACCCTCCAACCACCCAGCGACCTGCTGGATTGCCTCGCGCGTGAGAACCGGGTCCTGTTTCTGCACCATGGTCGCCCATATTATTGTGGCGGCATGCCGAATACCCCCGTTGCCGCTGAACGTTCCCCGTCCGTGACCCTGCGTTTCATGGCCTCGCCCACCGACGTGCTGCACCACGGCGCGCAGGGTGTCTCCGGCGGGCGCGTGCTCGAATGGATCGACAAGGCCGCCTACGCCTGCGCCGCGCAGTGGTCCGCCACCTACTGCGTCACCGCGTACGTGGGCCACATCCACTTCACCCGCCCCATCCCCTCCGGGCACATCGTGGAGGTGCGCTCCCGCATCGCCATGACGGGCAGGTCGTCCATGCACATCGTCAACGAGGTCCTCTCCGCGGACCCGCGCGAGGGCGTGTTCACCCGCGCCTGCGACTGCCTGGTGGTCTTCGTGGCCAAGGACCCGGACACCGGCAAGTCCATGCCCGTGCCCACGTTCGTGCCCACGAACGACGAGGAGCGGCGCGTGGCCGAAGCCGCGAAGTCCCGCATCGCGCTGCGCCAGGCCATCGAGACGGAGATGGAGGCGCAAACTTACACGGACGACACCACCGCGCAGCGCATCGTGCACCGCTTCTTGGCCAAGCCCACGGACGTGAACTGGGGCGGCAACGTGCACGGCGGCACCGCCATGGAGTGGATCGACGAGGCCGGCTTGGCGTGCACCATGGAATGGTCGGGCGAGCGCACCGTCGCGGTCTACGCCGGCGGCATCCGCTTTTACCGCCCCGTGCACATCGGCGACCTGATCGAGGTGGACGCGCGCATCACTCGCACGGACTCGCGCTCCATCCACACCTCTGTGCACCTGCGCGCGGGCGATCCGCGTGGCGGGCGCGACAACCTCGTCGACGCCATCCACGCCACGTTCACCTACATCGGCATCGACATCGACGGCAACCCGCTGCCGGCGCGGAAGTTCACGCCGGTGACGGAGGAGGACAAGCGTCTCTGGGAGCACACGCAAACCTTGAAGGACCTGCGCGGCGAATACGAGCCGGTGCCCCTGGTCGAGCCCATGCCGGCGGTGCAGCGCACGCTCTAACCTCCGGTTTCCCGGACTGAAGAAAGCGGTTGGGGTGTGCGGCAATTCCTTGCCGCACACCCCAACCGCTTTTAGTTGCGCTCCTTAGACCGCGGCGTTCGGCGCTGTCGCGGCGGCGAAGTGCGACGGCATGGTCGCAGCCCACGCGCCGGCGAGCTCCGTCATCGCGATCTGATGGCCGGCCACCTGCAGCACGCCGTCATCGGTGGTCTCGCCGAGCACCGCGACCGGGATGCCGGCGGCGGTGGCCTGCTCCACGGCGGCCTCTGCACGGTCGCTGGTCACGGCGACCAGCACGCGGGAGGCGGACTCGGAGAACAGCGCGGTAAACGCGTCCTCGTGCACGCCCTCAAGGTTAAGCTGCGCGCCCTTGTCGGAGCCGAGCAGCAGCTCGAAGACGGCCTGGGACAGACCGCCCTCAGACAGGTCGTGCGCCGCCGCGATGCCTGCGGCGTTGCCCGCGAAGAACTGCGCCAGGCGCGCCTCGTTGGCCAGGTCCACCTGCGGCGGCAGACCCGACAGGCCCGCACCGGAGATGTCCTGCCACACGGAACCGCCGAACTCATCCTTGGTCTCGCCCAGCAGCAGTAGGGTGTACTGCTCGTCCGCGGACGGCAGCGCGTGCGGGATCGCCTGCTCGACGTTCGCCATCACGCCCAGCACACCGACCACCGGGGTGGGCAGAATCGGCGTCTCGCCCGTCTGGTTGTAGAAGGAGACGTTGCCGCCGGACACCGGGATGGCGAGCTCAGCGGAGCCGTCGGCAAGCCCATGCACCGCCTCGCGGAACTGCCACATCACATCGGGGTTCTCCGGGGAACCGAAGTTCAGGCAGTTGGTCACCGCGACCGGGGTTGCGCCGGTGACGGCGACGTTGCGGTAGGCCTCCGCGAGCGCGAGGCGCGCACCCATGTTCGGGTCGAGGTAGGTGTAGCGGCCGGACGCGTCCGCAGAGACAGCCACGCCGCGGTTGGTCTCCTCGTTGATGCGCAGCACGCCGGAGTTGGCGTACTTGGCCTGCACGGTGTTGCCGCGCACGTAGCGGTCGTACTGCTCAGTGATGAAGTCGCGCGAGCACAGCGCGGGCGATGCGACCATCTTCAGCCATGCGTCCTTGATGTCGCTGTGCTTCTCGACGTCACCTCCGGCCTGCACACCGTCCTGCCAATCCGGGCGCGCGTAGGGGCGCTCGTAGACCGGGCCCTCGTCGATGGTTGACGGCGGGGCGTCCACGACGAGTTCGCCGTTGTGGAAGACCTGCAGGCGGTCCTGGTCCGAGGTGACCTCGCCGATCACCGCTGCGCCGACGTCCCACTTGGCGCAGATCTCCATGAACTTGTCCACGTCCTCCGGCGCCACAACAGCGCACATGCGCTCCTGCGACTCGGAAGCGAGGATCTCGGCTGCGGACATGTTCTCCGCGCGCAGCGGCACGTTGTCCAGGTTGACGGTCATGCCGCCGTCGCCAGAGGCCGCAAGCTCAGAGGTGGCGCACGACAGGCCGCCGCCGCCGAGATCCTGGATGCCTTCGACCACGCCGGCGGCATACAGCTCGAGGCAGCACTCGATCAGGACCTTCTCCGCGAACGGGTCGCCCACCTGCACGGCCGGCAGCTTGCGCTCTTCGCCTTCTTCGAAGGTGGCGGAGCCGAGCACGGACACGCCACCGATGCCGTCCAGGCCGGTGCGGGAGCCGAAGAGGATGACCTTGTTGCCGGTGCCGGAAGCGAACGCGAGGTGGAGGTCCTCCACCTTCAGCGTGCCCACGCACAGCGCGTTGACCAGCGGGTTGCCGGCGTATGCGGGGTCGAAGACGGTCTCGCCGCCGATGTTGGGCAGGCCCAGGCAATTGCCGTAGCCGCCGATGCCGTGGACCACGCCCGGCAGGACGCGCTTGGTGTCGTCCGCGTGCATCGCGCCGAAGCGGAGCTGGTCCATCACGGCGATCGGGCGTGCGCCCATGGCCATGATGTCGCGGACGATGCCGCCCACGCCGGTGGCCGCGCCCTGGTACGGCTCCACGAAGGAGGGGTGGTTGTGGCTTTCCACGCGGAAGGTCACCGCGTCGCCGTCGCCGATGTCGACCACGCCAGCGTTCTCGCCGATGCCGGCGAGGATCTTCGAGGCCATCTCCTCCGTCATGGTCTGGCCGAAGTAGCGCAGGTGAGTCTTGGAGGACTTGTAGGAGCAGTGCTCCGACCACATCACGGAGTACAGGGTCAGCTCCGCGTCGGTGGGCCTGCGGCCGAGGATGCCCTTGATCTTGGCGTACTCGTCGTCCTTCAGGCCCAGCTCGATGTACGGCTGCTCCAGCTCTGGGGTGTCGAAGGCGTTTTGGACAGTGTCGTTGTGCACGGTCATTTGAGGTTTACGCTCCGATCTTCGAGATAGCGTCGATGGCGGACGTGAACAGGCCGAGACCGTCCATGGACGGGCCGGTCAGCGTCTCGATGGCGTGCTCCGGGTGCGGCATCAGGCCGACCACGCGGCCGGTCTCGTTGGTCACGCCGGCGATCGCGTTGACGGAGCCGTTGAAGTTGTCCGTGTAGCGGAAGACCACGCGGCCCTCCTTCTCCAGCGCCTCGATGGTTTCCGGGGCGGCCTGGAAGCGGCCCTCGCCGTGCTTGGCCGGCACGTAGATCCGCTCGCCGAGCTGGGTGGTCCACGCGGTGGTGTTGTTGGCCACCTCAAGGTAGGTGTCCACGCAGTGGAAGTTCAGGCCCTGGTTGCGGGTGAGTGCGCCCGGCAGCAGGCCAGCCTCGGTGAGGATCTGAAAACCGTTGCAGATGCCCAGTACCGGCATGCCCTTCTTCGCTGCCTCCACCACAGCCGCCATCATCGGCGCCTGCGCGGCGATCGCGCCCGAGCGCAGGTAGTCGCCGTAAGAGAAGCCGCCCGGGACGACAACCGCGTCCACACCGGTGAGATCGTTGTCCGCGTGCCACAGCTGGCGCGGCTCGGCACCGGCGAGGCGGACGGCGCGGAGCGCGTCAACGTCGTCAAGCGTGCCTGGAAAAGTGATGACTCCGATAGTTGCGCTCATCGCACAACCTCGAAGTCCTCGATAACAGTGTTGGTCAAAAGCGTCTCAGCCATGCGCTTCAGCTCGGAGTCGGAGACCGAATCATCCACCTCGATTTCAAAGCGCTTGCCCTGGCGGACGTCAGTCACCCCCTCGACCCCGATCCGGCCCAGTGCGCGGAGCACCGCCTGACCCTGCGGATCAAGAATTTCGGCCTTGGGCATGACATTAACGACGACTCGTGCCATGAGAATCCTTCACGTTTCGGGAGGTTGATGGACCTTTACGGTACGCGCGCCAGTATATCGGACGCCCCGACACGGCTCGAAACCCTTACTAGCCAGCACAATTGGCATTCTTTGCTTGACGACGTCACCTTCGGGACCAGCAGGTGAACAACACCTTAAATCTTGGGAAAACCTGTCATCTCGCCATGCGCGACCTGAAAAGCAGGGTTAGTTTCTTACTGCTTTCCAGCTTTTCCCTTTCAGTTTTTCAAGAGGTCCCCCATGGCAACTTCTCGCAAGAGCCTCGGCGCCGCGTTCGCAATCGCGTTGGCCGCAGGCACCGTTTCGGTCGTCGCACCGACTGCATCTGCAGCCATTGACGGCACCAACGTCGTCATCAATGAGGTCTACGGCGGCGGAGGCAACTCCGGCTCTGTCTTTTCCAACGACTTCGTGGAGCTGTACAACCCGACCGACAAGGACATTGACATCACCGGCTGGGTGCTCGACCAGCAGTCAAAATCCGGCAACTCCGGATCGCGAACCACACTGTCGGGCATCGTTCCCGCTGGCGGGTACTACCTCATCCAGGGGCAGGCAGGCGGCAACACGACGGGAGACCTGCCCGCCCCGGACGTCACAAACGACGGAATGGACTTCGGCGCTAAGAGCGCTATCGCAGTGCTGCTCAACGGCGATGCCGAGGTCGACCGCGTCGGCTGGGGCTCCGCGGCCAAGCCCGAGGGCAGCGCCGCCGCCGCCACCTCTAACTCCACGTCGATCCAGCGCAAGACAGCCGGCGTCGACACCGACAACAACGCCAAGGATTTCGAAGCTGCTGCACCGACACCGCAGAACTCCGGCAACGACTCGACCGAGCCGGCACCGACCGAGCAGCCGGGCACCCCCCAGCCCGAACAGCCGCAGCCCGATGCAACTACCCCGATCGCCGACATCCAGGGCACCGGCGCAACTTCGCCGTTGGAGGGCCAGACGGTAACCACCGAAGGCGTCGTCACGGCGGTGTATGACGAGGGAGGCAAGAAGGGCTTCTTCCTGCAGGCCGCCGGCACCGGCACCGTGAAGAAGCCGGGCGACGCGTCCGACGGCATCTTCATCTACATGGGTACGCGCACCGATTACCCGATGCGCGGCGATTCGATCCGCGTGAGCGGCAAAGTGAGCGAGTACTACAGCCAGACGCAGATCACCGCATCCGCCATTGAGAGACTCACGGAAGCACTTGCGGCCCCGAAGGCCGTGGAGATCGACACCCTCCCCTCCGGCGATGAGGCCCGCGAGCCGTACGAGGGCATGCTGGTGCGCCCGAAGGGTCCGTACACGGTGACCAACAACTACACCCTGAACAACACCGGCGACCTGGGCCTGGCACCGGGCACCCGCGCGCACCGCACCCCGACCGACGTGGTTGCTCCCGGCGCGCCGGCGAACCAGCTGCAGGCGGAGCAGGACGCTGAGGTTGTCTACCTGGACGACGGCCGCACCGCCAACTACTTCCGCACCGACAAGAACACGCCGCTGCCGTACCTCGTCACCTCGGATAAGGGCATCAAGTCCATCCGCACCGGTGACCAGGTGCAGTTCCAGACTGACGTTGTGGTCGACTACTCCTTCGACCAGTGGCGTTTCCAGCCGCTGCAGCCGATCACCGGCAAGAATGCAGAGGAAGAACTGCCCATCTCCTGGGAAGACTCGCGCGCTGGCGCGTACGACGACATCGACAACGTCGCCGGCGACTACTCGATCGGCTTCTTCAATGTCCTGAACTACTTCTCCACGCTCGGCAAGGACGTCTCTGGCTGTAAGGCGTTCAACGACATTTACGGCGCCCCGGTTGCAGCGAACAAGTGCACGGTGCGCGGTGCTTTCTCGCAGGATGCTTTCCAGGACCAGCAGGCCAAAATCGTCACCGCCATTAACAAGCTGGATGCGAATGTTCTGGGCCTGTCCGAGATTGAGAACACCGCCTCCGTGTCCGGCGACGTTAAACGGCGCGATGAAGCCCTGCAGAACCTGGTGGATGCCCTCAATGCAAAGGAGCCGGGTAAGTGGGATCTGGTCAAGTCCCCGCAGAAGCTTGGCTCAGACGAGGATGTCATCCGCGTCGGCTTCATCTACCAGCCTGCAAAGGTAAAGCCGGTTGGCGAGTCGATTATCTTCGACGACGACGCATTCACCGGCACTGCACGCCAGCCGCTGGCGCAGGAGTTCGACACCGTTGGCAACGATCAGGACAAGAACTTCGTCGCAGTGGTCAACCACTACAAGTCCAAGGGCTCGGTGGCGAAGGACGACAAAGACACCGGTGACGGCCAGGGCAACAATGCCAACCTGCGCAATGCACAGTCCGAGGCGCTGCTCAAGCACCTCGGTTCCCAGTCCCAGTGGGCCGATCTTCCAACCTTCCTCGTTGGCGACTTCAACGCGTACACCAAGGAAGACGCAATTACCGCACTGGTCAACGGTGGCTTCAACATTGTCGAATCTGAGAAGGATTTCGACCAGGCGTCGTACCAGTTCGGCGGCCAGTTGGGCACCCTCGACCACGTGCTCGCAAATGCAGCGGCGATGGAGTTGGTGCAGGACTCTGTTGTTTGGAACATCAACGGCGATGAGTCGGCGGCTTTCGAATACTCGCGACGTAACTACAACGTCCAGGACTTCTTCGGCGAGGGCGCAGATCGGCTTTACGGCTACGGCAACCCGTTCCGCTCCTCCGACCACGACCCTGTGAAGGTCGGATTCGCCACCACGTCGCAGGAGAAGGACGCCGACAAGTTCGCTCCGGAGGCAAGTGAGGCCGTCACAGTCACCCAAGGCGATGCTCTACCAGACGCAAAGACCACGGTGAAGGACGCCGACCAGCTGCCGGAAGGCACGAAGTTCGAGTGGACCAAGCCTACGAAGACCGACACCGTTGGCGACGCCCAGGAAGGTGAGATCACCGTCACCTACCCGGACGAATCCGTGGACCACGTAAAGGTCGTCGTGAACGTGAAGCCGAAGGCTGAAGAGGAGAAGCCGCGCTACATCGTTAAGGCAGAAATCAACGACGCTGGTGAACTCGTCGTCACCTACGACAACGGTGACACTGAAAACCTCGGCGAGGTCAAGGGGGCCGACGGCCAAGACGGCAAGGACGGCAAGGACGGCAAAGACGGCGCCGCAGGCAAGGACGGCAAGAACGGCGCCGCCGGCAAAGACGGCGAGCAGGGCCCGAAGGGCGACAAGGGCGACAAGGGCGACAAGGGCGACAAGGGCGACAAGGGTGACACCGGCGCCGCCGGCAAGGACGGCAAGAACGGCGTTGACGGCAAAGACGGCGCCGCCGGCAAGGACGGCGAGCAGGGCCCGAAGGGCGACAAGGGCGACAAGGGTGACACCGGCGCCGCCGGCAAGGACGGCGAGCAGGGCCCGAAGGGCGACAAGGGCGACAAGGGCGACACCGGCGCCGCAGGCAAGAACGGTATCGACGGCAAGAACGGCGTTGACGGCAAGGACGGCGAGCAGGGCCCGAAGGGCGACAAGGGCGACACCGGCGCCGCAGGCAAGAACGGCGTCGACGGCAAGAACGGCGTTGACGGCAAGAACGGCGTTGACGGCAAGGACGGCGAGCAAGGCCCGAAGGGCGACAAGGGCGACACCGGCGCCGCAGGCAAGAACGGCGTCGACGGCAAGAACGGCGTTGACGGCAAGGACGGCGAGCAAGGCCCGAAGGGCGACAAGGGCGACACCGGCGCCGCAGGCAAGAACGGCGTCGACGGCAAGAACGGCCGTGGCGTGAAGGCCTTTGAGGTCAACGACGAAGGCCACCTGATGGTCACCTACTCCGACGGCGAGACTGTGGACCTGGGCAAGGTCACCGGTGACGCAACCGACGGCGAGAACGGCCGCGGCATCGCGAACCTGGAGGTCAACGAGGACGGCGAGCTGATTGCCACCTACACCGACGGCGAGACCCAGAACCTGGGCCGTGTCGTGGGCGCTGACGGCAAGGATGGCCAAGACGGCAAGCCGGGCAAGGACGGCGAGAAGGGCGCAGACGGCGCCAACGCGCCGGCCGGCGAGGGCTCCAGCGTCAGCGACCGCTGCCTGCCGGCTGCGGGCCTCATGGCCCTGCCGCTGCTAGCCCTGGTGCCGCTTGGCCTGGCCGCGACCATGGACATCCCGGCGCTGGCTCCGGCGAAGGAGCAGATCGACAAGGTTGCTACCCAGCTGCCGGTCCCCGCTGAGGTAGCGGGCGGCGCGGCCGGAGTCGCACTGGCCCTCGCAGCCATCGCAACCCTGGCGAGCGTGTGCTCCTCTGAGGGCGGTTCGTCCAAGTAACCCCCACCTGCGCAGCCCCGTCTCAGACATCCGAGGCGGGGCTTCACACATTGAAAACAGTTTCCGGTAATGGTTTTATATCCCTTATGCGAAATCGTTTTCACTTCACCCCTATCGCCGCAATTGCGGCAACGACTCTGGTCGGCGCATCGTTGACCGCCTGCTCTTCCGAGACTGCAGAAAATGCGGAGAACACGGAGGCCACGGTCAGCGCCGATGCTGCCAAGATCATCGCCACCACGGGCGTGTGGGCGGACGTGGCCTCCGCGGTCACGGGCGAAGACGTGGACGCGATCATCACTGGCGATGCCGTGGACCCGCACCACTACGAGCCCAGCGCCAAGGACCTTGCGCGCGTCACAGACGCCGACACGGTCGTAGCCAACGGTGGTGCGTACGACGCGGCGCTGTACACCGTCGCGGAGCAGGACCGCATCATCCACGCCATCCCGTTGATCGACGCTGAAGAGGCGGAGGAACACAGCCACGCCCACGAGCACGGTGAGCACGACCATGAGCACAGCCACGAGCACGCTCACCTGCCGAACTCGCTCGACGAGCTCGAGCACGCCTGGTTCGCGCCGGCGAAGGTGCGCCAGGTGGCCGACGATGTTGCGGAAAAGACTGGGGGCAGTGCCGAAGGCGTCGATAAGCGAATCAGCGCTATCGAAGACAAGCTCGGCGCGGTGCCGCACGTTCACATCGGCATGACTGAGACGATTGCGGCGGGACTGGTGTGGGGTACCGAGATTCACGACATCACGCCGGAGGAGTACGTCAAGGCCAGCTTGAACCGCCAGGAGCCGTCGGCGGCTGCGGTCGCCGCGTTCTTGGAGCAGATTGAAAACGGCGAGCTGGACATGCTCTTTGTCAACCCCCAAAGCACCAACAGCGCAACGCAGCGGTTGGCGGATGCGGCGAAGGCGCATAATGTTCCCATTGTTGAAATCCGGGAGACTCCCCCGGCCGGCCAGGACTTCCTGGACTACTTCGAGCAGATCGTGGACCAGATCGCAGACATCGCGGCCCACACCGAGCCGAGTGAGCACGGCCACGAGGACACCCACGAGCACTAGGACACGTCAATTTGATCGCTGAGCTTCGCGGCGCCGCCGTCGCACCCCTTTGGAGCGACCTCAACCTCACCGTCGAGCCCGGCGAGTTCATCGCTATTCTCGGCCCGAACGGGGTGGGCAAATCCACCCTGCTCGGCACGCTGATGGGCACGCGCAAGCTCACCTCCGGCACGGCGAAAGTCCACGGACCGATCGGGTTCATTCCGCAGCAGCACATGTTCCCGAAAGATTTGCCAGTGCGGGGCCGCGACCTCGTTGCGTTGGCGATGGGAAAGGGGGCGAGACCGGAGGACGTCGACAAGCAACTCGCTGCCGTGGGCGCACAACCGTTTTCCGAGCGCCGCGTGGGGGTACTCTCCGGCGGCCAGCAGCAGCTGATCCGCCAGGCACAGGCCTTCGCGCAGTCGCCTGAGCTTTTGCTTTGCGACGAGCCCCTGCTCTCCCTCGACCCCGCCCGAGCGCGCGATACCGTGCAGCGCTTGCACGAGCACCCGGCTGCGGTGGTGTGCGTGACGCACTCGATCAACCCGGTGCTCGCGGTGGTTGACCGGGTGCTCTACCTCGGCCCGGAGGGGCACGTGGTGGGCCCAGTGCACGAAGTGATGCGCTCTGAGGTGCTCAGCGAGCTCTACGGCACACGTGTGGACGTAGTCGAAGTAGACGGGCGGATGGTGGTCCTGTGAGCACATTTATGGCAGACACGTCGTACCTGCTCAGCCAAGGCTTCGTGCAGACGACGCTGGTAGCGTGCGCGCTGCTCGGCATCCTGTCCGGCGTGATGGCGCCACTGATCGTGCTGCGCCAAATGTCCTTTTCCGTCCACGCAACCTCGGAACTCGCGCTCATGGGCGCCTCCGCCGCCCTGTTGTTCGGGCTCAACGTCGGCTTCGGCGCGGTGGCCGGGGCCGTGGTCGCCGCACTCGTGCTGGCGGCGCTGGGGTTGAAAGGACAGCAAGACTCCGCCGTGGGTGTGGCCATGAGCTTTGGCATGGCGCTGTCCGTGCTGTTCATTCACCTCTATCCGGGCAATTCCAACCGGGCACTGTCACTGCTGACAGGGCAGATCGTGGGTGTGTCCGCGCAAAACGTCGCGCTGCTGGCAGGCACAACCGTGCTCGTAGCCAGCGCGGTGCTGGTTTTGTGGCGGCCACTGCTGTTTTCCTCCGCGGACCCGGTGATGGCCGCCGCGTGCGGGGTGCCGGTGCGCAGCATGGCGCTGGTGTTCGCGGTGCTCGTAGGTATTGCCTCAGCCCAGTCCGTGCAGATCGTCGGCGCGCTACTGGTGATGTCGCTTTTGATCACCCCGGGTGCGGCCGCGGCGCAGGTGACGGCGAACCCCCGACTCGCCGTGGTGCTGTCCATCGTGTTCGCGGAGGTCGCCGCGGTAGGCGGCATGGTGTTATCCCTCGCCCCGGGACTGCCGGTGAGCGTGTTCGTCGCCTTTCTCTCGTTCGGGATCTACCTGGTGTGCCGGATAATTGGCCGGGTGCGCGGCTAGCGGTACTCCCGGTAGTCCGTCGGCGTTGCCCCTGCCTCCACCGCCGCGGCCGCCGCGGCGAGAAAGTCCCGGCGCACCTTCTTCTGCCCCAGCTCGCGCCCGGAGACGGACAAGCGGATCGTGTTGCCCTTCTCCGCACCGCGCTGCGCTGCCTTGATCACGTTGCGGCGCCACCATTTCGCCGCACCGTAGCCCTCACCCACAGAGAGGTTGCGGGCCTGCGCAAACTCACCCTTGCTCAAGCGGTAGATGCCCTTGGTCGACGCGGCGACGGTGAAGCCGAACTCATCCAACACTTCGAGCGTGCCGTCCGACATGCGCCACCGCGGGGGCGCGAACATGTCCAGCTCGAACCCCAGCGCCGACATCTGGCGGGTCGCCCCTTTCAGCCGCAACCGGGCTTCATGGGCGCCCAGGCTCGCAAACTCGCTGCGGCGACCCTGCACCGGCTGGTCGAAACCGTTGAGCATCAGCGCGCGCTGACCGGCCTGATCGGTGAGCCAGGCGCGGGTACCTTCGTCCTTCGCCAGGTGCCACTTCTTGTCGATGTGCGGGGCGACCAGCAGGGACACCGGAAGCCCCTCGCGATCGAGTTGGCGCACCATGGCTGTGACGTCCCCCAGCGTCGCGTCGAAGATCGAGGAGATTGAAACAAGCACGCGCCCTGGCATGAGGGAAATTATCGCACAGAGCGCAGGGGCGTGCCGGGTGAAGTTTCACCTGTTCGCACATGCGTTCTATTTTGTAGCGGCTCGTGTCGGAGCGGGTTCTATTGTCCGGAGGTGTATGAAAAAGAAGGGAGGTGCTCCACATGAGTGCGACACTTGACCAGGCGGTCAACCAAATCGTCGCCGGGCTCCGAAGCCTGGCCGAGGTCATGCAGGATCCGGACTCGCTCCACTTCGCATCCACCCACATCCCCATGGAGCGCCTCCATGCCTGCCTGCCGCTGCTGTCCAACGCGGACACCGCATTCGCGTTCCTGTGCGACCGCGACGGCGCCGGCGCTCTCGTCGGAGCAAACCACCCTGTCGAATACCTCACCCGCAGCCTGGGCCTTTCACGGCGTGAAGCGTTTTCGCTGCTGGAGCAGGGAAAGCGTCTCTTCGGCGAACCCGAAGTACCGCAGCCGGACGACAGCGAAGATGAAGCCGAACGGGAGTGCAAGGAGCGGGAAGCGCAAGCGCGCCGCAAAGCAGCACGCGAGGCCCAGGAACGCGCACGCAAGGCGGCGCAACAGGCAAACGCTGAAAAGAAGCGCATCATCACCAACGAGCTCAAACACCTCAACGAGCACGCCGACCCCGGATACGAAGAGCTCCTCGCCCAAGCGCTGGAAGCAGCCGAACAACACACCGCCGAAGAGCTCCGGAAATTCGTGCGCGACCTGGTCAAGCGCGCCAACAAACGAGGACGCGACTACAACGGGAAGAAAGACCCCCTCGCCGCGTGGAAAAAGCGCGGCATCTGGCTCGGCGAGCCGGACGCAGACGGTGGCTCCCACGCCAAGGTCTACCTCGATGCGGCCTCGCGCGCGAAGCTGGAGGCCTGCCTCGCCGCCGGCGACCACCGCGGCTCCAACATGGAGGGCGACGACGCCGCGGATCGGGACAAGCGCCTGAAACACCAGCGCCGGTTCGACCAGCTGATGAACGTGCTGGACCGCTACGGCGACGCTACGGCCAAGGCCCGTGGAGGCGCGGGCACGGTAGTGCTCACCCTCACGCTCGAGGACCTCATGGGCGCGGACGAATACACCGAGTTCACCACCAACACCTCGGTCTCGCTCACCCCCTTAGACGTCGTGCGTCTGGGTCTCGCCGGGGACAGCTTCGTCCTCCAGCTCGACTCGGCCACGGGTGTTCCCCTGTCGCTCGGCCGCACCCGACTCGCATCTGTGGAACAAAAAATGGTGCTGCTTGCCATGCAGAGCGTGTGCGCCTGGAACGGCTGCACCAAACCCGGTGTGGAGCTTGAGGCCCACCACCTCGAGTCCTACCTCAGCGGCGGCCTCACAAGCATCGAAAACCTCGTGCTGCTGTGCCGCGAGCACCACATGTGCAACAACGACCACAAAGACGGGGCAGGAAACAAGGGGTACTTCGACCGCGACCCCGCCAACGGGGACGTGCACTACTACCCCGCAAACGGGGACCCGCCGCGGCACACCAGTACCTACCAGTACAGGAACTCCCCCGGCCAAAGGGTCGCGCACAAGGCGCGCTCACGCCACGGCGGCGACCGCAACCGGCCGCAGGACCCCGCACTATTCGACCCGGACGGCTAGGCCTCTACCGCGCCGGATTTCACCAGCGTCCACGCGTACTCGAACGCCGTCTGCTTCCACCTCGCGTAGCGGCCGGACACGCCGCCATGCCCCGCGGACATCTCAGTTTTCAGCAAGATCTCGCCGCCGGTCGCCACCTCGCGCAACTTCGCCACCCACTTTGCGGGCTCGACGTACAGCACGCGCGTGTCGTTCAAGCTCGTCACTGCCAAAATGTCCGGATACTTCTGCGCCGTGACATTCTCGTAAGGGGCGTACTTGGCCATGTAGTCGTACACCTGCGGGTCGTGGTACGGGTCGCCCCATTCCTCCCACTCCCCGACCGTCAACGGCAGCTCCGGCTTCAAAATGGACGTCAACGGGTCCACAAACGGCACAATCGCTTGGATACCGGCAAACTTCTCCGGCGCCATGTTCGCCACCGCGCCCATCAGCAGGCCACCGGCGGAACCGCCCTCTGCGACCAACTGCTCATGGGTGGTCAGCCCGAGCTCCACAATGCGGTCCGCGCACGCCACAAAGTCGGTGAACGTGTTCGTCTTGTGCAGCATCTTGCCGTTGTCGTACCACCCGCGGCCCATCTCGCCGCCGCCGCGAACATGCGCGCACGCCCACACCATGCCGCGGTCAAGCAAGCTCAACCGCGCCACGGAGAACCCGGGATCCATGGATGCCTCGTAGGAGCCGTAGCCGTACAACAGCGCTGGCGCAGGCATTTGCGCGTCCTTGCGGCGCACCACCGAAACCGGCACCTGCTCACCGTCCGGGGCAGTGGCCCACACACGGAACGCCTCATACTCGGCCGCGTCGTAGCCGCCCTCGACCTCCTGCTCCTTCAGCAGGGTCATCTCACCGGTTGCTACCTCGTAGTCCAGCACCTGCGTGGGTTGGGTGTAGGAGGAGTAGACCACGCGCACGACCGGCGCATCCCACTCGGGATTGCCGCCGAGGCCGACGGTGTAGAGCTCCTCCGAGAACTCCAGCTCGGTGAACTCGCCGAAGCGCTCGCCCAGCGGCGCGACCGCGAGGCGGGAGATGCCGCCGCGCCGGTACGCCATGAAAGCGAAATCGCGGTAGGTGTCCACCCCCTCGATGCGCACTGTGTCAGAATGCTCCACCAGCACGTCGAGTTGCTTCAGGGGCGGGTAGGTGCCGACAGGAACCGTCGCCAAGCAGAAGTTCGGCCCGTGGGCGTTGTGCGTGACCACCCACTGCTCTTCGCCGCCGACGACCGCAAGGTTGACGCTGTATTCCAGCCCGGCCTCGCGCTCCCACATCACCTGCGGTTCGCGGGTGGGCTCTGCCAGCGGCACCACGCGGTACTCGGATGTCAGAGAAGACGACGACAAGATGAACAGGTAGCGCTCCGCGCGGTCCGCGCCGATGCCGATGCCGAACTTCTCATCCGCTTCCTCGTAGACCAGCACGTCCTCGGCGGCGTCGGTGCCCACCTTGTGGCGCCACACCTGGTGGGGGCGCCACGCATCGTCGACGCGGAGGTAGAACACGTAATCCTCGCCGGCCCAAAGCGCGCCGTAGAAGACCTCGTCGAGCTGGTCGTCGAGCAGCTCACCTGTGTCCAAGTTCTTGATGCGCATGGTGAAGCGCTCGTCGCCGGCGGTGTCGAAGGAGTAGGCGAGCAACCGGCCGGAGGTGGACACGGAAGACGCGCCGAGAGAGAAGAACTCGTGGCCCTGCGCCAGCTCGTTGACATCGAGGAGCACCTGCTCACCAGGCATCTCGTCGGCGATCTCAGGTGGGCTCCACGGCTCGTCGGCGGTGGGCACGCGGCAGGAGATGGCGTAGTCCTTGCCCTCTACGGTGCGGGCGTAGTACCACCAGTCGCCCTGGCGCTGGGGCACGGACATGTCGGTCTCTTTGACGCGGGACTTGATCTCGCCGTAGACGTCGTCGACGAGGCCGGACCACCCGGCCGTCTTCGACTCCGTGTAAGCGTTTTCCGCCTCGAGGTGCGCGATGACCTCAGGGTTTTCTTTGTCGCGCAGCCACTCGTAGTCGTCCACGAACTCACGGCCGTGGAACGAGCGGGTAATAGGTCGCTTTTCCGCTACCGGTGGGATCATGCGTGCTCCCCCGGCCACTCCGAGAAACGCTTGCCGGACAGGCGCTCGTAGGCCTCGATGTAGCGGTCGCGCGTCGCTTCCACGACAGAACCCGGCAGCTCCGGCGGCGGGGTGCCCTCCTCCTGGTCCCAGCCGGACTTCGGGCTGGTGAGCCAGTTGCGCACGTACTGCTTGTCAAAGCTGGGTTGGTTGCGGCCCTCCTCGTAGCCCTCTGCGGGCCAGTAGCGGGAGGAATCCGGCGTGAGCACTTCGTCGGCAAGCACAAGCTCGCCGTGCTCGTCGAGCCCGAACTCGAGCTTCGTGTCGGCGAGGATGATGCCTTTGCTCTCCGCGTAGTCGGCGGCGCGACGGTACACGGTCAGGGTCGCTTCACGCAGGCGCTGCGCCAGGTCAGCCCCGAGTTTGCCCGCCATGTACTCGTAGGTGACGTTGATGTCGTGGTCGCCCTGCTCCGCTTTGGTGGCGGGGGTGAAGATCGGCTCGTCCAGCTTGGACGCCTCGGTCAGACCCTCGGGAAGCCTTACGCCGCACACCCGGCCGGTGGCGTCGTACTCCTTCTTCCCGGAGCCGGTGAGGTAACCGCGGGCGACGCACTCGAAGGGCACCATGTCCAGCTTCTTCACCACCATGGCGCGGCCGAGGACGTCCTCGGGGATGCGCTCGTCGTCGATGGGCCCCGCCAGGTGGTTGGGCACATCCGACAGCAGGTCGAAGAAGAACATGGAGGTGGCGGTGAGGATGCGGCCTTTGTCCGGAATCTCCGGCTCGAGCGAGAAGTCGAACGCGGAGATACGGTCGGTCGCGACCATGAGTAGGGTCTGCTCATCCACCTCGTAAATTTCGCGAACCTTGCCGCCGGAGATGTGCGAGTAATCTGAAAGCTCTGGACGCATGCGCGCTAGTATATTCGTCGTGAAAAACCGCGCGACCGCAGTCCTCCTGCCCCTCCTTTTGGCCGCCTGCGCTGCACCTACGGAGTTCGACGGCGATATGCCGGATTTCACCCCTTCGCGCAACGGCGCCTCGTTCCAATTCGGGCAGACCGCCAAAGTTGTCACCGAGGATGTCCGCTACCACGTGCCGGTGCAATGGGAGGTCACGGTGGATAAGCCCACCACCAACCGCGCGCCCCGCAGCGCGGAGCATGCGAAATCCATCGTCTGCTTCCCGGTCAGCTTCACCCCCGTGGCCATCGGCAAGTTCGACGCCGACGTCACCGTCGCCCTCCCCGAGCTTTCGCCTATCGACGGCGACCTCGCGGCCAATGTCGCCGACCCGAACTACTGCGGCGAATGGAACATCACCGGCTACACCGGAGAACTCAAGGCCAACAAAACCTACACCGGCTACGTGGCCTCCTGGGCCGGCAGCGCCGACCCGGGGATCGTGGGCAGAGGTGTCGAGCTGAAGAGCCGCGACACCACCCTGACCTGGCGGTAGTTAGAGGATGTCGCCCGGGGTGTAGGCGGCGGCCTCCGGGTACGCGTCGACAAGCTGCTGCACGCGCACGAGAACCCGGTCCACCTGGGACTCAGCCGCACCGATGAAGGCGTGCTTGTCCTCCAGCGCCGCGTCCAGCTGGGCCTGGTCCAGCGGCAGACGCTCGTCGGCGGCCAAGCGCTCCACCAGGTTCTGCTCCGCGCCGCGCTCGCGCATGTCCAACGCCATGGAGACAGCGTTTTCCTTGATCACCTCGTGCGCGGTTTCGCGCCCGACGCCGGCGCGCACCGACGCCATGAGGATGCGCGTGGTGGCCAAGAACGGCAGGTAGCGATCCAGTTCGCGGTTGATCATGGCCGGGAACGCCCCGAACTCGTCCAGCACGGTGAGCATGGTCTCCAGCTGGCCGTCGATGGCGAAAAACGCGTCCGGCAGCGCCACGCGGCGCACCACGGAACAGAACACGTCGCCCTCGTTCCACTGCTGGCCGGCCAGGTCCCCCACCATGGTGAGGTAGCCGCGGAGGATGACCTGGAAGCCGCCGACACGCTCGCAGGAGCGGGCGTTCATCTTGTGCGGCATGGCCGACGAGCCCACCTGTCCTTCCTTGAAGCCCTCGGTGACGGTCTCGTTGCCCGCCATGAGACGAATCGTGGTGGCCAGGGAGGACGGGCCCGCCCCCAGCTGCACCAGCGCGGACACCACATCGAAGTCGAGGGAGCGCGGGTAGACCTGGCCCACGGAGTCGAAGACGCGGTCGAAGCCGAGGCCTTCCGCGATGCCTCGCTCAAGGCGGGTCAGCTTCTCCTCGTCGCCGCCCATTAAGTCCAGCATGTCCTGGGCGGTACCCATCGGGCCCTTGATGCCGCGCAGCGGGTAGCGCGACATCAGCTGTTCGATGCGCTCGACGGCCACCAGGATTTCGTCCGCGGCGGAAGCGAAGCGCTTGCCCAGCGTGGTCGCCTGCGCAGCCACGTTGTGGGAACGGCCCGCCATCACCAGCGACTTGTACTCCCCGGCGCGGTTGCCCACCGCCTTCAGCAGCGCGACGGCCTTGTCGCGGGTCAGCTCGAGCGCCTTGCGCACCTGCAGCTGCTCCACGTTTTCGGTGAGGTCGCGCGAGGTCATCCCCTTGTGGATCTCCTCGTGGCCCGCCTGCGCGTTGAATTCCTCAATGCGCGCCTTCACGTCGTGGCGGGTGACCTTCTCCCGGGCTGCGATGGAGTCCAGGTCCACCTGGTCGATGACCTTCTCGTAGTCTTCGATAGCCCCGTCGGCCACCTCGACACCGAGTTCTTTCTGCGCCTTCAAAACGGCGATCCAGAGCTGGCGCTCCAGGATGATCTTGTGCTCCGGGGCCCACAGAGTGGCCATTTCCGGAGAGGCGTAGCGGTTACTGAGAACGTTGGCGTTATTCGGCTTCACGGCACTCATCATAAGGAGATGGCCCCCTCGATTGCGGGACGGGCAATGTCCTTGCGGTAGAACCCGCCCGGCAGCTCGATGCCGTCCATGACGGCGTAGGCGTTGTCCACCGCCTCTTCAAGCGTCGCGCCGCGGCCCACCACGCCGAGCACGCGGCCGCCGGAAGCGACGTACTGCCCGTCTTCCAACGCGGTGCCCGCGTGCAGGACCTTGGCCGGATCATCCAACGCCTCGCCGCTGATCACGCCGCCGGTTTTCGCGGCCTGCGGGTAACCCTCCGCCGCCAGCACCACCATCGCCGCGAAGCCATCGCGCCAGCGCAGCGGCTCCACCGAGTCCAGGTGGCCTTGCGCCACGGCGAGCAGCACGTCCGCCAGCGGGGTTTCCAGCAGAGAAAGCACCGCTTGCGTCTCCGGGTCGCCGAAGCGGGCGTTGAACTCCACGACGGCCGGCCCCTGCGGCCCCCACGCGGCACCGATGTAGAGCAGCCCCTGGTACGGGATCCCGCGGCGCACCATCTCGGCAGCGACCGGGCGAGCGATCTCGTCCACGATGCGGTCCACGCCGTCTTGCGGCAGCCACGGCAACGGTGCGTAGGCGCCCATGCCGCCGGTGTTCGGCCCCTGGTCGTTGTCGTACGCGCGCTTGTGGTCCTGCGCCGGCAGCAGCGGCACGACCGTTTCGCCGTCCACCAGGCAGAACAACGACACCTCGGGGCCTTCCAAGAAGGATTCGAACAGCACGGGGTTGCCGGCCGCCAGCACCGCTTCCGCGTGCGCCTTCGCTTCTGCGCGGTCCTCGGTGACCACCACGCCCTTGCCGCCGGCGAGCCCGTCGTCCTTGACCACGTAGCGCGGGCCGTACGCGTCCAGCGCTTCGTCGACCGCGTCAGCGGCCTCCACCCGGGTCGCGGAAGCGGTCAGAACATCCGCCGCAGCCATGACGTCCTTCGCAAACGCCTTGGAGCCTTCCAGCTGGGCCGCCGCCTTAGTCGGCCCGAACACCGGGATACCCGCCTCAACCAGCGCGTCGGCCGCGCCCGCCACCAAAGGCACCTCGGGGCCGATGACGACGAGCTCCGCTTCGGTGTCGCGGGCCAGCACCACAATCTCGTCCGGGGAGGCGACGTCGACGGAACGTACCGTCGCCAAGCGGGACATGCCCGCGTTACCCGGCGCGACGGTGAGTTCGTGGCCTTGCATTGCATTCAAAAGGGCGTGTTCGCGGCCGCCCGAACCGATGACAAGGATGCGCATGCGCCCCAATTTACCGGTAGCGTCGGAGAGCATGAGCACCGTATTCAGCAAGATCATCGCCGGCGAGATCCCGGGCCGCATCGTCTACCAGGACGACACCGTCGCCGCGTTTCTCACAATCGAACCCGTCGCCTACGGCCACACCCTGGTCGTGCCGGTGGAAGAGATTGACAAGTGGACCGACATCCCGGCTGAGCTGTGGTCGCACATGAACGAGGTCGCCCAGAACATCGGCAAGATCATCGTGGACGAGTTCGACGCGGAGCGCGCCGGCTACCTCATCGCCGGCTTCGAGGTGCCGCACGCCCACATCCACGTCTTCCCTGCCAACGACATGTCCGGCTACACCCTCTCCAGCGCGATGCGCCACGACGAGACCGACCCGGAGAAGATGGACGCCGCCGCGGAGAAGATCCGCGCCGGACTTACAGCGCTTACAGCGCCTACAGCGACGGAAGGGAAATAGTAAACGTCGACCCCTCGCCCGGGGCGGTAGCTACCTTCACGGTGCCGCCGTGGGCTTCGATGAGGGATTTGGTGATGGCCAAGCCCAGCCCCGAGCCACCGGTGGCGCGGTTGCGGGAAGAATCTGCGCGGTAGAACCGCTCGAAGATGTGCTCCGCGTCCTTGGGCTCCATGCCGCAGCCGTCGTCGGCGACGTCGATGACCACGCGGTCGAGGTTGTGCCGGATGGTCACGGTCACCTCCGCGTCCGGGCCGGCGTGCTTGTAGGCGTTGGTGATGAGGTTCACCAGCACTTGGTGGAGCCGGTCCGGGTCGCCTTGCACCTGAGCCACCTCCGGGGTGTCGGTGATCACGTCCACGGTGCGGTCCGGGAAGGCCGCGTCCACGCTGCTCTTGGCGGACAGGACCCACTCGAGCACGTCTACCGGCTTCTTGTTCAGGCGAGCGCCCTCCGCGCGGGTCAGCGCCAGCAGGTCCTCGACGAGGAGCTGCATGCGGGCGGATTCTTCGTCGATCTTGCTCAGGACCATGTCCGGGTCGTCGGCCATGCCCTTGCGGTAAAGCTCCGTGTAGCCGCGCACGCTGGTCAGCGGCGTGCGCAACTCGTGTGACGCGTCGCCGACGAAGCGGCGCATCTGTTCTTCCTGGGTGCGGGCATTTTCCAGGGAGTCTTGCAGTTTGGACACCATGGTGTTCATGGCGTAGGAGAGACTGCCCACTTCCGTCTCGCGCGACCATGCGGGCACACGCCGGTCGGTATCGCCGTTCGCGATAGCCAGTGCGGTGTTCTCCACGATCTTCAGCGGCGCAAGCGCCCGGGCGACCATGTAATTCACGGCCACGCCGATGCCGAACAGGGCGAGCACACCGACTGCGGACTCGACCCATGCGAGCGCGCGGAGCATCTTCGCCTCAGCCTCCAGCGACTTGGCCACGTACTGGACAGTGCCGTCGGACTGCTGGTGCGCCATGGCGCGCCACTTCGTGCCGGAGCTTTTCGTTTCCACGGAGGTGATCGTGGTCGGCTGGTCCAGCCGTTTTACCTGCGAGTAGTCCGGCGGATTCACCGAGCCCCGGCGCGGAACCAGCTGGTCCTGGCCGGGGTAGAGCGTGGCCTGGTTGAACTCGCTAGGCAGGCTGAACACGTTGAATTGCCAGGCGGGAGTTTGCTGCGCCCACGTGTGCAGGCCCTCGCGGAGCTGGTCGTCCGCGCGGTCGAACAGGAAGTAGCGCATGACAAAAAAGATCAGCACCGAGCTTAAGGCGATGCCGAGGGTGGATACCATCATCACCACCGCGACAAGCTGGCGCTTGAGCGGCTTTTTCGACGGCGCACCGAGAACCGAATACGGCATGCAACCGCCCTACTGGCGTGGGGTGCGCAGCACGTAGCCCACGCCACGGACGGTGTGGATGAGCTGCACGTCGCCAGTGTCTACCTTGCGGCGCAGGTAGGAGATGTAGGACTCGACCACGTTGCCGTCGCCGCCGAAGTCGTAGTGCCACACGTTGTCCAAGATCTTCGCCTTGGACACCACAACCTCCGCGTTGAGCATGAGGTAGCGCAGGAGATTGAACTCGGTGGGCGACAGTTCCACGATCTCGCCGGCCTTGGTCACCTCGTGAGTGTCGTCGTTGAGAGTGAGGTCGGCGTAGCGCAGCGTGGTGTCCTCGTTGGAGTCTTCCGTGACGTTTCCGCGGCGCAAGATCACGCGCAGGCGGGTGATCACCTCCTCAAGGGAGAACGGCTTGGTCACGTAGTCGTCCGCACCGATGGTCAGGCCGTGGATGCGGTCTTCCACCGCGTCCTTGGCGGTGAGGAACAGCACCGGGGCGTCCAGACCTTCGCCGCGCAGCTTGCTCAGCAGCTCGAAGCCGTCCATCTCCGGCATCATCACGTCGAGGATGTATGCGTCGGGCCTCCAGGTGCGGGCGAGCTCGATGGCTGCCGGGCCGGAGTTGGCAGTCTCCACCTCGAATCCTTGGAACTTCAGGGAGACGGTTAACAGCTCCACGATGTTCGGTTCGTCGTCAACGACAAGCACCTTGAGGTTTTGCGCGTTTTCAGCCATGACTTGCACTCCGTTTCAACTTTGTTTCGGGCTAGACACAAGCCCGCTTTACAACATAGAGCGATTAAACAGGACCATTCTGCACGTTTCCTGTACGTCCGCTGAGCGCCCCTCGCGGACTTCCCCCGAAAAGAAATGGAGCTGGAGACGGGACTTGAACCCGCAACCTACGGTTTACAAGACCGTTGCGCTACCAATTGCGCCACTCCAGCAGTGCTGCAAAATCTTACACACGCCCCGCACCTGCGGCATAACCGGCCAACCGATAGTGTGAGCTTGTGGCTGAAGGTAACTCACTTTGGGAGAGGATTTCCGGCTCGCGGCAGCGTGTGGCAACCATCGACGAGGCCCGCACTTCCCCGCCGCCGTCCGTCCTCGCGCCCATCAACTTGGCAGATCCCGCCGAGGTGGCGGCGGTGATGAACATCGCCGCGCGCATCGGCGAGATCCTCATCGCCAACGCGACGACGTCTGCGGACGCGGCGAAGCAGATCCACACGGTCTGCTCCTCCTACGGCCTGCACTACGTTCACGTTTCCATCACGGTGAACACCATCACGCTCAACACCATCATCGGCGTGGGCCAGCGCACCCCGGTCAACGTGTTCCGCGTGGTCACCATGATCAGCGAGAACTACCACAAGCTCCAGGAGGTGGATCGCTTGATCCGCTCCATCCGCTCGGGCGCGACACCACCGGAGATGGCGGAGAAGATCCTCAACGACATCGACACCTCCCCGATCCCGCACCGCAACACGAGAAATCTCGCGGGCTGGACGGTGATGGGTTTCTTCGTGGCCATGCTGCTGGGCGGAGACTTGCTCATGATGCTGGTGGGCGGGCTGACCGCCTTTCTCATCATGGGGTTTAGCAAGCTGCTTTCCCGCGGCGGGCTGCCCGGGTTTTTCCATAACGTCATCGGCGGTTTCCTCGCCACTGTGCCAGCGGCGATCACCTACGATTTCTCGGCGTCCATCGGCCACACCATCGTGCCCAGCCAGCTGATTGCGACGGGCATCATCGTCCTGCTTGCGGGGCTGACGTTGGTGCAATCGCTTCTCGACGGCGTGACCGGCTCCCCCTTAAACGCCTCCGCCCGCTTCTTTTCCGCCATGCTCAACACCGGCGGCATCGTCGCCGGTGTGGCTACCGGCGTGTCAGTCTCCGAAATGGTGGGAATGCCGCTTCCCCCGGTGGAGCTGCTCCCGGGCAGCGCGGCGTATTCCAGCGCGGGGCTCACAGTCATCGGCGGCGGGATGGCGGCCGCGGCCTTCGCGGTGTCGTGTTTTGCGGAGCGCGCCGCGATCATCTTGTCGTTTTTCACCGCCGCGCTCGGATCTGCCTGCTACTACATCCTGCTCGCCCCGCTGAACCTGGGCAGGCTCTCCGCCACGGCGGCCTGCGCCATCGTGGTCGGCTTGGTCGGCGGCCTAATTTCCCGCCGGTTCCTGATCAACCCGGTGATCACCGCAGTTGCAGGCGTGACGCCCTTTTTGCCCGGTTCCTGGATCTACCGCGGCATGTACGCGCTGATGAACGAGCAGATGCTGCTGGGCATGATGAACCTGTTTACCGCCATCGGCACCTGCATGGCCTTGGCGGCCGGCGTGGTGTTCGGCGAGTGGGTCGCCCGCCGGATCCGTGCGCCGCAGCTGTACGTTCCGTACCGGGCGTTCAAGCGTGCGGGTCGCTTCACCTTCGAGCAGCTGCGAAGGGTACGGCGCCGTCGATAAGCTGATCGCGTAGGATTGAACCGCTTGACGCCTGATGCAAGGAGGAGACCGTAGTGCCACCCAAGATCACCGATTCGCGCCCGACCGCCGAGGCGATGCATGCCGTTGAGGAGCAAACGGCTTCGGGTGCCCGTCGGATCGTGGCTACCTACGCCGAGGACTTCCTGGACGGTGTGACGCTGATGTCCATGCTGGGCGTGGCTCCGAAGGGCTTCGTGTACAAGCGCTACGTCGAGGAGCTGGAAAAGGAGGCCGAGGAGGAGGCTCCGAAGAAGGCCACCAAGAAGAAGGCGACGAAGAAGAAAGCTTCGAAGAAGAAGTCGACCAAGAAGTCGGCGAAGAAGGCCACCAAGAAGAAGTCGACCAAGAAGGCCACCAAGAAGAAGACCACCAAGAAGGCCGCGAAGAAGGCGTAAATGGGGGACAACGAGTTCGTCGTCGTGGCGAATCGCCTGCCGGTGGACAAGGTCGGCGACCACTACGAGGTCTCCCCGGGCGGCCTCGTCGCCGCCCTCGCCCCAGTTTTGCGCGCCCGCGAAGGCTGCTGGGTGGGGTGGCCCGGCAACATCGGCGAAACTCTCGAGCCGTTCGAATTCGGCGGCATTTCCCTCGTGCCGGTCACGCTCGACCAGAACGATTTCGAGCGGTTTTACGAGGGGTTTTCAAACTCCACCCTGTGGCCGCTCTACCACGACCTGATTGTCCAGCCGGAGTACAACCAGGAGTGGTGGGACAGCTACGTGGAGGTCAACCGCAAGTTTGCGGAGGCTGCCGCACGCGCAGCCGCCGACGGTGCCACGGTGTGGGTGCAGGACTACCAGCTGCAGTTGGTGCCGGGCATGCTCAAAGAGCTGCGGCCCGATGTCACTGTCGGGTTTTTCCTGCACATCCCCTTCCCCGCCCCGGCGCTGTTCCAGCAGCTGCCGTGGAGAAACGAGATTCTGGAAGGCCTCAAAGGCTGCGACCTCATCGGCTTCCAGCGCAACACGGACGAGGACAATTTCCGCCTGCTTACGCAGGACATCCGCACGGGCACCTTCCCCATCTCCATCGACGCAAGTGAGATTGCGGTGGCGCCGGAGGAAGACGTCGCGAAGCTGCGGGCGGCAGTGGGCAACCCCAAGCACCTGCTGTTGGGCGTGGACCGCATGGATTACACGAAGGGCATCCTGCAGCGCCTGCTCGCGATTGAGTCGCTGCTGGAAGAAGGCGCGCTCGACGACGTCGCGTTCATCCAGCTCGCCACCCCCTCCCGCGAGCGCATCGAGCACTACCGCACGACGCGCAAGGACGTGGAGGAAGCCATCGGCCGCATCAACGGCCGTTTCGGCGATGTGGGCCGGCCGATCGTGCACTACATCCACCGCAGCGTGCCCAAGGAGAAGCTGGGCACCTTCTACGCGGCCGCGGACATCATGCTGGTCACTCCGTTCAAGGACGGGATGAACCTGGTGGCCAAGGAGTACGTGGCCGCCCACCCGAATGCAGACGGCGCGTTGGTGCTCTCCGAGTTTGCGGGGGCGGCCGTGGAGTTGAACCAGGCGTACCTGTGCAACCCGTTCGATTTGGAGTCCGTTAAGGCCGCCATCGTCGGCGCCACCGAACCGGATGCTGCCCGGATGCGCCACATGCATGATTGGGTCATGGAGCACGATGTGGCCGCGTGGGCGCAGTCGTTTTTGGAGGAGCTGTGAGGCGCGCCCTCGCACTGGTGCCGCTATTCGCGCTCGCGGCGTGCACGTCCGGCCCTACGTGGCAAGTGGTCTCGGTACGCACGGCCGAGGACCAGCCCGCCACAGAGACGTCCGTTGCGCGTGTGCGTATCGACGACCACAGGTTCACCGGCACCACCGGCTGCGCGGATGTCACCGGCACCTTCGAAGAATACGAAGAAGAGCAAGACACCGTCAGCCTGAATGAGGTCGAGCTGTCAGACCCAGGCGAGTGCTCGGGCTGGGCCCGCCACACGCACGACCAGCTCGCTCCCCTGTTGACGGACGGTGCGTCGTTCAGCATCTCCAGCCCCGCCGATTTCGAGCTCGTCCTCGTCGGCGAGCACGGGCAGACCTTGAGGCTGATGCAATGAGCCTGCTTGTCTGCTTGGACTTCGACGGCACCCTCGCGGAGCTGAACCCGGACCCGTATAGCGTGCGCATCCACCCGGGCGCAGAACGCGCGATCAGGCGCCTCGCTGCGCTGCCGGACACCGAGGTGGTCATCCTCACCGGCCGCCACATCGAAGGCATTGCAAAAGTGCTGCCGGCGGATTTTCCCGTCACCGTCGTCGGCTCCCACGGGGCGGAACCGGGCCCGGAGCTCACCTCGGCCGACCGCGCCTACCTGGACGATATCGAAGCGCAGCTCCGCCGCATCGCCACCGACGGCGCGTACGTGGAGGTCAAGCCGTTCCAGCGCGTGCTGCACGTCGCACAGGTCGATAACGAGGCGCGCGCAACGGCCATCCTCGCCGAGGCGAACACGATCGACACCCGCGGGCGGCCGAAGACCCAGGGGCACAACGTGGTGGAGTTTTCCGCGATCGACATCACCAAGGGCACCTGGCTTTCCGCCTACAAGCGCCGCTTCGACACCACCATTTTCGCAGGCGACGACGACACAGACGAGCACGCCATCGCAGTGCTCGGCCCGAACGACATCGGCATCAAGGTGGGGCACAAACCCACCCGGGCCACCCGCCGGGTGCCGGATGTTGGTGCCATGGCACAATTTCTCACCCAACTCGCCGAAGAAAGGGAGGCATGGAGCGCCACACGCTAGTCCACCAGGGCCAGGAACGCCGCTGGATCGAGATTGAGGGCACCACCGACGCCCTGCTGCTGGTCCTGCACGGCTCGCTGCAATCCAGCAACGTGATGCGCAACTTTACGGACCACACCTTCGAAGGGCTGGGTCCCACCGTGGTCTACCCGGACGGCGTCAAGCACCACTTCAACGACCTGCGCGCCGGCTTCAACGAGGACGCGCGCCGCATGCGCATCGACGACGTCGGTTTCCTCACCAAGATTGTCGCGCACTACAACGTGCCCACCATCGGCTGCGGCTTCTCCAACGGCGGGCAGATGATCCTGCGCCTGCTCTTCGACGCCCCAGGGCTGCTCTCCGGCGCCGCCACTTTCGGCGCCTCCATGCCAACGCCCGAAAACACCCTCACCACCACCGACAACTACCAGCCGACGAAACTGCTGTCCGTCCAAGGCACCGAGGACAAGCTCGTGCCCTATGCAGGCGGCATGTCCGGCATCGGCGGCAACAACCGGGGCGAGACCCGCTCCGCGCAGGACTCGGCGGCGTTTTTCGCTGAGTTGAACGGGTGCGACGGTCACGTGACGTCGACAGGCGACAAGCTCCGGGTCGACGATTTCAGCGGCGACCACCCGGTCCGGCTAGTCACCCTCGAGGGCGCCGGGCACATGGTGCCGGTCGAGCGCGACCTCGACCCGCGCCTCGGGCACAACCCGAAAACCCCGACGGGCGGGCAGCTGCTCAGCGAATTCTTCTTTGCCGGGCAAACTCGCTGAGCACCACCCCGGCCGCGACGGAGGCGTTGAGGGATTCCACCCAGTCCTCCATGGGCACCGACATGATCACGTCGCAGTTTTCGCGCACCAGGCGCGAGATGCCCTTGCCCTCGGAACCGACAACGATGACCACGGGGTCGGTGGCCTGGTCGAAGGTGTCGAGGGTGTGTTCCCCGCCCGCATCCAGGCCGACAACCGTGTAGCCGTTGTCCTGGAACTGCTTCACCGTGCGCGTCACGTTGGTCACCCGAGCGACCGGCAGGCGCGCGGCCGTGCCAGCGGAGGTGCGCCATGCAACACCCGTGACCTGCGCGGAGCGACGCTCCGGGATGATCACGCCGTTGCCGCCGAACGCCGCGGTGGAGCGGATCACCGCGCCGAGGTTGCGCGGGTCCGTGATGTTGTCCAGCACCACGAACATGCCGGGCCCGTCCACGGACTCGAGCAGGTCGTCGAAGTCCGCGTACTTGTACGGCTGGATCTTCAACCCGATGCCCTGGTGCATGCCGTTGCCGGTCATCGCGTCGAGCTGCTGGCGCGGCACCTCGTGCACCGGGATGCTCTTGGAGTTGGCCAGGCCCACCGCCTCGCTGAGGCGCTCGTCGTGGCCGGTGCCAGCCGCAACGTACATCGCTTCCGCCGGCACCTTCGCCTTCAGGCACTCCACTACCGGGTTGCGGCCGACCACCATGTCGGCGACCTCGCGGTCGTGGCGACCCTGCGCGCGACGCTTCTGCTCTAGCTTGCGCTTGTGGGCTGCGTGGTAGACGCGGTCCTCCGCCTTCGGGGTCGCGCCCTTGCCGCGCAGGCCGCGGCGGCGTTGGCCGCCCGAGCCCTTCGTGGGGCCCTTCTTGTTCTTCTTCTGCTTGTCAGGCCGCTCGTACGGTTTGCCCATGATCTACTCCTTCACCTGCCACTGCGGCCCCTCGGCCGTGTCGGTCACCTCGATGCCGGCCGCGGCCAGCCTGTCGCGCACCTCGTCGGCGGTCGCCCAGTCCTTCTCCGCGCGGGCGGTCGCCCTGCGCTCCAGCTCCGCGCGCACCAGCACGTCGAGTGCGGAGCTGTTGCTTGACGACGACGGCCACGCCCCCGGGTCCACACCCAACACCGCCGCCATCGCGCGCACCTGCGCGGCGATCGGCTTCGGGTCGGCAGCCTTGTTGCCCTCGCGCACCATGTTGTGGATTTCGGCCAGGGCCTTGGGCACTGAGAAATCGTCGTTGAGCGCCTGCTCGAACCCCTCGGTCCAGGTGGTGGGCTCTGGCATGCCGGCGCGCTTGACAAATTCCTCGATGCGCCGATAGCCCGCCGCCGCTTCCTGCAGCGCCTCCGGCGAGTACTCCAGCACGCTGCGGTAGTGCGCGGAGCCGAGGTAGTAGCGCAGCTCGACGGGGCGGACCTGCTCCAGCATCGCGTCGATGGACAACACGTTGCCCAGCGATTTGGACATCTTTTCGCCCGCCATGGTCACCCAGTGGTTATGCATCCAGAAGTGCGCGAACCCGTCGCCCGCGGCGTGGGACTGCGCCTGCTCGTTTTCGTGGTGCGGGAACTGCAGGTCGAGCCCGCCGCCGTGGATGTCGAACTCGGAGCCGAGGTACCAGGTGGACATCGCCGAGCACTCCAGGTGCCAGCCGGGCCGGCCCGGGCCCCACGGGGTGGGCCAAGACGGCTCGCCGGGCTTCGCTGCCTTCCACAGGGCGAAGTCCGGGTCCTCCCCGGTCATGTCCTCGAGGCGGTTGCCGGAGATCGAACCGTAGTCCCCGCCCGCTTTCACCCACGCGTTCACGTCGAAGTAGACGGAACCTTCGCGGGGGTAGGCGAAGCCGGCGTCGATAAGCCGCTGCATGTAGTCGACCATCTGGGTCACGTGCCCGGTCGCGCGCGGCTCGACGGACGGGGGGAGCACTCCGAGGGTGTCGTACGCGCGGGTGAACTCGCGCTCGTAGGTGGACACCCATTCCCACCAGGGGCGGTCGTGCTCAGCCGCCTTGGTCAGGATTTTGTCGTCGATATCCGTGACGTTTCGCACGAAGGCGACATCGTTGCCGTTGGCGAGAAACCAGCGGCGCACGATGTCGAACGCGACCCCGGAGCGCAAGTGCCCGATGTGGGGTTTGGCTTGCGGGGTGGCGCCGCACAAGTAAATCGAGACGTGGCCGGGGGTAATCGGCTCAAAGTCGCGAAGCGTGCGGGTTTTGGTGTCGAAGATGCGTTGGTTCACAACACCGCAGTCTACAGAGACGACGTGTCCACCTTCAGCTCCGAGTAGCGCGCCTCAGGAATGCTGAACTGGTAGGGGTTGCCAACCGGCTGCCACACCTGGTCCGCGCTGCACTTGACGTCCTGGGCGTCGCCGTCGAGCATGGTGAAGCCCCACACGAGACGGCCCTGCTTGCCGGCATCGAGCGTGTACGGGCCAACCACCTGGTTCAGCGACCAGCTGACCTCGTGCACGTAGTTCCAGCCGTACGCGCGGGAGACGTTTTTGACCAAGTCCCCCTTCGGGGTGAAGGTGCCGGAGACCTCCAGGGTCTGCACGCGCTTTTCCTTCACCGTCTGCTCCACCGGCACGGGACCTTCGGTGTCGTTGCCCACGCTCGCCGCGTCGGTCTGCTTGAACCAGCGGCGGGTGGCATCCACGTACGTGTCGGTCATGCCCGGGGTGGCGCAGTGGCTGCCCGGAGCAAGATCCGTGTTCCAGCGCTGCGGGAGCTCAAAGTCGTAGGGTGCCGCATTGGCAGCCGGCGCTAGCGCGAACGCCGCTGTCACTGCGAGGATCGCCTTTTTCATTTATGCGCCCCAGTCGATGTTGTCGCGGGTGCTGACGCGGACGTGGCGCTCCTTCGGCATGGTCGCAGTGAAGGTGTTGCCGGCAGCCTGCCAGGTGCCGTCGGTGCCGCACACGGTCTCCTGGCCCTTGAAGTCGGAGACGATCCAGCCGGCCTGCAGCACGGCAGTCTTGCCCGGCGCAACGTTGTACGGGCCGATCTTCTCGCCGACCTCGTAGGACTGCTGGTCGGTGTAGCTGGTGGAGAAGGTGAACTGGATCAGCTTGGCCACGTCGAAGCTCAAACCTGCGGTGACGTTCCAGGTCTTCGTCTTGGTCTCGGTCACGGAGCGGGTGACCGGCAGCGGCTCGTCGTTGTAGTTGGACACCGTCCAGGTGCCGGCGGAGCCGTCGAAGTAGCTGCGGACGATCTCCACGGTCTGGCCGCGGTCACCCGGCACGGCGCAGTGCTCGCCGATGGTGGTCGGGTTGGTTTCGTCGTAGGTGCGCTGCGGCAGGGCGTTGGCGGCCGGAGCGAGGGCGAGAGCTGCGGTGGTCAGCAGGGCGAGGGAGCGCTTGATCATGATGTGTTCCTTTGTGCTTGAGATGTGGTTTTAGAGGTAGGACTGGGTGGGCACCGGCAGGTTGCGGTACTCGTCCGGGGTGACGTCGATCTTCCGTTCGGTGCCGTCCTTGCTGGTCACGGTGGCCTCAGCCCAGAATCCGGACGGGGCGGTCGACTGCGGGTGGGACGTCACGCGCGAGTACTTGCCGTCGCGGCCCGCGGAGATTTCGCGGTAGTTGATGCGCGTCATCGTGGTGCCGTACTCGACGCGCACCCGGTCGCCCGGCTTCAGGTCGATCGGCTTGAGCGGGGTGTTCACCGGCATGTAGGCGCGCTTGACCGCGCCGACGGAGGTGAGCCAGCCCTCGGGCAGCTGACCTTCTGCGCCCATCCAGTTGACGTACTGGGCGTTTTCCGCACCGACGACGTAGTCCGTCACGGGGCGGAAGGTGTAGTCGCCCTTGGACCAGTTGAGGAAGTCCTGCGAGTAGCCCGGCTTGCGGAAGGTCGGCGCGACCGCCTCAATGTCGTACGGGTAGTACGACTTGTCACCCTTGCGCGCAGCTTCGTCGAGCTCCGGCCACTCTGCATCGCGGCGGAAGTTCTCATCGGGCTTGACCACGGTGTCGCGCTCGCTTGCCACCTTTTCCAGGCTCGGCCCGGAAACTGCGTTGTAGGTGTCGCCCGCCGGCTTGGAATTCGCGCCCTCAGCGCGCGAGGGGATCTCCATGGCCAGGTTGGAGACGGATCCGTCCGCCTTGATGATGTAGGCGAACGCGTAGCGCTCCGCCGGGCCGGTGCCGCGGATGACGTTGGCGCCCGGCGCATTGCGCAGCACCCCGTTATCGCAGGTCATGAACATGGAGATGAAGTCCTTTTCCAGCACGCCGTAATCGACGCGGAAGGATTCGCCCGGGCCGAGCTCGATGGGGCCGAACGTCTCGCCCTCGATCCAGCCATTGGATTCCTTCAGCCCAATGTCCGTCTTGGCGGTGGTGTCCCAGCCGCTGGGCAGCTCCGCCTTCGAGTTCGCCTCGATCTTGCGGTTGGTACCGGTCTCGACCGTTGCCGTGTACGGCACAGTCTGGTCGGTGCGGTTGGTGAACTGGAGGGTGCCGTCCGCCAGGTAGCGGCGGGCCGTCTCACCGTAGCGCCACTCCGGGGTGACACCGGCGTCGCACGTGGAGCCGTAGTTCTCAATCGGGTAGCCCTGCGGCATCGCCGGGATCGCGCCGGCGACGGGGGCGTGCGCTACCGCCACAGTGGTAAGCGCCGCAGCAAACGCTGTCCATACTTTTTGCATGCGGTTAGCGTAACCCAGCAAAACACTGGAAGAAAGTTAAAACCGCAGGAAGAGAACTTAAGTACCTGAAATAGGTACTTTCGTTCCCTGTTAGAGCGCCTTCAGCTCCACTAGCGCTGTGGCAATCGCCGCCCGGCCTTGACCGCTTCCGGTAAAGCCCATGTGGTCCGTGGTGGTCGCGGACACGGACACCGGGGCGCCGAGCGCCTCCGAGAGCACACGCTCCGCTTCCTCGCGCACTGGCCCCATTTTCGGGGTCTGGCCGATCAGTTGGGCGGATACGTTGACCACGGTGTGCCCGTGGTCGTCCAGAAGCTCTTTGAGCTCTTGGAGCAGTTGGGTGCCTTTCACCCCGTCATACTCCGGTCGGCCCACACCGACAAAGGAGCCAAGGTCGCCGAGCCCGGCGGCCGAGAGCACTGCATCGACGACGGCGTGGCTGACCACGTCGCCGTCGGAGTGGCCCTCGCAGCCGTCCTGACCTTCGTGGAGAATGCCGGCAATCCAGCAGTCTTTCCCGGCTTGGATCTGGTGGGCGTCAAATGCGGTGCCTACGCGAAGGTTTGTCATGGCTACGACCGTACTTCAGAGTGTGCCGACAAGGCTTTCCGCCAACCGGAGGTCCAGCGGCGTGGTGATCTTGAACGCCATGGGGTCCCCCTCCACGGTGGTCACCGGCGCACCGAACCACTCCATGAGCGAAGCGTCGTCGGTCGCCACGAAGGACGGATCTTCTGCCAGGTACTTCTCGTTCGCCTCCCGCAGCTGGCGCAGGTCGAACCCCTGCGGTGTCTGAGCGGCGCGCAGCACAGACCGGTCCAGCGTCTCCTCCACCGCATCCCCCGCAACCCGCTTCACGGTGTCCGCCACCGGCACCACGGGAACAACAGCGGCAGCGCCGCCCAGCACGGCATCGACCACGCGCGAGACCATTTCCGGCGGGGTCAGTGCGCGGGCGGCGTCGTGGACCAGAATGCAGGCGTCGTCAAGCGGCACCGCATTCAGGGCCGCATAGATGGAGTCGGCGCGCTCCGCACCCCCGTGGACGAACTGCACCGCGTAGCCGGACAGAATCCCCCGCGCCTCGGCCTCCATCTCGGGACTGACCACCACGACGACCCGGTCGACCACGCTCGCCATGGTGGCAACGGAACGCTCGAGCAGCGTGCGGCCTCCAAGCTCCACGTATGCCTTGGGCACGGCAGCGCCGAGCCGAGTGCCCTGCCCCGCCGCTGCGACGACCGCTACCGTTTCGCGGCGCAATTTATTTGTCGTCGTCCTCGTCGTCGAAGGAGAGGTCGTCCAGGTCTACCTCGTCATCGTCGTCAACCTGACCCGGATCCTCGGAGATGCCGGCCTTGACCTGCGCGTCGATGATGGACTGAATTTCCTTGTCCATCTCCTCGACCTTTTTCTCGTCCACCGGCTCCGCCAGCGCGAGTTCGCCCACGAGAATCTGGCGCGCCTTGCCCAGCATGCGCTTCTCACCAGCGGAAAGGCCCTTGCCCTGATCGCGGCGCCAGAGGTCGCGCACAACTTCGGCGACCTTGTTGATGTCGCCGGAAGCGAGGCGCTCCTGGTTCGCCTTGTAGCGGCGGGACCAGTTGCCGGCTTCCTCGACGTCGGTCTCACGCAGCACGGAGAAGACCTTCTGCAGGCCTTCCTTATTGACCACGTCGCGCACACCGACAAGCTCGGAATTCTTCACCGGCACGCGTACCTCAAGGTCCGAATGGAGAATCTGCAGCACCAGGTAATCGAGAGTCTCCCCGCGCATTTCGCGCTGCTCGATGTCGGCGATGCGGGCCGCTCCGTGGTGCGGGTACACAACCACTTCTCCGACCTTGAATTCCATTGCGGCTCCTTGCGTCGATAGGCGAAGTTCAGACCCCAACACCTTACCACCAAGCATTTTGCTTATCGACGACCAAAGGTCCCCTCGCCCAATAGGGGGAGCAAGTGGGAAAACTTGCTGTGCAGACGCTAGAGTATTGCGGAGAAAACCCTCGAATGAGTTGATGATGGAGGACACCCCCGTGAAGTCCCTGAAGCGCGCCGCTGTCGTCGCAGTCGCTGGCTGCGCAACCCTGGCCCTCGCTGGCTGCTCCGCCGGCCAGATCACCCAGACGTCGAACCAGGTCGCGGCCGTTGACGGCGCAAGCGCCTCCACCGAGGACGGTGCCGTCGCTGTGCGCGACGTGACCGTGGTGCTCGCGGAGGACGGTCAGGCTGCCCTGAAGTTCACCGCCACCAACCAGGACACCTCCATGAAGGACCACGCCCTGAAGTCCGTGGACGTTAACGGCCAGAAGGTGAACATCACCGGCAATTCCACCATCGCCTACAACTGCGCACTCGTCGCCGATTCCGCTGACGGCCTGGAGCGCATGCCGCAGGACAACAACGGCAACTGCATCGAGTACACCGCCACCGCACTGGCAAACGACGATTTCGCTTACGGCGGCAACGTCCCGGTGACCTTCAACTTCGACACCGGCTCCCTGGACGTCGTGGCCACCGTTTCCGCTCCGACGCTGGCCTCCGGCCAGGTCGACCGCCAGGTCGGCGAAAACGAGCAGACGCACGAGCAGAAGCACTAGTCACCTCAACCCCGAAACCGCTGGCTTGACCAGCGGTTTTTTCATGTTCAAACACCGTGTCGAGGCCGTGTTATACGGTGTGGCGCATGGCGAAGAAACCACGCGTAATCCACACCTGCACGGAGTGTGGCTACTCCTCCCCCAAGTGGCTGGGCCGCTGCCCGGAGTGCGGGTCGTGGGGCACGCTTCAAGAGGAAGCGCCGGTGGCGGCGGGGCCGGCCAAGACGTCGGCGTTGACCCCGTCCGCGCCCGCGAGCCCGATCACCAAGGTCGAGGCGGCGGCGACCAAGACGGTGAAGTCCGGCATCGGGGAGCTGGACCGCGTCCTCGGCTCCGGCGTGGTGCCCGGTTCCGTCGTGCTGATGGCGGGCGAGCCGGGCGTGGGCAAGTCCACTCTTCTGTTGGAGGTCGCCTCCCGCTGGGCGGCCCAGGGCCGCAAGGCGCTCTACGTCACGGCTGAGGAGTCTGCGGGGCAGGTCCGCGCCCGCGCAGAGCGCACGGACGCGCTCAAAGACACGCTTTATCTTGCTGCGGAGTCCAACCTGGACGTGGTGTTCGGCCATGTGGATCAGCTCAAGCCGTCGCTTTTGATCGTGGACTCGGTGCAAACGATGCACGCGGCCGGCGTCGAGGGAGTCGCGGGAGGCGTGGCGCAGTCCCGCGCCGTCACGGCGGCGCTGACCTCGCTGGCGAAGACCACCAACATCCCGGTGTTGTTGGTGGGGCACGTGACCAAGGACGGCAACGTCGCCGGCCCGCGAGTGCTGGAGCACCTGGTGGATGTGGTGCTGAGTTTCGAGGGAGACCGGCAGTCGTCGCTGCGCATGCTGCGCGGCATCAAGAACCGCTTCGGCGCGACGGACGAGGTCGGCTGCTTCGAGCAGACAGCGGGCGGCATCCGTGAGGTGCGCGACCCGTCGGGCCTGTTCCTCTCCCACCGCGGCAAGACCCCGGACGGCTCCGCAGTGACGGTGGCGATGGACGGGGTGCGCCCCATCCTCGCCGAGGTGCAGGCGCTGACCGTGGATCCGGTGAACAAGAGTCCACGCCGCGTGGTCACCGGCTTAGATTTCAACCGCGTGCCCATGGTGCTGGCGGTGCTGCAGGCCCGCTGCGGCGAGCGCACGAACGACAAAGACGCGTACGTGGCCACCGTCGGCGGCGTGAAAATCACCGAAACGGCGACGGACTTGGCGGTCGCCTTAGCCACGTGGTCCAGCTTGCACGACAAGCCGCTGCCGGAAAAGACGGTCGTGGTGGGCGAGGTCGGCCTGGCTGGAGAGATCCGCCGGGTGCCCAACCTCGGCCGCCGCCTCCAAGAAGCCGCGCGCATGGGGTATACGGGGGCGATCGTTCCCGCAGGAGAGCAGCTGCGTATCGACGGCCTTTCAGTCCGCCCAGTTTCGACCCTCGCCGAGGCTTTGGCGTTGCTAAGGTAAGCGCCATGAATATGGGGGACATTCTTCGGGAACATACGGCATATCCGGACCACGTTGTTTTGGTAATCGAGACAGCCACGAGGCTTGTGCGGGGAGGGCTGCACGACCAAGCGCTGGGCTTGGTCTCAGGCACAGAGCCGTTTATCGAGCACCCGGCGGAGGCGCTCAGCCCACTGGGAGAGTTTTTCGCGACAGCCGCAGAGGCTGGTTTGGGCGAGTTTCCGCTGGTGCGGTTCACCTCTCCGCGGTGGCCTGGGACGGACCCGCGCGTGGCGGCGTTGGCAGAGGCGTTTGGTGGTGCGCCAAGCCGCGCCGAGGTGCCGCCGCTGGAACTGGCGGACTACGCGGACACGGTGTTGTTCTCACTGCCCGCACCCGTTGGCAAGCGAATAATCGCCCCGGAGGATCTGCTGGAGCGGGTGATGACACTGCAGGATCTGGACCTGCACACCCAACTCGCCCAGGAGATCTTCGATGCTGCAGGGGCGGTGGCCTTCCACCCGTCGCTGCACTACGTGACGGTATTCCAGCTCGCGCTGCTGGCGTACGAGGCTCGCCGGCCCCTGGATACCCTGGCGTTTCTGGACGCGGCGGAGCGACTGCGTCGCGCGGACCCTTCCGTAGTCCAGCCGGGCATGGAGGAGGTGGATCTCGCCCTGATCAAGGCCCAGAGCTATATGGATATCGGCGCGATGCGCGACGCCGCGGCGTGCCTGCTGCTGGACACTGCAGACGAGAACGCCGACACCGCCCTGCGCAGGTACTCGACGGCGCTGCGCTCCCTGCTGCTCAAAGACGCCTTCGACGCCGCAATGCATTTGGTCTCCCCCGCGCAGGACATCGTGGATGCCGGAGACGGTGCCCCGTTTTTCAGGCTCCAGGCGGCGTCCGCGGTGGCACAGTTCGCGGCGTCCGCCGCTGACCCAGGTTTCGGAATGCTCTGGCCGTCTGCGCGCGCGAGGCTCGAGCGGACGTTTACTGAGTATGTGGAGGCTGGGGCGACTGACGGCTTGGCCGCGGAGCACATCGGCAACGTAGTCAGAGCGCTGCAGCACACCCAGCGTGCCGCTGAGGCGGTGGACCTGTCCTCCTGGTCGCTGCCGTTGACCGCGCAAACGGGCAACCCACGCGAGACCCTGTTCGCGCTGTGCGACAACGCGGTGTCGCTGTTTTGTTGCGATCGCTTCGCCGAATCCGCGCTGGTGCTCGAATCCGTGCACCAACGAGCCACCGAGACGTACGACCGTGAAGCCCAGGGGTGGGCCACCGCCTACCTGCGCGACTTCGGAACCCTTTCCGGGTCGCCGACCTACGCGCAGGCGCTAGACCGAATTGCTACGTGATGTTGAAGGGGCTGGCGTCCGAGGCGTTCTCCCCGATCACGCCGTGCAGGAAGTAGGAGCCTTCCTTAACTTCCGGGCGACTGTCGCACTGCCCCGGCTGGGAGGCGGTGGCGGACCAGCGCGCCTCCCAACGGCGCTTCTCCCCCGGCGCGAACTCGACGGTGCCGGCTGCCACCGGCGGGTAGCAGTCGGTGTCGGACCAGATCCGGTCGTTGGTGGCCATGTCGTAGACCTCGAAGCGCAGCAGATTGTCGTCCAGGTTGATCACGCAGTCGGTGTCGGTGGGGTTTTCCACCTCCATGTAGAACACCGGCTGGACGCCCTTGGCGTAGGAAGGCTGGTTGCTCGACGCTTGGATGCGCAGATCCGACAGCTCGCACGAGCCCTTCTTCGCCGGCGCTGCGGCGGTCTGCTCGGTTGCCGGCGCGGCGGCGGTCTGCTCGGTTGCCGGCGCAGCGGAAGTGGCGGCGGTGCTGCTCATCGGAGCAGTGGTCTCGCTCTCGCCGGAAAGCTGCACCGTCGGCTCGGTGGCCAGAGTGGTCGACGGCGCCTCAGCAGTGGTCTCAGGCGCCTCTGCGGGCTCGTCGGTCTTGCCGCTGCGCGCGAAGGCGGACAGCCCCCACACCAGCAGCGCCACTACGACCAACAGGATGACGAGGGCCGCCACACGACGGCGCATATAGATCTCTGGAGGAAGCGGGCGCTGGTTCGACATGCCTATAACTTAATCACCGAAGTTTTCGTAAAGGGTCTCGACACGGCCGTCGGAGAGTCGGTATCGCGCACCGACAACGCCGACCGTCTTCGCCTCAAGCCCGGCCATCACGGACGGGATGCGCGCCGCCAGGTGCTCCGCACCGTTGCGGGCGTGCGCGTGCTCCACCTGCTCACCACGGGTTCTGGCCTCAGCGAAGGCCGGGGAAATCTTTTCCACGAACACTCGGGTCAGACCGGCCGGGACGTGGCCTGACTCCAGCGCTTCCACGGCCGCGCCCACGGCTCCGCACTTCTCATGCGCTAAGAAGAGCACGAGGTCCACGCCGAGCCCGTCCACGGCGAATTCCACGGACGCGGACACTGCAGAGTCCACGCAGCCGCCGGCGGTGCGGATGACAAAGATGTCGCCGAAGCCGGCGTCGAACAACAGCTCCACGGGGACACGGGAGTCGGAGCAGCCCACCACGGCGACGGCGGGGTTCTGCCCGGAGGTGAGCTGCTGGCGGGTGACGGGGTCGCGGCGCGGGTCCGCGGTGTTGCCGGTGGCGAAACGCTCGTTGCCCTCTTTGAGCAGCTCCCACACCTCGCGAGGGGAGGTGGCGGCTTGGAGTTCTGTTACTTCAGTCATAGCCACTATTGTTGCACGCATTGTGACCAAAATTCGCCCGGACCGGATCATCAATTGGTACCGCGCCAACGCCCGCGACCTGCCGTGGCGTTCGCCTTCGGTATCCGCGTGGGCAGTGCTGCTCAGCGAGGTAATGAGCCACCAGACCCAGGTGGAGCGCGTCGCGCCCATCTGGCAGAAGTGGGTTGAGCGCTGGCCCACCCCGGAAGCGTTTGCGCAGGCCGGCTCGGACGAGGTCCTGCGTGCGTGGGGCAACCTCGGCTATCCGCGGCGGGCGCTTAGGCTGAAGGAATGCGCGCAGGTGATTGTGCGCGAATATGGCGGGGTGGTGCCGGAGGACGTCGATAAGCTACTCGCTCTGCCTGGCATCGGCGACTACACCGCGCGGGCTGTGGCGTGCTTCGCGTACGGCAAGAACGTGCCGGTGGTGGACACGAACGTGCGGCGCGTGGTGGCTCGCGTAGAGCGCGGCGAGGCGTTTGGGGCGCCCGGCAAGAAAGAGATCGATCAGGTTGCGGCGCTGCTACCGGAGCACAACGGCCCCGAGTTTTCTGTCGGGCTGATGGAGCTCGGCGCGCTGGTGTGCACCGCGAAAGCGCCCCGCTGCGAGGTGTGCCCCCTCAGCTCCGAATGCGCGTGGCTTGCGGCGGGCAAACCGGAATCCCCCGTAAAGAAGCGCTCGCAGAAATTCGCTGGCACCGACCGCCAGGTGCGCGGCAAGATCATGCGCCTGCTGCGCGAGTCGGACAGCCCCGTGGAGCAAAAGCTCATCGATGATCTTTGGCACGACCCCGCGCAACTTTCCCGCGCGCTATTTTCGCTGCTTGACGACGGCCTCGCGGTCCAGAACGAACGGGGTTACTTCCACCTGCCGCGGTAGTGCAGGCCACCTGGCAGCTTGACGTAGACGCCGCCGCGGGAGTTGAACGTCACCGGCCCGATCTTCTTCGACGCAGACACGCCCGACTTTGAGTAGTTGAGCCAGCTGCCGTCGCTGATCTTCTGGCGTTTGCGGTACTGAATTCCCATGGCGGGCAGCTTACACTGCTGCTCATGCGCAAACGCTGGTGTCTTATCGCTGCACCTATCCTTCTGGCCCCCTACGCCCAGGCCGAGGATCTCAGTGCGGAATCGCTCTCGTCGTTGTCTTCTGTCGGCTCCTCCACCGCGGAGGTTGTCGGCGATGCGTCCTCGCTGTCGTCCCTGCCGGAGATGTCGTCGCACGCGCTCAACGGGCAAGCGGGCCCCGTCGCGGGTGAGCTTGACGCGAAGAAGCGAGTCGGAGGCTCCGAGGGCAAACGCATCCGCTACACCTCGCTCAACGAAAGCGGTGAGAAGGTGCCCGTCACCGGCGCACTGTACGAGCGCCCGTTTTCCAAAGGACTGGTGGTACTCGCCCCGGGCACGCGCGGGTTGGGCGACCAGTGTGCACCATCTGCCGGGTCCTCGATGCTGTCCTCCATCGGCACCGACGGCACAGTCAACGTCAATTACGAGGCGCCGATGGTGCAGATGCTTCAGGACGCCGGCTACCGCGTCGTAGTCACCGACTACATCGGACTAGGCACCGACGGTGTGCACTCCTACCTCAACCGGGTGGAGCAGGGCCACGCCGTCATCGACGCCGCCCGCGCCGTGGCCAAGCCAGGCGAGAAGGTCGCGTTCTGGGGCTACTCCCAGGGTGGGGGCGCGGCCGCAGCGGCGGCTGAGTTGGCGGGCGATTACGCCCCGGAGCTCAACGTGGTGGGCACCTTCGCCGGTGCTCCCCCGGCGGACCCGCTGGCTGTTTTGCAGCAGGGCTCCGGCCCGATGCTGACCGCCGTGGCCGGCTTCGCCGCCGCCAGCTACGCCGAGTCCTACCCGGAATTTAGCGACGCGCTCGACGAGCACCTGACCGACGACGGCAAGATCTGGCTCGACGGATTGAAAACCTCCTGCGTAGTGGATGCTTCCGCAGCCCCGCAAAAGTCCTTCGACGACCTCTTTATCGACGGCAAATCCTTCGCCGAAATCGCGGAGGAAGACGACCGGATTGGCAAGTACCTCGAACGCAACAAGTTGGGCAAGGTGAAGCCGGACGCGCCGATTATGGTGCTGACGAACCCAGACGACGACCTCGTCCCGGAGCCGCAGGCGACCCAGCTCGCAGAAGATTACTGCGCCCTGGGAGCCGACGTGGAGTACCGCCGCGTGGCGGTCCCGGGATCACCGACGCAACCGCTGTCATCCGGGCGCCTCGAGCTCACACCGCGCGCCCCAGGCTCGGGCCACGCGCTGCCGCTGATTCTGCAGACCAACAACGTGGTGGATTGGTTGACCGACCGCTTCGAGGGCAAGCCCATGACACAGGTATGCCCCTCCGACCACCCCGATTACGAGGTGGAGGAGGGGCTCAACGCCGTGGAAATCACCGCGATCGTTGCCGCTGTCCTCGGCGCGCTTGGCGCGCTCGGCTGGTGGTTTTACACCGGCTCGGGGCCGTTACCCTCGTCGCCTTCCTTGCCGTCCTTGCCATCGCTGCCCTTCTGATCGTCGGCGTTGTCGCGCTCATCCGGGAACTCTGACGCCTCCGACTCCGGCTGGGTGCGCTCCGGCTCGATGTCGCGGACCTCTTCCTCCGGCTCCACGTCGAACGCTTCTGCCGGCAGCGGGCGCGGGCGCGGGGTGAAGGTGAACGTCGCGTCCGGCGCGGCCTTGCCGCGGTCCTTGCGGGCGGACTCGGCGTCGCCGTCCCAGCCCTCGACGTCCACGGTGATGATCTCGCCAGCACCGATCTCGCCGAACAGGATCTTCTCGGACAGGACATCCTCGATCTCGCGCTGGATGGTGCGACGCAGCGGGCGCGCGCCCAGCACCGGGTCGAAGCCGCGGACCGCAAGCAGGTTCTTCGCGTTCTCGGTCAGCTCGATGCCCATGTCCTGCGCGGCCAGGTTCTTGTCCACGCGGCCGATCAGCAGGTCGACCATCTGGACAATCTCGTCCTGGCTGAGCTGCTTGAACACCACGATGTCGTCAATGCGGTTCAAGAACTCCGGGCGGAAGTGCTTCTTCAGCTCGTCGTTGACCTTGCCCTTCATGCGCTCGTACTGCGCATCCGCATCCACTGCGCTGTCGCCGGTGAAGCCCAGGCCCACCGGCTTGGAGATGTCGGAGGTGCCCAGGTTTGAGGTGAAGATCAGCACCGTGTTCTTGAAGTCCACGTTGCGGCCCTGGCCGTCGGTGACGTGGCCTTCCTCCAGCACCTGGAGCAGGGTGTTGTAGATCTCCTTGTGCGCCTTCTCAATCTCGTCGAAGAGCACGACGCTAAACGGCTTGCGGCGCACCTTCTCGGTGAGCTGGCCGCCCTCCTCGTAGCCGACGTATCCCGGAGGGGCACCGAACAGGCGCGAGGCGGTGAAGCGGTCGTGGAACTCGCCCATGTCCACCTGGATCAGCGAGTCGTCGTCGCCGAAGAGGAACTCCGCCAGCGCCTTCGACAGCTCAGTTTTACCCACACCGGACGGGCCGGCGAAGATGAAGGAGCCGGACGGGCGGTTCGGATCCTTCAGGCCGGCACGGGTGCGGCGGATGGAGCGGGAGACCGCCTTGACTGCCTCGTCCTGGCCGATGATGCGCTTGTGCAGCTCGTCTTCCATGTTGAGCAGGCGAGACGACTCGGACTCGGTGAGCTTGAACACCGGGATGCCGGTCCAGTGGGCTAGCACGTCCGCGATCTGGTCCTCGCCGACCTCGGCGATGTCCTCCAGGTCGTCGGAGCGCCACTTCTGCTCCTTGGCCGAGCGCTCCTCCCCCAGCTTGCGCTCGGTGTCGCGCAGGCCGGCGGCCTTTTCAAAGTCCTGGGCGTCGATCGCCGCTTCCTTTTCCTTGCGCACCTCAGCGATACGGTCGTCCACCTCGCGCAGGTCCTCCGGGGCGGTCATGCGCTTGATGCGCATGCGGGCGCCGGCCTCATCGAGCAGGTCGACGGCCTTATCCGGCAGGAAGCGGTCGTTGATGTAGCGGTCCGACAAGGTGGCTGCCGCCTTAAGCGCGTCGTCGGTGTAGGACACGCGGTGGTGCGCCTCGTAACGGTCGCGCAGACCCTTGAGAATCTGGACGGTGTCCTCCACAGACGGCTCGTCCACCTGCACCGGCTGGAAACGGCGCTCCAGAGCGGCGTCCTTCTCAATGTGCTTGCGGTACTCGTCCAGCGTGGTCGCGCCAATGGTCTGGAGCTCGCCGCGGGCCAGCTTCGGCTTCAGCAACGAAGCGGCGTCAATTGCGCCCTCTGCGGCACCTGCGCCGACGAGAGTGTGAATCTCGTCGATGAACAGGATGATGTCGCCGCGCTGGTTAATCTCCTTGAGCACCTTCTTCAGGCGCTCCTCGAAGTCGCCGCGGTAGCGCGAGCCGGCCACCAGCGAACCCAGGTCGAGCGAGTAGACCTGCTTGTCCTTCAGGGTCTCGGGGACCTTGCCGTTGGCGATGTCCAGGGCGAGGCCCTCCACCACGGCGGTCTTGCCCACGCCGGGCTCACCGATGAGCACCGGGTTGTTCTTGGTGCGGCGCGACAGCACCTGCATGACGCGCTCGATCTCCTGGTCGCGGCCGACAACCGGGTCGAGCTTGCCTTCCTTCGCGGCCGCGGTGAGGTTGCGGCCGAACTGGTCCAGCACAAGGGAGTTGGAGCGCTCGCCGCCCTGCGGGCCGCCGCCGCTGCGCGGGCCTGCGCCAGCGCCGGCGAAGCCCGGCTGGCCCTGCTGCGGGGACTCCGGGTTCTGGCCTTCGCCACCCTCGTAGCCGGACAAAAGCTGGATCACCTGCTGGCGCACGCGCGGCAGGTCCGCACCCAGCTTGATCAGCACCTGGGCTGCCACGCCGTCGCCCTCACGGATGAGGCCCAGCAGCAGAAATTCGGTGCCGATGTACTTGTGGCCCATCTGCAGTCCCTCGCGCAGGGATAGCTCCAGCACCTTCTTCGCGCGCGGGGTGAACGGGATGTGCCCGGTCACCGGCTGGGTGCCGTGGCCGATAATGTCGATGACCTCGCGGCGCACGTCGTCGAGGTTGATGCCCATGGACTCGAGCGCCTTCGCTGCGACGCCCTCGCCCTCCTTGATCAGGCCGAGCAGGATGTGCTCGGTGCCCATGTAATTGTGGTTGAGCTCGCGCGCCTCCTCCTGTGCAAGGACGATGACGCGACGGGCCCGGTCGGTAAACCGCTCGAACATGTGGCTGACCCCTTCTTTCCTAAATCAGTTGTCCACCACCATAACGCCGGGGTCCGACATCACTTCCCTGGTTTTGGGTCCACTTCCCAGGAAAACGGCGATAAGCGCAGGTAGTGCCCGGTGTTCACCCTTAGCGAACGGGCCTGAAATAGGTGTTTTCGTGCAGCTTGCACCCCCGGGTTGAACGGGTGGCGGCACGCGGGGCACGACGCGCCGTACTCGGCGTAGGTCATCATGTGCCCGCACGCGCCACACGTGTTGGCCACGACGTCGCGTGCAGAGCGCCAGTGGGCGCAGCGCCCCTGCTTGTCGACGTCGATTCCGTGGATCAGAGCAGGTCCTTCAGCACCGGATCGGCGATTGCCAGCACGGCCTCGCGGGCGCCCGCGGCGGTGCGCGCGTCGACAGCGAAGTTGGCCATCTGGCGGCAGGTGTCGAAGTCGTGCAGGCGCAGCGCGGCGCGCACCGCGTTGACCTTGCCCGGCGCCATGGACAGCGACTTCACGCCCAGCCCCACGAGCACGAGCGCCATGAGCGGGTCACCGCCGGCCTCGCCGCATACGCCGATGGGCTTGCCGGTGGCTTCGCCGCCCCGGCAGGTTTCGCGGATCATGGCCAGCACCGCCGGCTGCCACGGGGAGAGCAGCTCGGCCAGTTCACCCTGCATGCGGTCTGCGGCCATCGTGTACTGGGACAGGTCGTTAGTGCCGATGGAAGCGAAGTCCACTTCTTCGAGCACGTGCGCGGAGCGGATGGCCGCCGCCGGGGTCTCCACCATCACGCCGACCTTGCTCAGTCCGGCTGCGCGGGCGCGCTCGGCGAACCACTTCGCCTCTTCCACGGTGGCGACCATGGGGGCCATCACCCACAGCTCGGACTCCGGCACGTTGCCTGCCGCCGCGGCGAGGGCGGCCAACTGATCGTCCAGCAGGTCCTCCCGCGCCTGGGACAGACGCAGGCCGCGGCGGCCCAGGGCGGGGTTTTCCTCCTCGCCGAGGTTGGCGAAGGACAACGGTTTGTCAGCACCCGCATCCAGGGTGCGCACCACCACGCGACGGCTGCCGAAGGCGCGCAGCACCGACGTGTAGGTCTCGGTCTGCTCTGCCACGCTCGGCGCGGAGTCGCGGTCCAAGAAGAGGAACTCGGAGCGGAACAGGCCGGAGCCTTCCAAGTCGTAGCCGGCGGCACTTTGCGCATCGTCGGCGGTACCCGTGTTGGCCAGTAGCTTCACCTTGTGGCCGTCGCGGGTCGCACCCTCGCCGGAGGAACCGGCCAGCGCTGCCGCGCGGCGGCGCGAGCGCTCCTCGAGCTCCTCCACGTCCGACTCGTTCGGCGTAACGATGACCTCGCCGACGCCGCCGTCGAGGGCGACCGAAGGTGCGTCGACAATCGCATCCGCGATGCCCTTGACCTGCACGGCGCACGGGATACCCAGCTGCGCGGCCAGGATCGCGGTGTGCGAGGTCGCGCCGCCGGCCTCGGTGACGATGCCGCGCACGAGCTGCTTGTCCAGCGTCGCGGTCTCCGCCGGGGCCAAATCGTGCGCGATCAGGATCGACGGCTCGGTCAAGTCCGGCACACCCGGCTCCGGCAGGCCGCGCAGACGCGCGGTGGCGCGGTCGCGGATGTCGTAGAGGTCGGTCACGCGCTCGGCCATATAGCCGCCCAGCTTGCGCAGCTTGTTGGCGTAAACCTCCACCGCGTCGTGGATCGCCTTGGTGGCGCCGGTGCCCTTCTTCAGCTCCTTGTCCACGCCGCGGATCAGGCCCTTGTCGGTGGCCAAAGCGGCCGTCGCTTCCAGCACGGCTTTCGCCGAGTCCGAGTTGGCGTGCTCGGCGCGTGCGGAAAGCGAAGCTGCAACGTCGTTAAGCACAGAGCGAATCCGCTCGCCGTCGGCCTCCGGGTCGACGGAGGCCGGCTCGTGCTCGTCGATACCCACTGCGGGCGTGACCACAGCGACGGGGCCGGATGCGGTACCGGCCGATACGCCGATGCCGTGCAGGACGGTGCGGTTAGACATTCGTGTTCACCTCAGTTGTGACCTCGAGAATCGGATCGCCAGCGACGACCGTGCCGTCTGCAACGTCATTGACGCCGCCGAGCTTCTTCGAGTTCACCACTGTAGTGATAACCGTCGTGTCCACGCCGTGACCGGCGATTGCGGCGAAGTCAACCTCCGCCAGCGGGTCGCCCGCCTTGACCATCTGTTTCTTCTCCACCAGCGGGGTAAATCCCTCGCCGCCGAGCTTGACGGTGTCGATGCCGATGTGCACCAGCAGCTCCACACCGTTGTCGGTCTTGATGCCGTAGGCGTGGCCCGTCTTCGCCACGGAAATCACCTTGCCGGCCGCGGGTGCAACCACGGTGAGCGTGGTGTTTTCGGGGGTGACGCCGACTGCCTGGCCGAGGGCGCCGGAGGCGAAAGCGGCATCGGAAAGCGCTTCCATCGCAACAACCTCGCCGGCAACGGGTGCGAGCACGGCGGCATCCGCATTGCTTTCCGACGGCAGCTTCGCCGGGTCATCCGTGGCCGTGACTTCGTCCTCAACCAGCTCGGCCTCCTCAGCTTCGTCGGCATTGCGTGCGGCAGCGGCGCGGGCGAGCGCGTCGGCCTTCTCCTCCGGGGTGCGGTAGTCCGTGATGAAGATGATGATGAAGGAGGTGAAGAACGCCACCGTGATGGCCAGCATGTACACCCACCTCGGGTCGAACACGAACATGGTCGGGATGGAGGTGAACACGAACGCGCCCGTCTTCACGCCACCGAACGGGGTACCCAGGATCGCGATGGTCAGGCCGCCGGTGAAGCAGCCCACGAGCATGCGCGGGTAGATCTTCTTGTAGCGCAGGTGGATGCCGTAGAGCGACGGCTCAGAGATTCCGCCGAGCAGGCCGGCAGCGAGCGCAGAGCCGGAGGTTTGGCGCATCAGCGGGTCGTGGTCGCGGATGGACAGCGCGAGCACCGCGGCGGTAGCGCCGAAGCAGGCGAAGTTCCATGCGCCCATCGGGCCCTGGATGAAGTCGTATCCGAGGGTGTCAATGTTGACCAGCATCAGGGCGTTGAGCGGCCAGTGCAGCCCCAGCGGCACGAGGAACGGGTAGAGCATCGGAATCAGCAGGGCGAAGATGAACGGGGCATTGCCATTCATCCACGCCAGGCCGGTGCCGATCCAGGCGCCGAGCAGGTAGCCGAACGGGCCGATGAGGAAGGCGGTCACCGGGATCATGATCAGCATGGTGAGGAACGGCACGAAGACCATGTGCACGGCGGAGGGGATGATCTTCTGCAGGCCCTTGTACAGCAGCGCGGCAACAGCGGCCATGATCAGCGGCACGAAGACGTTGCCGTCGTAGCCGTTATGGATCATGGGCAGGCCGAAGACGTCGACAACATCGGTCGGCTCGCCGAAGAGCTCCACCACACGTGCTTCGGGGTGGTCGGCCAGTTCCATGAAGTTCGGGGTGAACAGCGCCAGCATGATCGCGGCCGGCACCCACGGGTCGATGTCCAGCTTCTTGCCCGCGTTATAGGCCACCGCCACCGGCAGGAAGAAGAACACGGAGTTCCACATTGCATCCACGAACTGCCAGCCCGGGCTCTTCACTTCCGCGTGGAAGTTCACAAGGTGGAATGCGTCAAGCACCGCGGCGAACGCGATGATCAGCGACGCGCCGAGCAGCACGCCCAGGATCGGGCGGAAAGAATCGGAGAGGTACTCGAAGAACGCGTCCAGCCACGGGACCTTGCCCTTGGCTTTGTCGCGCTGCTGGGCTTTGAGGTCCTCGTTGGACACGTCGCGATTCGCTAGTTCCGGCAGGCGGTTCATCGCGTTGTACACGCTGGCCACGTCGCCACCGACGATGACCTGGTAATGGCTGCCGCCCTGCGGGACGGCCCCCATGACCTTGGGGTTTGCTTCCAAGCGGTCCTTGTCCGCCAGGGAGGTGTCGTTTAGCTCGAAACGAAGACGCGTCGCGCAGTGCGTCATCGACGCGATGTTGTCTGCCCCGCCGATGCCGGCGAGGATGTCGGCGGCCTGGTCTTGCAGGCTCGCCTTGGTGGTTGCCATGCTGGTGCTCCTTTCAACCACAATGGTTGGGTCGCACCAAACATTAGTTGGTTATAACCACCAGCTCCAACCGGTAGGCAGTCAGATGTGCCCTACGCCTCCGGCTTTACCATCGGGAACAGCACAGTTTCGCGAATGCCCAGGCCAGTCAGGGCCATGAGCAAGCGGTCCACGCCCATGCCGGTACCCGCTGTCGGGGGCATCCCCTGCTCCATGGCGGCGAGGAAGTCCTCGTCGAGCGCCATGGCCTCGTCGTCGCCGTGGGCAGCCAGGCGGGCCTGGTCCTCGAAGCGCTCGCGCTGGATCACCGGATCAACCAGCTCGGAGTAGCCCGTGGCCAGCTCGAAGCCGCGCACGTACAGGTCCCACTTCTCGGTCACGCCAGGCTTGTCGCGGTGATCGCGGGTCAGAGGCGAGGTCTCCACCGGGAAGTTGACCACGAAGGTCGGCTCGTAGAGCTGGTCGGAGCACAGCTCCTCCCAAATCTCCTCCACCAGCTTGCCGTGCAGCCAACCGGCATTTTCCGGCACCTTCAGGCCGATGGCCTCCGCGATGCCCTTGAGCGTGTCCACGTCGGTGTCGACGGTGACCTCTGGCTGGCCCGGGAACTTGCGCTGCAGCGCCTCGTTCAGGCTCGGGTACATCTCCAGGATCTTCCACTCGCCGCCGAAGTCGTACTCCGTGCCGTCCGCCAGCGTGACCTTCTGGGAACCGAAGACTTCTTCGGCGCAGAACTGCACAAGCCCCTTCATGGTGGCCGCGCCGTCTTTGTACGTGCCCCACGCCTGGTAGGTCTCCAGCATGGTGAACTCCGGGGAGTGGGAAGAATCCACGCCCTCATTGCGGAAGTTCCTGTTGATCTCGAAGACGCGCTCGATGCCGCCGACGACGGCGCGCTTGAGGTAGAGCTCGGGCGCGATACGCAGGTACAGGTCGATGTCCAGCGCGTTGGAGCGGGTGACAAACGGACGTGCCGCGGCGCCGCCGTGCAGCGTCTGCAGCATCGGAGTCTCAATCTCGACGAAGTCTTGGCCCGTGAGGTACTTGCGCACCGCGGCGATGACCTTGATGCGGGTCAAGGCGTTGGTGCGCGCGTCCTCGCGCATGATCAGGTCGGTGTAGCGGCGGCGCACCCGCTGTTCTTCGTTCATGTCCGCGAACGCGACCGGCAGCGGGTTGAGCGCCTTGGAGGCCATGTGCCAGGACTTGGCCATCACGGACAGCTCGCCGCGCTTCGACGCGATCACGCGGCCGCGCACGGAGACGATGTCGCCGAGGTCCGTATCCGCCTTCCACTGCGCCAAGGCCTCTTCGCCGACCTCTGCGAGCGAGAGCATCACCTGCAGCTGGGTGCCGTCGCCCTCCTGCAGGGTGGCAAAGCACAGCTTGCCGGTGTTGCGCTGGAACATAATGCGGCCGGCGACGGCAACCTCATCCTGGGTTTCCTCGCCCGCTTCCAGCGTGCCGTCGTACTTGGCACGCAGGTCTTTCAGAGACGTCGTGCGATCGACTTCGACGGGGTAGGCGTCCCGCCCTTCGTCGATAAGCCTTTGCCTCTTCTCCCGGCGGATTTGCTGCTGCTCTGAAAAGTCCTGCGTAGTCACGGCGAATAATCGTAGCTTATTCGCACACGGGAAGGTCCAGTCGCTGGTTCTCCGCGTCATAGCCGTTGACGATGAACAGGTATTCCGGCTTGTCCTGCGGCACCATCACAAACGCCGGCGGGGTCGCGTCCGGCAGCTCGTAGGAGTGGATCGTGCACTCACCGGAGCCCAGGATCACGGCCTCGCTCGGGTCCGGCACCGCATCGTCGCGGTCGGACTGGGACGCGTACTGCACCGCCGAGACGCCCAGGTCCCCGTTGGAGCAGCGGATCTTGCCGGTCTGGTCCAGATCCAGCGAGCCCGGCTCGCAGGTCAACTCCTTCCACCCCTGCTGGCCGGAGCGCTCCGAGACCACCTTCGGGTAGGTCTCCGCGATCTGCTGCTCCGCACCAACCCAATCCTCGCCGTGGTGGGTGCTCCAGTACCACAGTGCGGCCAGCGCGATCAGCAGAAGCGCCAGGATGGCAATCACCCACGGCCACGGGCTCTTCTTCTTCGGCGCCGCCGGGCGGGAGTAAACGCCGTCAGTGCCGTAGGCGTAAGGCTCCGGCGGCTTGCGGTAGCCGTCCTGCGGACGGGGAGCGACCGACTGGTCCGGGCGCTCTGCGGCCACGTGCTCCGCCGGCGCGGTCTCGAGCACACCTGCACAGGTGCGGGCCCCGGCGCGGGGCTGCTCGCCCGTCATCAGCGCCACCACGGCAGCGAACTTCTCCACGTTGTTCTGCGCGGCCACCTCGTCGCTCTTCGCCGGATCCGTGCTCGGGCCGACGAGGGTCAGCTTGACCGGGGTGGAAGACCACTGCGGCTGCACCAGCAGGCGCTCCGGTGTGATCGAGCGGGAGACGAAGCCAGACAGGCCCTTCAAGTCGTAGTCGTCGACCGCTTCCGCCACGGGGGCGAGCAGGTCGCGCACCTCCTGCTTGCTAAACGTCGCGCCCTTCTTTGCAATCAGCTCGGACAGCGGAGTGCCGGTGGGCGCCTCACGGAGGACAAACAGCTTGCCCTCGTCGGTAGTGCCCACGCTGCGCGGCTGGAACGCACCGGGGTGCGCCGCCAGTGCGAGGCGGGAGTTCAACGTATTTACCTCGTCGCCAATTGCAGCATCCACCGGAGCATCAAACAGTTCCAATTCCACACCGTGGCCCGTGTCGTCGATAGCGGTGTAGAGCTTGGACGTCTCGGTGCTCCCGGTCTGTTCAACCTGCTCCGGGGTAAAGGTGAACCCGAAACGGTCTGCGAGCAATCCGGCGATGTTGGCGTTGGACATGCGCGTGAGTCTACCGGGTGTCATGCCTCCACGTGCTTGAAGCCGACCCCAAGGGGAAGGCCCACGTTGTCGATCAAGCGCACCTCACCTAAATCCACCGCGCCCAGCAGACGCGCGTCGCCTTCCTCCGGCGCCTCGCGCATAGCCAGGTCGCGCAGTTCCAGGTAGGCAGGGTGCACACCCGCAGCCTCCAGCACGCCGCGCGCGGTCTGAAGCACCTTCGCCTTGCCGTGCTCGGCAGCGTGCGCGCCCGCCGTCAGCGCGGCGGACAACGCCAGCGCAACCTCGCGCTTGTCTTCATCGACGCGGGCGTTCCTGTTCGACAGCGCCAGCCCGTCGGGGGTGCGCACCGTGGGCACGCTGTGCAGCTTGCACTCCATGCGCAGCCCCGCCACCGCGTACTGGGTGGCCACGAGCACTTCGAAGTCCTTCTCCCCCAGCACCACGTCCGTGGCGTGTGCGGCGTTGATCGCGGCGAGATGCTTGGCGACGGCGCTTTGCGTCTCCTCCGCATCCTCCAGCGGCGCAACCCCGGCATCCACGCGCACCGAGGTGTTCAACTGCCCGTGGAAGACCACGTCCACCTTCTCCCTGGCAAAGACCTCGGGCACCTCTTCGCCGGAGAAAGTGACCACCACATACGAGCCCAGCAGCGACTTCGCGGCGCGGATGAGTTCCACGTGACCGCCGTGGACGTCCGTTCCCAGCGGCACCACGACCACGGACTTGCCGATCTTGCGAAACGCCCTGCCGTAGGTGGCCAGCAACTTCTCGTCGGTCACCACTACCGCTTGGCCTGGTTCGAACGCCATTTATCCTCCCTCGTATTTCTGGATCACCCACAGCTCTGTGTCGGTGTCCTGCTCGATTTCGCTGCGCCTGCGCACGACGTCGACAAACAGCCGCCGCACGCCGGGGTCGGGCAGCGCGCCGACGAGCGCGTCCAGCTGCTGCGTGGTGCGCGTCCCGCGGGTGCCCGACCCGGCGGCGAGGAATTGCTGCGCCACCGCGTCGAAACCGGGGACGGCCTGGGTAAGCAGCCCCAGCGCGTCGTCTCTCAACACTGTCTCCAGCGACCGCAGCTCCTGCGCCGCCGCGATCGCGGGGCGGGCCGTGTCGTTGATGCGCATGCTCACCCCGCCGATCTCCGCGATGAGTAATCCCACCACGGTCTCGCCCAGTTCGTCGGCAGCGGAGGTCACCCACACATTGTCGAAGATGTTGTGGGCGCACATCGTAATTGCGTGGGCGGTTTCCACGTCGTCCAGCAGCTGCTGGCCCTCACCCAGCGCGGTATGCAGGAACATCTGGCGCGGGCGCGCATAGTCGGCGAGGATGCCGCAGGCGGCGCGGATCTCGTCCGAAGGTGCGTCGAGAAGCACAAGATCCACATGCGCCACCGCACCCGGGTCCTCACGGATATCGAGCGGGCGCACGGTGTGGCCGGCGCGCTCGAACTGCTCCGCGAGCGGGGTCGGGCCAAACACCGCCCCCACCAGCAGGCGAGGCGGCATCTACTTCCCCTGGCGCGCCAGCAGCTCGGCGACGGAGACCGCTTTTTCGCCGCGCTCGTCACGGCGACGGCGGCCGGACCGGCGCTCCGGCTCAGGTGCGGGCTTAGGTGCCGGTTCGGATGCTGGTTCGGGCGCCGGCTCCGATTTCGCCTTCTCCGCCTCGCGCTCGCTGATCAAGTCCGACAGCGGGTTGCGCGCCGGGCGTGCCGAAGGTTGCGTGCCGATGCGCCCCGCGATTGCGTCGGAGCTCGGCGCACCGGTCGGACGGGAAGCACGCACGCGGCTGATCACCACAGTGTCGTCCGTGGACGGCGTGTGGGTCGGCTGCGGCTTCGGCTCTGGTTTCGGCTCCGGCTTGGGCTCGGGTTGCGGCTCCGGCTCCGGCTTCGACGCCGGCTTCGGAGTCGCCTCGAGTTCGCTGATGCGGCGAGCGGAGGCGCGCACAGCCGCCGGCTCGTACTCGAAGACCCGGCCGTTGAGCTCCTCCAGCTGGGTGCGCAGTGCCTGGATCTGGTCCTGCAGCTCGCGCAGCGCCTTCACGTCCACCACATCTGCATTCGCGGCCGGATTGGCCTCCAGCGCTTCGCGGTGGCGCTGTTCTTGTTCCTGCATGCGGCGCTCCGCCTCGGCGGCCTCAGTCGTTGCAGCGTCGCGGTCCCGGCGAACCTTGGAGTTGATCAGGATGCCCGCGGCGCCCGCCCACAGCGCGAAGATCAGCGCAACCTTCAGCGCGTTCGCGGAGTTGGTGAACAGCATGACCACGGTGCCGATCACAGCGGCCGCAAACGGCACGATGACCCATAGGCTCGCGCGGTCGGGGGACGCATTCTGGGCACTCATGCCCAACACTCTAGCTAACGCCTTGGCCCTCGTTGGGCGGCGACACCTCGCAGTTTTTCTCCAGCCAGATTCCGGCCAGGCACAGGGCGAGCCCGCCCAGGGTGCCCGCCACCAGCGGCGGGACGTCGCCAGGCGCCGCCTCCAGCACGCGAATCTTGGTCACCACAAAGCTCAACGTGCCGCCGTAGAGGCCGCCGAAGACTGCTCCCGCCCAGGCACTCGCCTTGCCAAAGACCATGAAGTTCGCCGCCTGCATGGGGTTGAGCTGGCTGCGGTCCAGCCCCACCTTGCCGTCCTTGCGGCGCTTGCGCACGACCAGCGCCAGCCAGCCGGCGATCGCCGCCATCGTCCACAGCGACAGCGGCACCACCATGTTCAGCGACTCCAGCAGGCCGTAAAAGCGGCGCACCAGAATCACCGCGGCAGCCGCGAAAAACCCGGCGACGGCGATCAACCCTTCGTACGGCGTGCGCTTCACAGCTTTCGCACCCCTTGGTCCTCCAGGCCCGCGAGCAGTTCGCTCACCGGCGTGGCGCCGAGTGTCGCAGCTGGGTCCATCTCCAGCCACGGCTCGAGCACGAACTGCCGCAGGTGCGCGCGCGGGTGCGGCACGGTCAGCTCCGGGTCCTGCGAGGTGTGCCCCTCGATCCAGACGATGTCCACGTCGAGGGTGCGCGGCCCCCAGCGCTCCTCGCGCACGCGCTCGGCTTGCCGCTCCAGCTTCTGGCAGCGCGCCAGCAGCTCGTGCGGCGAATCGTCCACGTCCACCAGCACGCTCTGGTTGAGAAAGTCCGGCTGGTCCGTCTTGCCCCAGGGGGCGGTAGCGTAGACGGAGCTTGCGCGGACAACCTCCCCGTCGAACTCGTCCAGCACAGAACGCAGAAAGGCTCGCGCATCCCCCATGTTCGAGCCCGAAGACAGCACCGCACGCATGGCTACATCCGTTTCCGTGAGCGCCGCGCCACCACCGCGACGTCGTCGAAGACTGCTGGGATCGGCGCATGCGGTTTGTGCAAGGTCACTTCCACGGCGTGCAGCGCGTCGTAGCTGCGCATGGCCGTCTCGGCGATTTCCACCACCACCGTCTCAATGAGCTGGCGCGGAGTGCCGGTGGCGATCCGCAACACGGTATCAGCCAGCTCGGCGTAGTTGACGGTCTGCGTTAAGTCGTCCTCGCGCGCCGCGCCCGCAAAATCCAGCCAGCAGGTGATATCCAGGGAAAACGCCTGGCCATACGCGGTCTCGTGCTCGAGCACCCCGTGGTTGGCGTGGAACTTCAGCCCCTTGAGTTCAATGCGGTCAGCCATTGCGCCACCTTTCTGCAACATCCACAGCGTCCCGGGAGACCGCCACCTCGTGCACCCGCACGCACCACGCACCGGCGTGGGCCGCGAGCGCGGTGACTGCGGCGGTGGCGGGATCGGCGTCGAGAGGCGAATGCTCGAGCCCCCGGTCCGCGCGCACCTCCATGAGGAAGCGCTTGCGCGACGCGCCCACGAGAATGGGAAACTCACCGGCGATGAACTCCGGCAGCGCATTGAGCAACGCCCAGTTGTCCGCCGCCGTCTTGGCAAACCCAAGGCCCGGGTCCAAGGTGATCTGCGCCGGGTCTACCCCCTGCGCAGTCGCCTTATCGACGAGCTCCGCAAGCACCCCGTGCACATCCGCGACGACGTCGCCGCCGTGGTCCGCCGCCCCGGATGCGTTAACGAAGGCGTCCGCGCGCCAGTGCATGAGACACACCGGCAGAGCGGTCTGCGCCATCACGCGGTACATGTCCGGATCCGCAAGACCGCCGGAGACGTCGTTGATCAGGTCCACGCCCTCCTCCGCGGCTGCCAGCGCGGTGGCGGCGCGCATGGTGTCCACCGACGTGCGGATTCCGTCCTCGTGCAGCGCCCGGATCACCGGACGAATGCGCTGCGCCTCCACCTCCGCCGGCACGCGAGTCGCCCCCGGGCGGGTCGATTCCGCGCCCACATCGATGATGTCCGCGCCAGAGCGCACCAGCTCGTGCGCGTGCGCGATGGCGTCGTCCGCGGCGAGCCACTTGCCGCCGTCGGAAAACGAGTCTTCAGTGACGTTGACAATGCCCATCACGCTCGTGCGCCCTGGCACGGTCAACTCGGCGACGGTGGTCATGGCTCCTATCCCCTAATCAGGCTCAGCACTTCCGAGCGCGAAGCGGCGTTGTTTTGGAAGCCGCCGCGCACCGCCGACGTGGTGGTGGTCGCGCCGGGCTTCCGGATCCCACGCATGGCCATGCACAGGTGCTCGCACTCAATGACCACGATAACCGCGGAGGCGTTGAGCTTGTCCACGATCGCGTCCGCGATCTGGGCCGTCAACCGTTCCTGCACCTGCGGGCGCTTGGCGTACATGTCGGCCACGCGCGCCAGCTTGGACAGGCCGGTCACCTTGCCCTCCGGACCGGGGATGTAGCCGATGTGGGCCACGCCGTAAAACGGCACCAGGTGGTGCTCGCAGGTGGAGTAGATGGGGATGTCGCGGACAAGCACGAGCTCGCGGTGGTTCTCGGAAAACGACTTCTCCAGGTGCACCGTCGGGTCCTCGTGCAGACCCGCGAAGACCTCCTCGTAGGCGCGGGCGACACGCGCGGGTGTCTCGCGCAGCCCCTCGCGGTCCGGGTCCTCCCCCACCGCAAGGAGCAGCTCGCGCACCGCGGCCTCCGCGCGCTCGCGGTCGAAGTTCGAGTTAGTCATCTTCCCTCCTGTGCCTCGGCTGACGCTCCTCGCGCGGCAGCTGCGTCGTCTCCTCGTCGGACTCGACCGGGGTGGTCTCCGGCTCCGGTCCGCGCGAGGCGTGGTCCGGGCGCTCGTGCTCCGGCAGGCGGAAGCCAATCTGCTCCGGCTCCGCCGGATAGTTCCGGGTGCCCGGGTGCTGCTGGGGTTGCTGGGGTTGCGCCTGCTGCTCGTTTGCCGGCGCGCCCTTGTACGTCCACCCCTCCGGGGGCTTCGGCCCGCCGTACTGGGGCGGGTTGCTCTTCGGCTGCTGCCAGCGCGTCGAGCCCTTCTTCGGAGGCTGCTGTTGCTCAGCCTCGCGCTCCTTGCGGCGGCGCTCGCGCGTCGCCTTCGACTGCTCCAAGATGGAGAAGCGCTTCGGCGGCTCCTCGCCGCGCTCCTTGGCAATCTCCACCGGGGTCTTCACCGGGTCGCGGTACGCCTGCCGGCCGAACCGGGGGTCGTGCTCCGGCAGCTGCGGGCGGGTAGGCTCCACAGAATCGAAGATGGCCTCTAGGTCGCCGCGGCGCAGCGTTTCTTTCTCCAGGAGTTTCGAGGCGAGCGTGTCCAGCTCGTCGCGGTAGCGCTCGAGGGTGGCGTAGGCGACCTTGTGGGCTTCGTCGAGAAGCAACTGCATCTCCTCGTCGATCTTGGCCGCCACCGCCGGCGAGTACTCCAGCGAACCTCCCCCGCCGCGGCCGGAGAAGGGATCGCCCTGCTCCTGGCCGTACTTCACGGCGCCGAGCGCAGAGGTCATGCCGTACTCGGTGACCATCGCACGCGCGATCTTGGTCGCCTGCTCAATGTCGTTGGACGCACCCGTGGTAGGCGCGCCGAAGACCAGTTCTTCCGCGGAGCGCCCACCCATGGCAAAGACCATGCGGGCGAACAGCTCGTCGCGGGTGTACATGCCCTTGTCGTCCTCGTCCGCGGTCATGGCGAAGCCGCCGGTGCGCCCGCGCGCGAGGATGGTCACCTTGTACACGCGCTCGATGTCCTTTAGCGCCCACGCGGCGAGCGTGTGGCCGCCCTCGTGGTAGGCGGTGACCTTCTTCTCGTGCTCCGAGATGACCTTGCTGGAGCGGCGCGGTCCGCCGATGACACGGTCCGTGGCCTCCTCGAGCGCGTCCGCGGTGATCACGTTGCCACCAATGCGGGCGGTGAGCAGCGCGGCCTCGTTGAGCACGTTGGCCAGATCCGCGCCCGACATGCCCGCGGTGCGCTTGGCCAACGCGTCGAGCGAGACGTCGTCCGCCAACGGCTTGTCCTTGGCGTGGACCTTGAGAATCTGCGCACGGCCAGACAGATCCGGGTTGGTCACCGGGATCTGGCGGTCGAAGCGGCCAGGACGCAGCAGCGCCGGATCCAAAATGTCCGGGCGGTTCGTCGCCGCGATCAAGATCACGCCCTCGCGGCCGGAGAAACCGTCCATCTCCACCAGCAGCTGGTTCAGGGTTTGCTCGCGCTCGTCGTGGCCACCGCCCATGCCAGAGCCGCGCTGGCGGCCCACCGCGTCGATCTCGTCGACGAAGATGATGCACGGGCTGTTCTCGCGCGCCTGCTTGAACAGGTCGCGCACGCGCGAGGCACCCACGCCCACGAACATCTCCACGAAGTCGGAGCCCGAGATGGTGTAGAACGGCACGCCCGCCTCGCCGGCGACGGCGCGCGCGAGCAAGGTCTTGCCTGTGCCGGGCGGGCCGTAGAGCAGCACGCCGCGCGGGATCTTCGCGCCCAGCTTTTCGTAGACGGACGGATCGGTGAGGAAGTCCACGACCTCCTGCAGCTCGTCCACCGCCTCGTCGGCGCCGGCGACGTCCGCGAACGTGTTGGTCGGGTTGTCCTTGGTCAGCTGCTTCGCCTTCGAGCCGCCGATGCCGAATGGCCCGCCGCCCCCCGCCTGTATGCGGTACATGAAGTAGATGCACAGGCCAATGACCAGCACCATCGGCAGCATGAAGCCGAGCATGGACATCAGGAAGGACTCCTGCGTCACGTTCGTTTCGTACTTGTCCGCGCCGGACTCGCGCACTGCGCTGAAGATGTCCGGGGTGGTGCGTGCCGGGTACTGGGCGGCGATGGACTCGATGCCCTCGCGCTCGTCCACGGTGATCGGCTCGCGCAGGTCGATGCGGACGCGCTGCTCGCGGTCGTCGATCTGCACTGCCTCCGCGTTGTGGTTCTGCAGCTGCTCGAGCGCCACAGAGGTGTCCACGCGCTGGTAGGCGCGGGAATCGTCCCCGAACAGCGTGATCAGGTAGAGGACGATGAGCGCGATGGCGCCGATGACGCCCCACCGCAAAACCTTTTTATTTTTGCTCATAAACCTTTGTTCTAGTCAGCGTCTGAGTACACGCGCGGGTGCAGCGTGCCCACATACGGCAAGTCCCTGTAGCGCTCGGCGTAATCCAGGCCGTAGCCGATGACAAACTCGTTGGGGATGTCGAAGCCGATGTCCAGCAGGTCGATCTTGGCCGTCTGCACCTCCGGCTTGCGCAAAAGAGTAACGACTTCGAGGCTCTTCGGGTTCCGGTTGCGCAGATTGCGCAGCAACCAGGACAGGGTCAGGCCGGAGTCGATGATGTCCTCGACCACCAGCACGTCGCGGCCCGCGACCTCCTTGTCCAGATCCTTGAGAATGCGCACCACGCCCGAGCTGGTGGTGGAGTTGCCGTAGGAGGACACGGCCATGAACTCCATCTCCGCCGGGATGGACAGCTTGCGCGCGAAATCGGTGAGGAAGAACACCGCGCCTTTGAGCACGCACACCAAGATGAGGTCGTCTTCCGCGTCGCGGTACTTCTCCGAGACCATGTCCGCCAGCTCCTGGATGCGCGCTTGGAGCACGTCCTCCGGGATCAGGATCGCCTCCACGTCGTCTCCGTAGCGGTGTGGCGGGACGTTGAAGTCCTTGGTGTCGTGCAACTCGGTCATGGGCTGGCCCTTCCCTCTCGCGGTTTGTCGCGTCAGTTTGCGTTCACGTGCGCGTAACTTCCACATCTTGCCACCTGCCCGCGGGAAGGTACAACCACCTGCGCGGTTTGGGCTAGATTAAAGCCAGCTGACCGCCTTTGCGCACCACCGCGCGCCCGCCGGCGACAGCGACGGGGCCTTGCCCGTGCCAATCGACGACCAAGGCTTCCACCGCCGCCAGCTGATCGCCCTGCACCGGCACCCCCTCGCTGAGAAGCCACGCAGCTAATCGACGCCTCCGGACCGGCCCCGCATCCGCCGCCAGCTGCGCGCAGGAGGTCGTCGGGCTGAGGTCCGCCAGTGCCGCGATCAGTGCGTCATCCGCCGCGATCCGGTCCGCGGCGGCGGCTAAGGCAGGCACGGCGTCGCCGCCGAGCAGCTCGCTGAGCAGCGGCACGACCCGCGTGCGCACGGCCACTCGCCGGAAGGCGGGATCGTCGTTCATCGGGTCGTGCCACGGGGCAACCCCCAGCTCCGTACATGCGCCGACGGTGTCCGCGCGGCGCACCCCCAAAAACGGCCGCACGATGCGGTCGGTGCGCGGCGCCATGCCGGACGGGTTGCCGCGAAGCGCGCCCAGGATGAGCGTTTCGGCCTGGTCGTCGGCGGTGTGGGCGACCCAGACGTCCTTTCCGTACGCCAGCAGCGCCTCGTAGCGGGCCTCGCGCGCAGCCGCCTCGAGGTTGCCCGCGCCGACCGCCACCCGGACCACCTCGGCGTCCAGCCCGAACTCGCGGGCGGCACCTGCGGCGGTTTCTGCCACTTCCTCCGAGCCGGTTTGCAGACCGTGATCCACCACCACGCAGCGCACGTCCTTGCCTTCCGCTGCGGCGGCCGCGGCCAGAGCGAGTGAGTCGGGCCCGCCGGACAGGCCGATGACAGCCGGGGAGGTCAGCGGCCGCACGGCGCGTCGACAAGCGAGAAAGTGCGGGCTGCGGCGCGGCCAGAAAGGATCCATCAGTAGTCGCGCAGCGCGGAGGTGAACTCGTCCATCGCCCGGCGCGCCGCGAGCACGTCGGCGTCGTTGCAGATCAGCGCGAAGGTGTAGACGTTGCCCTCCATGCTGGTCACCGTGCCCGCCAGTGAGGCGGTGCCGTCGAGCGTGCCAGTTTTCGCACGAACCCAGCCGCGGCCCGGCAAGTCCGCGAAACGGTCCTCCAGGGTGCCCTCGCCGGCGGCGACGGGCAGGGCGGACAGCAGCGCACGCAGTTCGGGCGCGGCGATCGCGTCGTGCAGCAGCGCGTCGAGCAGCTTCGGGGCGATGCGGTCCTCGGTGGACAGCCCGGAATTGTCTCGCAGCACCACCCCGGCAACGTCAAAGCCGTACTCCTCCAGCACGCTCAGCGTCTCCCCCGGCGCGTCCGTGGTCCCGCGCGCAAGCGCCACCTCGCGGCCGATCGCCTCCGCGTAGACGTTGTCGGAGTTCTTCATCATCAGCTCGAGCCGCTCCGCCAGAGTCGGCGACTCCACCGCGGCAACGCGCTCCCCGTCTGCCGGGGCGGAGCTGACGCCGACGGTCTTCGCGCCCACGCGGTCCGCCAGCGCCTGCGCAACGTCCAGGGCCGGGGTGTGCGAGCGCGGCACGTCGCCGGCGGTCTCGCCGTCGAGTCGCCCGCCGGAGAGCATCGCCGGCTGCAGCGGGGCAACAAAGCCGCCGTCGATGTCCAGCGGGTTCCAGCCCGGCAGCATCTCCTCCATTCCGTCCCAGGCGGTGGTGTCGATGAGCACCGAGTCCGCGGCTCCCACCTGCTCGGCCAGCTCGTCCATCGCCTCCGCGTCCAGCCACACGTCGCCGGCGGCCTTGATGGTCACCTCCCCCGGGTTCGCGCCGCGCACCACCTCGGTGGTGATGCGGTCTTCGGCCCCCAAGCTCAACAGCGCTGCGGACGCGGTGAGCAGCTTCGTCACCGACGCCGGGCGCAGCGCCTCGCCGGAGGCGCGCTCAAACACCACCTCGCCCTCCTTGTCGGACACGCGGCCGTGAAAGGTGCCCAGGTCGGGGTTTGCGGCGAGGGATTCCAGGGTGGCGCGCAGCGAAGCGTCGTCGATAGGCGAAGGCGAAGCCGGCTCAAGCGCCTGCGGCGCGGACTGGAGTTGGTACGGCGGGGCGTGCGTGATCTCGGAGAGCTGCTCGTGCGCCGCGATGCCGAAGCCCGCCACGCCGCCGACTGCTGCCAGTGCCACCGCGCCGGCGACCCATGTCCATACCTTCATCGGCGCACATGGTAGCCGAAGTATGATGGCGTGCGGACATTCACCGAACAAAGGAGAAGTAATGGCTATCGAGGTCATCATCGAGATCCCCAAGGGCTCCCGCAACAAGTACGAGGTCGACCACGAGACCGGTCGCGTCTTCCTCGACCGCTACCTGTTCACCCCGATGGCGTACCCGGCGGACTACGGCTTCATCGACAACACCCTGGCCGACGACGGCGACCCGCTCGACGCACTCGTGATCACCCCGGAGCCGGTCTTCCCCGGCGTGACCGTCATCGCCCGCCCCATCGGCGTGTTCAAGATGACCGACGAGGCCGGCGGCGACGACAAGCTGCTCTGCGTCATCGACGACGTGCGCTACGAGTCCTACCAGGACATCTCCGACGTCTCCGACTTTGTTAAGGACGAGATCGAGCACTTCTTCGTGCACTACAAGGACCTCGAGCCGAACAAGGAAGTCACCGGCTCCGGCTGGGGCGACAAGGCTGAGGCCGAGGCGATCCTGCAGGCCGCGCTCGACGAGTTCAAGCGCGTGGGCGACAACTCCCGCGAGGGCCTCGAGGCGGACAAGGACGCCAAGACCGAGAACTAAGCTTGACCGCGCCTAAAGCCGGGCCCGCATCGTTGCGAGCCCGGCTTTTTGTGCTTTTAGAACAGGCCGTTCATGTAGGCCCAGCCAGCCGCGCCGAGTGTGCCCAGCAGCAGGGCAATGATCGGGATGAGGATGCCGGCGGAGGATCCGCCCACTTGCGCCTCCTTGCCGTCCCCGTTCTGCGGGTTGGCCGGCACCGTGACATCGATGGTCCGCGTGGTGATCTCCCGCGGCTTCTCGCTAGCCGGAGTGGTCGTCTCAGCAACGGGTCGCGTGGTCAGGGTCGGCTGCACCCAGTGCGTCGTTGTCTTCTGTTCGCCGGTGACCTCGACCGTGCGATGCTCCGACGTCGAAGTGGGCATGTCTTCGCTTGTCGACGCCAAGGTGTCCGCCGCAGCTGCGGACGTTGACGTCGCAGTCGTCGTGGTCTCGGACGCCGCCGTCTCAGACGGTGCCGCCACCACAGTGGTCACACTCGCCCTGGTGGACGGCTTCGGCGCTACAGCCCGCGACGAGCTCGGAGCAGACGCAACACTCGGCGAACGGGAGGTAACGCTCACCGCACTGGAGGCGGTCGATGGCTTCGCTGCAGTCGTGCTCAGAACAGGCGTCGTGGTGGTAGTCGACGCCTTCGCTGCAGTCGTCGTGGCCGCGGACGGTGCCGTCTCGGACATCTCCGGCTCAGACGGTGCTGCCGCCACAGTGGTCACACTCGACCTAGTGGACGGCTTCGGCGCAACCGCCTCCGACGAGCTCGGAACAGAAGCGACTGGCGGAGCCGTCGTGGTGGTTGCCGTCGTCGTAGTCAGCTCAACCGTGGTCGTTTCCGTGGCGGAAGTCGGTTGCTGCGAAGGCGCGCTGGTCGACGATTCAACGGCCTCATCGGGGTGAGCAGCAACGTATTCGTCGCGGTTCTCGGTCGCCTGGGCGTATCGGTCCAGCGCTTTCTCTAGCTGCGCTGTTGCCTCGTCTACCCCAACGCCGGACGCCTGAGCTTGCTTCAGGGCGTCCAAAGCGTCTACGTACTCGTCGGCAGTCTGACGGACCATCGCAACTGCCTCAGCCAAGGAAGAAGGCTTGGGTAGTTCTGTTTTCGCTTCTGCCGTAGCAGAAGACTCAACGGGTGCGGAGGGCTCCGGCTCGTCCACGACTGCAGTAGTGGTGGACGGTTCTGGGGAGGATTCCGTCGCCGGCTCGGTCACGTAAACAGTCGACGGCGCAATGGAAGGCTCCGGGGAGGGCTCCGGCGACGGTTCAACAGACGGCTCTACCGTCGGCTCGACAGTGGGCTCCAGCGACGGCTCCTCGGACGGCTCAACAGAGGTCGCTACCGACGGCTCCGCGGAAGGTTCTACCGAGGTCTCGGCGGGCGCGGAAGTCTCAGGGGCCGGCGCGGCAGTGGTCGTGGTCAGCGGAAGACCTTTGTACTGCGCAAGGTTGTTGGCTTGGATGAGCACCTGCGCGTCTAGCGGCTGCGGGGTCTTTGCAATCTTGCCGCGGTTGGTGCCGTCTTTCATCAGGGCGCCGTCGCAGGAGTGCGCCATGCCCATGGCGTGGCCGAGCTCGTGCGCAATCGTCATGACCAGGCTCTCGATGTAGCCGTTGCGCAGGATGGCCGGGTTAAGCAGCAGCTCCATGTTGTTCACGTCGCCCTGTACGCGGCCGACAACGTAGCCGCCGAGGTCCGCCTCGCGGACCGTGACCACTTTGTAGCCGGGCTGGTTGACGTATTCGAAGCGGATCAGGCCGCCAGTGGCGCTCGCCCACTGGTCCGTCGCCTGGGTGATGTACGGCTTGTACTTCTCCGGCGCGTAGATGCGCAACAGGTTGCCGTCGATGGCGTTGTCATTCGGGCCGAAAACAAACTGGCCCAAGTTGGGGATCGGTTGGCCTGCTTTCGCTGCTGCAGTGGCAGCCCTGCATTCGCTGCCGAGGGGGTCCACCGCTGCGTCTGCCGGCGCGGCAACGAGGCCGAGGCCGATCGCAGTCGCACAGGCGGCGGAGAGAAGATGTCTATAATTCACCAACTCAGAGAACACCATTCTCCAAGCTTGCGCAAATTAGACCAGGCGACGGCGCGCGAACGCGAAGAATGCTGCGCCCAAACCGCCAGCCAGTGCGAGGGCGAACAGTGCACGGACCACAGTGTTCGAGCCGGTGGCGGCCTCGAGGCCGCGGGCTGCGTACGGTGTCGCAGCACTTTCTTGCTTTGCGACGTCTTCGTCACCGCCAGCACGAGCCGCCTCAAGGCCCTGACGCCCCACTTCACCCGCGTTCGCCTGGACCAACGCATCGGACTGAGCGGTCTCATCCGACGTGACATCCGCGTTGACGCGGGTGACGTCTGCGACGAAGGTGTGGCCGTCCTTGTTCAGGAAGTAAGTCTCGCCGTCAAGCGTGAGCACCGGCGGGAACTTCAGCAGGCCGCCGGCGACAGGTGCGCTATCAGCCGGGTCCACGTCGTCCGCGCCGAGGGGTATCTCCGAGACGGTTTCCGGCACCGGAGCCGCCTCGGTGGCGCTGGTAGCGGCCGGCTGGTCGGAGGGCTGGTCGCGGATCACGCCGGCGTCGATAAGCCCGGCGACAGCTGCGTCCGCAACGGCTACTGCACGTTCCTGCTGCCCACTGTCCAACTGTGCGTACGGCTGAGCGGCCTCCTGGAGGCTGCGCACGTAGTGGGAGCCCTCCTCGTTGAGGAAGTACTGCTCGCCGTGAGCGTTGGCGGTCTGCGCCGGCAGGTCCTGCGCAAACGCGGCGACCGGGACGGCGGCGAATGCGGCGGCAGCGACAACAGCGGCGGTGCGGGCGGTGCGGAACATGACAGTCTCCTCGGAGGCTCGGGAAGCTCGAGCAAAAGCCTCAAGCATTGGTTGAGAGTCTACACACTTCAACCACAACTTTCACTCCAATAACACTGGGTTTGCCCCAAAATGCCGAAGGCCCGGTTACGGCGACGTAACCGGGCCTTCAGGAGCAACAGCAGGCGCTTAGACCAGGAAGCGGCGGCCTGCCACGAATGCGGCTACACCCAGCAAGGTGGCGAGCACCAGAGCAAACAGGGTGCGGGCAACCGTGTTGGAGCCGGTCTCGGCCTCAACGCCACGGGTTGCCGCGGCAGCCTGCTGCGCAGCAATCTCGTCGGCGTGCTCAGCACGGAGCTGATCAGACTTGGCCTTCTCCTCCGGGGTCGGCTCCTGGTTCACGCGGTCGGAAGAGCCCACGAGGGTCTGGCCGTCCTGGTTGAGGAAGTAGGTCACGCCGGCGATGACGATCGGGACACCGATCGCGGCAGCGGCGATTGCGGCGATCGCACCGGTGGAAAGCCCGGAATTTGCGTCGCCAGCAGCACCGTTCGAGGAGCCAGCGCCGGTAACCTCGACCTCGACATCGCCCTTACCCTCGCCAGTCGCACCAGCGGTGCCGGTCGCGCCAGCCTTGCCCTCAACCGGCTTCGGCTCCCCTGCGGCAGTGCCGTTAGGTTCGCCGTTCGGCTGCTCCGCCAGGGTCAGGGTGGTGCTCGGGTTCCCCTGAGCACCCGCCTGAGCACCCTCATTGACCACAATCGATCCGTCATCGACACGCGCCGGAATGGTGATCGCCGGCGTCGAGCCGTCCTTAAAAGTGATCACAAGATCGCCGGCATCGTTCGTGCTCAACTCCGGAACGTTTTCAGCGCCAGCCGGCAGCTCGGTCGGCACGTATGCGCCGTTGATCAGCTGGTAGTAGTTGCCGTTAGCGTCGGCAACCTGCGTCGGCAGGTCGAGTCCGCCGTTCGCCTCAACAGCCGCCTCAGAGCTGGCAGCTTCAGGAGCGGCCGTCTCGGTGGTGGTTGCAGTCTGTGCGTCGGCGGCGGGGGTGACAGAGAACGCGATCGCGCCAGCCATAGCGGCAGCGGTCAGCGTGCGGATGGTGCGCTTCATACGGGTGCTCCTATCAGAAAAAGTCTAAACCTCAGGTGGAAGGTTATGCCACAACAGTAAACACTATTCACACAAGTCTCAACGAAAACTTCAGACTTTTTGCCAAAATTCGATAATTCCGCAGGTCAACGCCCGAAAAATCGTCTACAAAACCGCAGCTACCGCGGCTCAAAGGCCATCTCGACCTCTTCATCCGTAACCGTGCCGGCAAGCTGCCACCCCACCACAGCATTGCGCACGCTGTCCGCCAGCAGGTTCGCCGGCTGGATGCACGAAATGGTGAGCAACCTGCCCGGCATCGGGCCCGTGCCCCAAATCTCCGCGTTGCCCGCCAGCGTGCCCTTATCCGGATCATGCAGGTCAGTGGCGGTGTACTTCAACCAGTCGTCCCCGGAGGACTCGGTGCGGATGAACACCGTATCGCCGACAGCGACGGTGTGGCGCTCAGCTTTGCCGTCGTAAAGCTTGTTGAACACCGCGTTGACCCCGGCGCCCGTGTGGCCCGCCACCACAACAATGTCGCCCGCGTCCGTGCCGGGCAGCTGATACGGGTACCCCTCCCCCGTCAGCGCGCACGCCTTATCCATAACCTTCGGGTCGATTTTGCCGTCCACCACGCGGCAGTCCGCCTGCTCAAACTCGGCGCGCAGCCCCAGCACCGGCACCACCATTTCCACCGGCCGCGATTGCGCAATCGAGGCGGCTGCTTGACGACGAGGCGCCGCCGAAACCGACGTCTCCTGCGCGGGCAGCGACGTCTCCTGCGCGGGTGGGTCCGAAGGATCGTCGCGAAGCAAGGCGTGAACCCCGGCGCGCACGAGCAGGAACACAATCAGCAGCGCGACAATGCGACGGACGTGGTACTTCACGGCGGTTATCATACGAGCCATGAAGGAAGTTTCCGTTACTGAAGTCCCTGCAGGTGCCCAGCTGATCGACGTGCGCGAGCCCGACGAATACGCCGCCTTGCGCGCCGAGGGAGCCGTGAACATCCCCCTGTCCGAGTTCATCGCCCGCGCCGACGAAATCGACCCGGACCAGGACATCTACCTCATCTGCAAGTCCGGCGGCCGCAGCGCCCAGGCCGGCGAGTATCTCGAGCAGGCGCGCGGCTGGGACAACGTGATCAACGTCGCCGGCGGCACCACCGCATGGGTCGAACAGGGTCTGCCCCACCAAAATTAGGCAACTCCCATTGTTGGGAGCGCGCAAAAAGTTATGATGAGGCTTATGTCGACGCTCCCCGAACTGCCGTCCACGCTCGCCAACTCACCGCACTTCCAGGTGGAACGCGTGCGCAGACACACCAAGGACGAGGTGGAGCGCGCCTTGGCCAAACAAAGCTCCACCATGCGCGAATTCTGGATCCTCGCGTGCGTGGACGTGGAGCCGATGAGCCAGCGGCAACTGTCGGAGCTGTTGCTCATCGACGCCTCCGACATGGTCCGCCTCATTGACAACCTGGAGAAGAACAACTGGGTCACCCGCGAGCGCGACCCGAAGGACCGCCGCCGCCAGATCGTCGCCGCCACCAAGAAGGGCTCGAAGGCGCTGTCGAAGCTCGCCTCCGACGTTGCAGACGCCGAGGACCGGGCGCTGGAGGCGTCCTCTAACAAGCAGTTGAAGAGCCTGCGCAAGCTGTCCCAGGCGCTGGAGGCAGAGGAGTAGGGCCGCGGGGCACACGCAGGCTGGCGTCGCTCCCGGCGCGGTTCCAGCTAGTAAGAGCCAGCTATGACGACTCTAGGGCCTTGATAGCTGGAACCTACTAGCTGGAACCAGACCGCCGACCGGCTCCGTGCCCCCCCGTTACGGCCGGTACGTCGTCGCCAGCACCGTCACTGGGCCACGGCGATCTGCACGCGCCTTCGCCTCGAGCACTCGGCGGATGCACTCAGCCTCGTGGAACAAGATCTCAACCGGAAACAGATGGAGCACCTCGTACCCCTGCTCCTTCAGCCAATTTTCACGCCGGGTCATCTTCATCACCTCAGCGTGAGGCATGTCTTCGAATTTGATGTAGCCGTCAATCTCGATGATCAAGTTGCCCCATAGCAGATCCACCCGATACCGCCTACCCACCCACATCTGTTCTTGGACTTCAATGCCGTGTTCACCCAAGATGACGCGGAAGAGCGACTCCATCGCGGATTCGGACTTCGCCGAACTGAGCTCGAGCGCCTCTCTGGCCAGACCCACGCTCTTCTTTCCCGCGAGCCGTGCGATCGTGGCCGACAGCGCCGATTGGATGGCATCGAGCTGGAGTGGCGTTTTCTCGCGGTAGAGGCCGTCCATAGCTACGACGGCATCGCGCACGCCATGGAAACGGGCGATGTCGACAGCTGTACGCGCCGGGGTGGTGAGGCGAAGCTGGCCGCCGCCACCGGCAGGGTCGAACGCCTCGAACTCCCGGATGTCGATGTCGGGAACCGCGATGCTGCGGTAGACCACACCCTTGGGCCACTGCGATTTTGACGGCGGCCGCCCGTTTCGCTGCGCCAGCTCAACGGTCTCGGGATCCTTGCCCACCACCCACATCCCGTACACCCGCGCCGCGGATCTGCCCATCAGCACCGCTTTGTGGGCGCTTACCCCGTGCGCGTAGCACCGCAAGAACTCCTGCTCGTGGCGGCGGAGACTTTGCCAGTGCGCCAGCGGCACGAATTTCGTTGCGGAGAGCTGCACGCATTCCTGCGACGCGACGTCCCCGCGCGCCACCAGCGGCGCTACCAACCGTGCGTGATCCATTTTCCCCCTGAAGTGCGGCCTCCTCCGAGGCAGCGGCTTTGAGATTAGCAGCGTCCTCCGGCACACGCAGGCCGTTGCGGATCCAGCTACCTAGGGCCAGCTACTTAGCCCCCAGGGGCCAGTTAGCTGGTTCTAGATAGCTGGATCCAGCGGGAGACCCGACTCGTTGGGCCAATACAAATAGTTGAAGTTTCCCACGATTTGCGGATCTGCCGAGCGCTATTAGCCTTATCGGCATGTCTCAGCCCGACAACCCCCTCCTTAGAAGCCACCTCGCCCCGCCAGAGCGCACGCTTATCGACGTCCTCACGGCCACCGCCGACGAGTACCCCGACGCTGCGGCCATCGACGACGGCAACCACTCCGGCGACGATGACGGCGTGCTCACCTACGCCGAGCTGGTGGAGGAGATCGAGCACCGCGCTGCCGACATGCGCGCGAAGGGCGTGCGTGATGGCGGTCGCGTAGGCATCAGGATGACCTCGGGAAGCAGGGAGCTCTACCTAGCCATCCTGTCCACCATGCGCGCGGGCTGCGCGTACGTGCCGGTGGACGCGGACGACCCGGACGAGCGCGCGGAGACCGTGTTCGGCGAGGCGGACGTGGACGCTATCTGGACCGATGAGGGCCTGCGGGTGCTCAAGCCCTCGCAGCCGGGCGAGCTCGGCGAGGTCACCCCGGACCATGATTGCTGGATCATCTTCACCTCCGGGTCCACGGGCAAGCCGAAGGGCGTGGCGGTCACGCACCGCTCCGCGGCGGCGTTCGTGGACGCAGAGGCGCGCCTGTTTTGCCAGGACAACCCGCTCGGCCCGGACGACCGTGTGCTGGCCGGCCTGTCCGTGGCATTCGACGCCTCCTGCGAGGAGATGTGGCTGGCGTGGGGCCACGGCGCCTGCCTGGTGCCCGCCCCGCGCGCGCTGGTGCGCTCCGGGCAGGACTTGGGCCCGTGGCTGATCCGCCGCGACATCACGGTCGTGTCCACCGTGCCCACCCTGGCGGGCCTGTGGCCGAAGGAGGCGCTGGACAACATTCGCCTGCTCATCGTGGGCGGCGAGGCCTGCTCCCAGGAGCTGACGGACCGTCTGGCGGACGGCCGAGAGATGTGGAACACCTACGGGCCCACGGAGGCGACCGTGGTGGCCAGCGCGAAGCAGCTGTTCCCCGGCGAGGCGGTGACCATCGGGTGGCCGCTGGACGGCTGGGACCTCGCCGTGGCAGACGAGGGCGAGGACGGGCAAGGCGAGCTCATCATCGGCGGCGTGGGCCTGGCCCGCTACCTGGATGCGGAAAAGGACGCGGAGAAGTACGCCCCGATGGGCGACTGGGAGCGCGCCTACCGCACCGGCGACCACGTCAAACTCACGGACAACGGGCTGGCGTTTGTCGGCCGCGCCGACGACCAGGTCAAAATCGGCGGGCGCCGCATCGAGCTAGGCGAGGTCGAGGCTAACGTGGCCGCGCTCGACGGGGTGTACAACTCCGCCGTGGCGGTGCAGGCGCTGCCGTCCGGCGACAAGGTGCTGGTGGGCTACGTCTCCCCCAATGCGGGCACCGATCTGGATGTGCCGCAGATGCGCGAGCGTTTGGCCGAGGTGATGCCGGCCGCGCTCGTGCCGCGCCTGCACGTGATGGACGAGCTGCCTATCCGCACCTCCGGCAAGGTGGACAAGAAGGCCCTGCCGTGGCCGCTGCCCGCGTCCGTGGATGCGGTGGGGCTGACGGAGACGGAGACCTGGGTGGCCCAGCAGTGGGTTGAGGTGCTCGGCCTGGACGTGCCGGGCCGCGACGCCGACTTCTTCGAGCTCGGCGGCTCTTCCCTGGCGGCGGCCGCCCTGATTACACGTCTGCGCGAGCGCGTGCCCACGATCGCGGTGCGCGATCTCTACGACCACCCGAGGTTGGAAACGCTTGCCTCGCTTATCGACGAGCTGACGCTTTCCAGCCGCACCGCCAAGCGCGAACGCGTGGTGGATCCCGTCGGCTTCGGCACCCGCGTCGCCCAGACAGCGCTGATGGTGCCGGTGATGACCCTGAAGGCAGCCACAGCCGTGACCTGGGTGGCCATCGCCGCGAACCTGCTGGGGCTGACGCAGCTGAGCTGGACCTGGCTCGCCGTGGCGTTTGTGGTGCTGTGCACCCCGTTCGGCCGTATCCCCATCGGTGCGCTCGGCGCGCGGGCGATCCGCGGCCGGGTGAAACCAGGCGTGTACAAGCGCGGAGGGGCGCGGCACGTGCGCCTCTGGGCGGCGGAGCGCTGGCTGGCAGCCTCCGGCGCGTTGAACATCTCGAGCGCGAACGCCGCCAAGATCACGGCCCGCATGCTGGGCGCCAAGATCGGCAAGGGTGTGGACATGCACGCGTTTGCGCCGGTGACCGGCCTGCTCACCGTCGGCGAAGGCAGCGCCATCGAGCCGGAGGTGGACCTGGGCGGCATGTGGCTCGACGGCGACGAGCTGCACGTTGGCGACGTACGCATCGGTGCGGAGGCCCGCGTCGGCGCGCGCTCCACGCTCATGCCCGGCACGGAGATCCGCGACGGCGCCCATGTAGAGGCCGGCTCTACCGTCACTGGTAGAAAGCCCGTGAAAAAGGGCGCGCGTTGGGCGGGTTCGCCCGCGCGCAAGGTGGGCCGCTCCAAGCACCGCTTCCCCGACGAGCGTCCACCTCGCCGGCCCCTGTGGGCGCTGGGGTACGGCCTGACCTCCCTGCTGATGGCGCTGCTGCCGGCGACGGCCGGTGTGGCGGGCGTCGCCGCGACCGTGGGCCTGGCGCATCTGGCCCACACCTCATCCGTGTGGGGGCTGCTCGTGTTCGCGCCGGTTGGCGGGCTGGTGTACTTCGCGTGCGGTCTGGCGTTGACGTGGTTGGCCGTGAGGATGGCGTCGCTAGGCGTCAAGCCCGGTGTGTTCCCCGTGCGCAGCTGGCACGGCTGGGCGCTGTGGACCGTCACGCGCCTGATGGACGACGCGCGCACCCGCTACTTCCCCCTCTACGCGGGCCTGGCCACACCGGTGTGGCTACGCTCGCTGGGCGCGAAGATCGGCGAGCGCGCCGAGGTCTCCACCGCCGTGATGGTGCCGAAACTGACCGAGGTACGCGACGGCGCCTTCCTCGCCGACGACACCATGGTGGGCACCTACGAACTCGGCGACGGCTGGATCCGCACCGACCGCTCCATCGTGGGCAAGCGCTCCTTCGTGGGCAACACCGGCATGGTCGCACCCGGGCGCAAACTGGCCAAGCAGTCGCTGGTGGCGGTGCTGTCCGCCTCGCCGAAGAAGTCCAAGGCCGGCTCCAACTGGTGGGGCTCGCCGCCGGAGCGCATGCGCCGCGTCGAGGTCGAGGCTGCTGGTGAGGCGACCTACAAACCGTCCACAGCCCTGCGCCGCAAGCGCGGGTTCGTGGAGACGCTGCGCCTGCTCGCGCCGATGACGCAGGCAGTTATCGCCGCGGTGTTCGCCGCAGGCGTGGTAGAGCTGCTGCAGCGCTTCGGCTGGTGGACTCTCCTGCTCGGCGGCCTGGTCTGGATGGCCGTGGGCGTGCTCGCGGTGCTTAGCGCCGTGGTGGCCAAGTGGGTGCTGGTTGGACGCCACACATCCGGCGATCACCCCCTGTATTCCTGGTTTGTTTGGCTCAACGAGCTGCAGGACCAGTTCATCGAAGTTGTCGCCGCCCCGTGGTTCTTCAACTGGGCGTCCGGCTCCGGGGAGATGAACCTGGCGCTGCGCGCACTCGGTGTGAAGGTGGGCCGCGGCGCGTGGATCGAGTCCTACTGGTTCCCGGAAACGGACCTGTGCGTAGTGGGCCGCGGCGCTACCGTCGGACCGGGCACGGTGGTGCAAACGCACCTGTTCCAGGACCGCGTGATGTCCCTGGACACGGTGTCCATCCTGGATTCGGCGACACTGGGGCCGCACTCGGTGTCCCTGCCGGGTTCCGTCATCGGCGCCGGCGCGACAGTGGGCCCGGGCTCACTGGTCATGCGCGGCGACGAGGTGCCCGCGATGACGGTGTGGCAGGGCAACCCGGTGGAGCCGCAGTAGGGGTTTACGGCCGCGCAGCCTCGCGCCGCTTCTTCCGCCGGTCCCGCCAGCGCTTCCACAGGATCAGCAACAGCACGAGCAGGACGAGCACGAGCACCGCGATCATCCACCAGGACCACACGAAGGCATCCACGGTCGGCTCTGGGGTGCCCGGGTCCAGGGGCGCGCGCTCGGCGTGCACCAGCAAACGGTCCGTGTTCAGCCCGTACGGGGTGCAGGTGATCAGGGTGAGCTTGTCCTTGCCGGGCTCGTAGGTCACGGCGTCGTAGTCGTCGGGTTTGACCACGTCGCGCGAGGTCATGCGGTAGCGCAGGCGCTCACCCATGACGTCGATGAAGATGTCGTCGCCGGGCTTGAGCATGGGCAGCTGGTCAAACATCGCCGCATTCACCATGCCGGTGTGCGCGGATATGACCGCGTTCGTGCCGTCGCCGCCGACAGGCAGGGTGGAGCCGTACATGTGCCCGGCGCCGTCGTAAAGCACGTCCGGCCTGGTGGTGTGGTACACGGGCAGGTCCACGTTGATGCGCGGGATGCGCACGCGCGCCATCACGTGGTAGCTCTCCGGCAGGGTCAGCTGGGACATGTAGTCGTCGAAGCCGGGGTCCTCGTCACGCGGGGCGCGCGCGTGCGGCCCCTCCGCCAACAGGCGTTGGTTGTACTGGTGTGCCAGTTCCAGCTGCTGCGCCTTGACGTCGTCGCTGAGCTCCTGCACCGCCCCCGCATATTCCTCGTTTTGCTGGATCTGCCGGTACTGCGCGGACAGCGTGGACGCGATCGGGTACAGCAGCAGCAGCGCCCCCAGGATCAGCACGATCCAAGAGACGGCGTTGCTGCGGCGCTTACCCTTCTTCGTCGTCATTGCGCCTGCGCAAGAAGAGTCCGAGGAGGATCAGCAGCACGGCGAGCCCGGTGATGCCGATGACGCTCGCGCCGGTGGACGCGAGGTCGCCGACGCGCTCGCCTATCGACGGCGTCCCGTCCCCCTCACCTCTTTTCACCACGGTCTCAGTCACAGTGGCCGGGGAACCGTCCGCCCGCGTGGTCTCGCGGGTGACCACCTCGGTGACGGAGGCGTCGGACGGCGTGGCACTGGTTGGGGTTGGGGTTCGGGTTTGGGTTTCGGTTTCGGTTTCGGTTTCAGTGCTGTGCTGGTCGTCGGCGGAGACGGTGGTGGTTGCCGCGGCAGCGTCGAAGCATTTTTTCCGCTCCACCACGTTGATGTGGTTGACGTGCTCGACCGTGACGGGCGCGCGGGTGGCATCCATCCCGTCTGCAGTCAACGTGACGGTGGCGGCGAGGTCCCCGAGCGTGGCATTGCGCACCGGGCCGCTGCCCCACGGCTTCTTCTCGTTCGCCTTCGCCGGCACCCAGGTTTCCACCGTGGTGGCGGGATCAAGCGATTTCGCGCGCGCTAGCTTAGCCAGGCCCGCGCTGGTGAGCGTGAAGGTCGCCTCGTCGTTGCCCTGCTGCTGCTCGTCGTAATCCTCGCCGCGTTTCAGCTCGACGTTCTCACCCGCCCCGTGAATGGTCAGGCGCGGGGCTTGCAGTTTGTTCACCGGCTGGTCCTTGCGGGCCGTGCCCGGCACCTGCTTCGAGGTGGTCGCCGACGCTGCGTCGAAGTGGAGCGCCTGGTCGCCTCGCGCCACCACGCTGCGGGGCCCGCCGTTGTCCCACTGCACCGTGTGGCCGCGCGAGAACTGCAAGGTCAGCGCGTACTGGCTGAGCGTGCCGTCCGTGGAGAGGTTGGGCACGGTGGAGACAAAGTCGTACTCCACATACGTCCCAGGCGCTGCGGCTTCCTTCCATTCCGGGGTGTTGCACGCCGTCAGCGGGTCCACGCTGATCCCCAGCTCCTGCGCCTTCGGCGCCACCACCTGCGCCAGCTTGTCCGGGGTCACCGCCACCACGAACGGGGCGTAGGACACACGGGCGTCCTGCGTGTCCGGGTTGTCCGCCACCCGCACCAGGTACACGCCGGTATCCAGACCCGTGAAGGTGGCGGTGCCATCTTCCGACGCTTTGGTGTCCACCTTGCGCAGGCGGTCGGGGCGGTCGCTGGTGATTGCCGGGATGTCCAGGGATTGGAGGTTGTCGGGGGTGGGCCGGAGGTCGTCGATAAGCAACAGCTCCACATCGCGGTCCCCGATGCGCGCGAACCAGTCCGCGCCGACGCTTTCGCGGAGATCGACCCGGAGGTCGGCGGCGGAGGCGGCGGGCGCGCAAGCAAGGAAGGCAGCGGCGAGCGCGGCGGCGAGCCTGGGTGCCGTGCGTGAGTGCATGGTGTCCTTCCTTGTCATAGTGAGAGCTTGTACGGATGGTGAATGGCGGATGGTGAAAATGCGCCACTTTGGGGCATATTCACCATTTGCGATTCACCATCTGCTCGCCTTAGGCGTTGCGGCGGCTCAGCTGGTACGCAGCGCCGCCGCCGAACAGCACGAGGCCGAGCGCCAGGATGTAGAGCATGGTGCGCTCACCGGTCGCAGGCAGGCGGCCCCAGATGTTGTCCTTCACGTCGTTGACCGCGACGGTGTACACGGGGCGGGTGGTGTCGGTGCCCTCCGTGGTGCGGGTGAGCAGCTGCGGGTCCGGGTTGAGCAGGTAGCCGGCCGGAGCCTTGGTCTCCACTGCGCAGTACTGCACGGTCGGGTTGAGCTGCATGCCAAAGCCGGACGCCACGGCGGCCTTCGCCGAGGCAACGTCGCCGCCCTGGGCGGTGAAGGAGGTCTCGATCTTGGTGCCGTCTGCGGTTGCGGTGCCCTTGATCGCCGTGGCGTCCTTGGCCACCTTGTAGCCGTCGCCCTCCGGTGCGCAGGGGTAGATCTCGAACTCGGCGCCGTTGCCGGTCTTTTCGTCCTCCACCGGGTTGCCGTTGAGGGTCTTGGTCACCTCGACGTTGGCGTACTGCGTGGTGGTGTCGTTGGTGTCCTGGTCGCCGTCCTTAGTGGTCTCCGGCTTGGTCGGGATCGGATCTTCGCGGTTGGGCACGTAGACGTTGGCGGTGTTGTTGATCTGGCCGTTTGCCGGGATCGCGTTGACCTTGGCCTTGAACACCACCTGGGCAGTCAGGCCCGGGTTCTCGCCGCGCAGGGTCTCCAGGCGCTGCAGGCCGGCCTCGGTGAACTCGACGGTGAGGTTCTGGCCGTCGTGGGTGATCTTGTAGTCGCCGGACTGCAGGGCAGCGTCCACCCCGTCCTTGGCGCCGATGAGGGAAACGGCAGCAGAGTCGGCGACGTAGGTCAGTTCTTTCTGCAGGTCATCGGTGATGCGGAAGCGGCTGATGGTGCGGGTGCCGTCCTGCAGCACATCGCCGGCCGGGACCGGTGCCTTGACGGTGTAGGTGATTTCGTCGCCGACGTTTGCGTTCGCGTCGTCAGCGGCCTTGGTCGGGTCCAGCTTCTGGTTCTTCGGGGAGATGGTCGGGGTGTAGGTGAGGGAACCGTCCTCCTGCGTCAGCGGCAGGGTGACCAGGAAGGGGGCGGCGACGGTGTAGTTGCCGTTGGTCTTCTCGGTGACCTTGTAGATGCCCACCTTGAGGTTGTCGAACTTGGCGATGCCGTCAGCACCGGTCTTGACGTTCTGGGCGGTGAACGTGTCGTCCAGCGTCGCTTCATCGGCGCCCGCGTTGACGATGTCGCCGGCTTCCTTCCAGCCGGCGGCGGTGTTCAGCCCGTTTTTCATTTGCACGCGCTCGATGGTGAATTCGGTGTTCGCGACATCGCCGGTGGCGTTCCCCGGGTCGCCTTCCTGCTTGTGGATGGTCAGGCTCGCCGTCTTGTTCACGTCAACGGCCTGGTTGTTCTGTGCGACCGCGACCGGCGCGAGGTCCGGGGCGACGGCGAGCGGGGTGGCGGTTGCGAATGCGGCCGCGGCTGCGAGCGCGAAGGTCTTCTTCGAAAGGTTCGACATGGTTGCAAGTCCTTTTCTGGAGGGGTGGGTGTGTGGAGTTGGTTTTGGGAATTACGTGTGCCGGTTTAGGAGAGCCCGTACACCGTCCGCTTGTAGCGGGCGAATTTTCTACATCTCAACGAGCTCACCGCCTTCCGCGCGCTCGTCGCGCCGGCTGACCCGCCATGCGCCCCAGCCGAACAGCGCTAGGCCGAGCAGCAGGAACAGCACGAGGGTCTGCTCACCGGTTTCGGGGAGCAGCATGCTTATCGACGCTGAAGGTTTCAACGCCCCCTGCGCATCTTTCGCCGCCACCGTCTGGGTCGCCCCGCCGGCGTTCGCGGCGGCGGTGACGGTCACGGCGGCGTCGCCCTCGGCCGGGTAGCGCCAGGTTTCGTCGGCGCTTGCCGGGATGGAGACGTTGAAGGTGCAGGTGAACTCCTCACCGGAAACCAGCTCGGTGGTCGGGCAGATGCTGTCCGGCACGGCACCGTCGTCGCCGATGCGCGTAACCACCCCGCCGCGGGTGACGTCGAGGCCGGCGAGCGACGGGTCCGTCACCGTGAAATCCTTTAGCGGGAATTCGCCGGTGTTGGTCACGGTGTAGGTCACCCGCATGGACGTGGCGTCGTGGCGCAGCAGCGTGGTGCCGAAGGCGTCGCCGGTGAGCTGGCCCAGCGGAGTGCCGTCGATAAGCTTCTGCACCTTGAGCCCCGGGAAGGTGTTCTTCGCAGTGAGCGACCAGCGGTCGCCGGAGCGGGCGAGGTCCTTCGGGTCGGAAACCGGCTGCGCGGTGAACACCACCGAGTCGGTGTCGCCTTCAAGCGGGGTAACCAATTCACCGTTGGACACCACCTGGAACACCGATGCTGCGTCCGGGTTGCCGTCGTCGAGCTCGTCCACGGCGCAGTCGCTGTCGACCGGAACGTCCGCGATGGTGTGGGTTTCGCCGGCGCGCAGCTGGAACTCCTCGCCGTGACCCGAGCACGACTGGTGGAACGTAAACGTGCCGGAGCTCGGCCCGGCGGCGGTCTTGGTGAACGCGACGTCGTAGTGGGCGCGCGGGTGGTAGATGTCCGCGCCGACCGTCAGGACGGTCTCCGCGGACGGCAGGTTCGCCGCGGTGGAGAAGCTGTACGAGTACTGCTTGTCTGAGTCTTTCACTTCGTCCGCGGCAAGGTTGGACAGCGACCCGGTCGGCAGCGCGGGCGACCCGCCGCCCCACGTGGCGTACTGCGCCAGCGGGGTACGCGCACCATTTGTCACTTCGAGCTGCCCGCGTGCGCCGAGCGCCGGGCTGCCGGTGAAGTCGAGCGTGCAGTTCGCCCCCACTGGCAGGTCCACCACCTGTCCGCCCGCCGGGGCTTCGAGTGTGCGGGGCATCTCCGAGCCGGACAGCGCCGTCAGCGGGAACTGCCTAGTCGCACCGGTCTTCGCCGGGTCGTCGCAACGCAGCTGCGCGGTGTAACCCGACGCATCCGCGCCGGCAAGGTAACCGGAGTTGAACACGGCCAGGCGCACCGGGGTGGTGCGACGCTCCACCTTATTCACAAAGTGGAGGTCCGCCGGCGGGTTTTCGCCTGGATTGGGCGCGTAGCCGCGCACGATCTTCTGCTCCGGAGCGATGGTCAGCGCCTCCGGCACGTTCGTCGCATCCTGCTCGTTGAATGTGCACAGCGATCCGGCGGGGACCTTCGCCTCGCCGGAGACGAACGTGCCGTCTTTGAAGTCGCCCTTGCGGATACTTGCAGGAATGACGTAGCCGTCCGCCGGGCGCAGCTTCTCCGGGATGAAGGAGGTCTCGCCCACCGAGCTGGTCTGATAGCCGATCGCCTTGCACTGCAGCGTGAAGTTGAAGGTGTAGTCCTCCGGGATTTCGTCGAGGTTGCCTGCCGCGCCGGCGAGGTCCTTGCTCAGACGCACCGCCGCTGTCTCGTACTCGTAGTGGTTGTCCAGGCGGACGTGGTTCTTCGCCCGATCATCCACGGTGAGGAACACCGGCGACGTGGTCGTGTCGTTGTCCAGCTTCTGGTCCGGGTAGGCGTTGCCGCCTTCGCGGTCCACAACCCAATCCACAAAGGCCGGGCGCAGGAACGCCTTCAGGTCGTCCTGTCCGTCGTTCATGGCCAGGGCGAGGGAGCCGAACTTATCTCCGGTGAGTTGGCAGTCGGCGCCGACCGGGACGCCGTCGAAAAGCGCAGTGCCCTCACCCTTGATGGACTTCTGCTGCTCCTGCAGCACCGCGGTGTCGCCGGTCTCCGGGTCGCGGCACACGAGGGTGAACGTGTGATTATACAGCGCATCCTGCAAGTTCTTTCCCGCGTTGGCGTACTGGGTGCGGATGGTGTCGGTGGGCAGGATCGCTTCCTTGTCCAGCCGGATCTGGGTCACGCGGCGGGAGTAGGTGTTGATGAACAGCAGCGTCGTGCCGCCGTCGCCGACGACGAAGTCGGCCGTGCCGCCGGCCACCGGTGCGCCGTTGACCGTCACAGACTGGTCCAGCGTGATGCCCACCGCGGTGGAGGTTTCCCCTTCGGTGACGGTGCAGCTGGAGCCGACTGCGGCCGTCGTGCCGCCGGGCTTCTGGCCCTGCTGCACAGTGGTGGACAGACGCGGGCCTTCCGTGCCGTCCGGGTTGGTGCACGTCAAGGTCACCGGGAACACGCGGTTGGTCTTGATGTCGCGGCGGGGCTTGGAGATCAGGTTGTTCGGGTCGTTGAACCGCACCTCCTTGGTGCCCTGCACCGGCGCTTGGATGAGGTCGTACTCGTGGTGGACGTCCATGGTGGACTGCTTGCCAATGGTGAACTGTCCATCGGCGCCAACGTCCTTGCTCCCGCCAGCGTCGGCGGCGTAGAGGTACTCGGCCGTGTTGCTGATGGGGTACTGCCGCCCCTCCGTCGTGGTGCGGGTGGCGCTATCGCCGCTTTCCTTAAGTGTGCATTGGGTGCCCTGCGGCACCTGTCCGGCCGTGAACTCGACCGATCCACCCGGCGCGAGGTTAAAGGTGTCGGTGAAGCCGTTGTCGCAGGTGAGCTCATAGCTTAACGACGTTGGGGCCAGCGTTGCCCGACCACCAGTGCGGAGATTGACCGTCAGCCCATTGCCCGCGGGCGTGAACGCGTTGGTCACCGTAGCGGTGGTGGTGTCCTGCGAAATCGTTGGAGTGACGTTCTGCACGTCAGTGCTGAACAGGATGCCGCCGGCGACCTGCGGGGTGTCCTCCGTGAAGGTGCAGGTGTTGCCGAACGGCACTCCCATGTCGCCGCCGAGGTCGTTTGCCGCAGCGTCGTCCGCCTGCAGCGTGACAGTGCCGTTCGCCGCGACGGTGGCGCGGCCGGTGAGCTCGACGGAACGGGACTGCCCCGCCACGCCTGTGGCCAGGTTGCGTGTTCCGCAGCGGAAGGAGAACGCGTACGTGCTGGGAAGTCTGCCGGTGACGGTGGAGTTGACCACCTTGTTCAGCCGCACCTTGCCCAATTTCGGGTCGAAAGTGTTGGTCACCGTGACCAAGTTGCGGTCGGTGTCCGACACGGGGCGGATGGTGTGGACCGCTGTGTTCTTCGCCTGCGCGTTAGTCAACGAGGTCACTTGGTCGCCAGCGTTGGACGCGCTGACCTGCGCACCGATGAACTTGGTGTTCGCGGTTCCGCCCGGTTCGTCTTCCCACACCTTGCACGCGGCGTTGGCCGGCACGCCCTCGACAACCGCTTCACCGTCGGAGCCGGTTAGTGTGACGGTGCCTTCCTTCGCTGGGCGGCCGGCGACCTCGCACCGGTAGTGCACCGTGTAGGACAGCGTGGCCACATCGGGGTCGCCAGCGGCGAGACCGTTGACCTGGTTCCGGATGTGCAGGGGGAACGTGAGGTAGGCGTAGCTCGTGGTGAAGTGGAGCTCCGGCGTCGTGCCTTCGTGGAGCGTGAAGTGGTATTCCGCCCCCGACGGGTTCAGCGGCGCGCCGGCGAGCTGGGCATCGCGGCCGGTGAACTCGATGGTCTTTCGCTGCTCCTCGGTGAGGTCCGTCAGCGGCGTGATCGAGCAGTCCCGCTCCACCGGGATGTTGTCCAAGGTGATGGAGTTGGACGGCTTCGCCTGGGTCAGATCCAGCGTGAACTCACGGCTGATGTTGGTCCCGGCGCACGTCAGGTTGAAGCGGTAGGTCCCGCCCACCTTGCCGTCTGTGACCGGGTCGCCGACGATCGTCTTGCTGAAGACGAGCTTGCCCGGCGTGTACGTGTAGGAGTTGTTGGCGTTTGCCGAGCCGATTGCCGTGGGAGCGGCCGCCGTGGTGGGCAGCTGGACCGTCACCGGTGCCGAAGCGGACGGCACAGCCGTGCCGTTCCACGACAGGGTGTGTTTCGTACCCGCGGGCGGCGCCGGGACCTTCTCCGTGATGGTGCACGTGGTGCCCTGGGGCAGGTTGTCCACGCTGGCGGAGCGCCCCTTTTCCACCACGACGTCGTCTTCGAGCTTGACGTCTGGGTAGGCAGTTTTGAACCCTTCGGGCACGGTGCACTTGTAGTGCAGCGTGTACTTCTGCAGGCTGTTTTCCGCGAAGTTCGCGGCGTTGCCGTCCACTGTCTTAGCCAGGTTGAGCTTGGCGGATTTAAACTTCGATTCCCAGGTGACGGAGCAGTTTGGGACACGGTTTTCGGCCGCGGGGATCAGCAGCGTCGACGTGCCCGTCTGGGCGTTTTCCGTCAGCGTGTAGCCCGTAGGCACCGCCCCCTTGCGGATGAGGTAGGTTTCGCTGTTCGTTCCGCCCGAGGTGAGGGTGCACTTCCACACTGGGTCGTAGCGGACGAACGCGCGGTCCGCCGGGTTAAGCGTGGAGGTGTAGCCCAGCTGGTCCAGCGGAACGCCGTTGGAGCCGATGCGGCGAAGCGCCGTGGTGGAGCCGCCCGCCGGGGTCGACAGCGTCGTCCGGTTGGAGCCGTCCTGCAGAAACGCCGAGTAGCTGGCGGTCCGTTCCGTGGGGTCCGCCACCTTCTCAAACGCATCCTGCACCTTGGCGGAGCCGTCTTTGTCGAAGGCGATGCGGCTCAGCGCGATGCCGATAGCCACGCCCTGCGTTCCGGCACTGTTGGAACCCATGCTGACCTGCAGCGTCTTCGGGTTGTCCACGCTCACCACCCACGTGCCGTAGGTGCCGGTGGCCTGGGAGAAACAGACAAAACCGCGGTCGCGACCGTCGGACATACTGCCCCAGTTTTGTGGTTCTGGTCCAGGACCGAACTGCGAGTTTCTGCCGCCGGTGCACGCATCCTTCGCGTTCAGCGGGGTGAGACGGATCGGCTGGCCCACGGTCCCGCCGTCGACGCTGATCATTTCGCCGACACCGCCGGCACCGGTGGACTCGCCGTCCACCACCGCAAAGCGATACGACGCGAGCGGATCGACAACACCGTTTCGCTTCACCACAATGTTCGACAAAGTGAAACGGGCAAAGGGGCTACCCGACCCTTCCATCTGCAAGATGTCCTGCGACGTCGAGCTCGGATAACGCTCAAAGAAACCCGTGCCGGCTTTCGCAAATGCTGTGCCAGACCAGCTGGGGTTGGAATTCGCGGTGAACTGGGTGCTGGTGTTTCTCGTTTCAATGCCGAGGTTGAAGGTGATGGTGTAATCGCCCACCCTCTTCGTCTTTGCGCCCGGTGTGGTCAAGTCCGACACATCCAGCCAGCACATTTGGTTGGCCCATGTCTCGGCAACTCCCGTGCCTCTGCGGAACGAGCAGTCCCCGAAGTTCACGCCGTCGCTCGACGCAGTTTGCGCTTCTGCCTGCTGCGATCCCGGGTACACGGCACCCGCAACAAGCAGGACCGCGGCAAGAAACAGCGCTGCCCACACAGCCGCGGCGCCATGCTGGCGGCGGCTGGAAGTGGGGTGGCCAGTCTGAGACATGCATCCTCGGATCATTGAGAACTTTTCAATAACGCCATGGATGCTACGCGGGAAACGTGAGGATGAAAACACGGAGAAATCAGCATTTTAAAAGTTGGACACGCCGGCTCTTCACAGCCCACTCCCAGCCCCCTCGGCTGGGCAGCTCATTTCCGCACGTTATGGCGACGGTGAAACGAATGCTGGGACCCTACATTGCAGAACAAAGTCCCCCTGCGCAGACCCGTTGAGAGCGCGTTTTCCGTCACTATCTGCCGAGCTGCGCCGGGGTAAGGTCTATCGCCGCGAGCGCTTCCCGGATTCGTGGCGCGAGGATTGCCAGCGCCCCGCCGAGGGCGGCAAGCACACCTGCGGCGAGCGCCACCTTCCCGCCAGTCGACGAACCGCCGGCGGCGTCAGGGGTGGGCTCTGCCGGGGGCTGCACCGGAGGCGTCGATAGGCGGTGCTGCTTGGCAAAATCCTGGTACTTGATCATTTTCGCCTCGCCCTGAGGGTTGGTCAGGCTGTGGCCGTCCTTGAAGTCCCAGGCCTCGACGCGGATGCGATCGTCGTAGACCTTCACGCGCAGACCGGTGGCAGCCTTGTCGTCCACGATCTCCTCGTCGTGGTCGCCGTCCGGCAGGTACTCGTTGAGGATCGCGCCCGTGTTCACCACGGGGAAGCCGATGGCGCCCTGCGGGGTGCCGTCGTAACGCCTGGTGCCCCACCAGTTGTTCTGCTTCAGAGAGGAGTGCGAGTGGCTGGTGAACGCCACCACGTCGTTGTACTTCGACAGCACGTCGGAGATGGCCTGCTCATCCTCGAAATCGTTCTGGTACCAGGCGGAATGGCTCATGGACACCGTCCCCGGCAGCAGCGGGTGCGTGAACACCAGCGCGGTCACGCCCTGTTTATCCCAGTGCGCGAGGCGCTGGTCCAGCCACTTCAGCTGCTCGGCGGAGATGCGCTGGAACGGCTCCTTGCCGCCGCGGTCGATGTCCGAGTAGTACTCCGTGTTGATGGAGATCAGCGGCGTGCCGTTCACCACCACCTCGTTCCACGGTTTCTCCTGCCCGGAGTATTTGAGGAAGCGCTGCATGTGCACCTCCGAGGTTTCCTTGCCGTACATCTCATGGTTGCCGATGGTCCACAGCTCCACGCCCGAATCGTGCGGCGCCTCCTTGCGCGCGGCGAGGAACTTGTCCCACTGCTCCTGGCTTCCGTTGTCCACCAGGTCGCCGTTGATCACCAACGCGCTGGCCTTCTCCGGCATGGCGTTGAGGCGGCGGATGGCCAGCTTGTAGTCCTCCGGGTCGTCCTGCGGATCCGAGATGACGTCGATGACGGTGTTCGGCTCCTCCGCTACTTGGCTGAACGGGGCGCGCACCGCGACGTTGTCCACTGCCCACCAGTAATCGTCGTTGCCCCCGAGGTAGCTAAACGTCACCTGCATTGATTTCGCGCCTTCCGGCACGTCGAGATCGAAGTACTCGTGTGAGGAGTAGCGGTCTTGCGTCAGCTTATCGACGACCTCCGGTTTCCCACCATCGAAACTCACCGCAACCAGTGCGGTTTGGCCCTTCTTGCCCTGGCGGTAGTGCTGGTCGAACTCGAGGGCGACCTTGCTCTGGCCGCTCACGTCGATCGGCTCGGTGGTCATGCGCGCGTCCATGGAGTCGCGCTCGGTGAGGCGCTGCTGCTTCGAATCGATGATGGCGAACTGGTCGTGCCCCTGGGTGAAAAAGTGCCGCTCGTCGGTGCCGGCGGCCCAGGTCCAGTGGCGCACATCCGAGATGGTCCAGCCGTTCCAGCGAGCCTCGCCGGAAGTGACGCCCTCAACGTCTTGCGACCAGCCGTCCGGCAGGTCGTGCGTGAAGTGGGCGGGGTTGTCCACCCCGTCGAAGCTCTGGAAGTACAGGTACGAACGGGTGGATTCCGGGAAGGACTCCGGTTGGGCGGCGTTGGCGGGAACGGCGGTGGCGGCTGTGGCGGTGAGAACGGCAGCTGTGGTGGCGGCAAGTGCGCGGCGGGACATCATGCGTCAAAAATTAGCGCCAGCTGAGAGATCCCGCAGCGCGAACTCGGCACGGGCCTCTGCTAACAAAGGTCTCGCGCAACAAAAGGACCCGTCCCAATCGATCTCGATTGAGCCGGGCCCTTTCGGCGTGCCGTTAGAGAGTGCTCCAGCGCTTAAGCAGCAGCCTTACGCCGGCCTACTAGCACACCCGCGGCGATGAGCGCGCCACCGAGCAGGGCCGGGATCTGAATGCCCACGCCGCCGGTCTTCGGGAGATTGCCTTGGCGGACGTCAGCCACCTCCATGATGATATGGTCAATTTCCCCGCTGGCGGCACGTATGGCAACCTGCGGATACTCTTCCGGACCTTCCTTGAACTCGATTTTCGCTTTGCCATCTGAATCCCGGAGGATTGTGAACAGAACTGAGCGAGTCAACAGACTATATCCCTGTGGGGCCTTCGTTTCGATCAATTCATAACTGTTGCCGTCGATCAACCCTTTGACCCTAGTGTCGCTATCGCGTATTTCCTTGATCAACTTTCTCTGTCCGCTAGTAACGTCGTAAAGGTTGAACTGAGCCCCCTCCAGCGACGCTCGATCTCCGTCATAACTGACCTTCATCACCGACAAGTCGAGCTGGGCAACTTCATTGTGAATCGTGCAGGACACAATACCTTTGAAAGGCACTTCTACTTGAAAGCCCGGCTTCGAGAGATCGTCGACGTTGGTTACGGTCGCACTTCTTGTTTCCCATCTTTCACCAGACGGGGATGACACCAGGACGTTGCTGGAGCATACTGAATTTTTGCCATCAATCTTGCGCAGGGCATAACCCGTTTGTTGGTGCTCGACCACTTGGACCGTTTGCCCGACGCCCCGTGATTGATCGAGTTTTCTATTGAAAGTGCCCTCACTATCGGTTTTGTCCTGAACTTTAGAGGTCAACGGGTTCGGATCATCGAAAATCTCCCTACGACCCCCGACAACCTCACTGTCAAAAATCCAGTCGACACCGGCTTCCTGCGTGCCATCGGTGTTGTGAATTATTTTGGTTACCTTGATCGATCCAAAGCAGTTGCGCAGGACCAGCTCCTGGAGCGTCTTTCCTAAATCTCCGAAATTTTCGAGTGTAGTTACCGCATCTGGGCCTGAAATATCCTGCGCGATACTTCTGGTATTCCTTACTCCAGCGCGCCAAATTTCCGGCTGGTTAGTCACGTTGTACTCAGTGCCCAACCGAGTTCTATCCCAAAGAGAGATCCGGCCGCCCGTTCCTTGCAAGTTCTCAAGCACTGAGTCACCGATACCATAGTGGCTTGCGTACCCGAAATTTCCAAAACGAGGCCATGCATCGGGGCTATCAAGCACAAGCCGGCGACGGAAAATGTCATCTTTCAGGATATGCTCATTGAAAGGCTTGAAACCGACCATCACGGTTTCAACGCGCGTACCACTCGCTTTAAGGCGGTTGGATTGCTCTACCGCTCGAGCAAGATCACTCTGGTTAATCAACTCGCCTACATCAAGCCCGGCCCCAGGATAATCTCTGTCACTCGTGGTGGGCAGGCCATCGGTGATGAAGTACACCACATCATACTCGCCCGCGGGAACCTGCTTGAGACCCGCTTCGTAGTTCGTCCCGCCTCGCCCATTGCGGGTCCACTGCTGGAATTCGAAGGTTTCGAAGGCTTTAACTGCATCTCTCAACGCCTCTACCTCCTCTGGTTTCTGCAGATCCTTCTTCTCGGTCGTCATTCCGGGAACAGATCCGGACTCGGAGGCAAAGTTATAAATCGACATCTTGCTGCCAGTACCCTGAAGTGCATCGATTACACCTAGGGCGGCTTGAACAGAATCTGCAACGGCATTCTGATTTAGCACGGAATCCGAGGTATCAATCACCAGCGCAATGTCGCCGACGCATTTTTTCGGCAAGTCGGGATTGGGCTCCGATGCTGGCAGCCAGGTAAGTTCACTTCGCGGTGTTTCCGCCTTCTTAAGGTCCAGCTCGGGCGCAGTTCTGTCATACCATTCTGGCCCCTTATTCCATAGTTCAACGCTGCAGCCGGATGCGGTCACCGTGGTCGGCACATACACCCAAACGTCGTAGGCATCAATCTCGAACGATGCACGCTTTTGAGGCGTTTTGAGCTTGAAGTACAAACTGTCGCCTTCTACGTAAAGATCGAAGTCGCTCGTCCCAAGTTCATCCCATCCGGATTGGTCACCGCCAATACGCAGCTTCAGTCGCGGATCTTTAGTAAGAACCTTGTTTGCCAGATCGGTGGCGCCGCTCAGCGTCAACTGGACAACATCCAGTGAATCTCCCATTCCAGGAGTATTCGCCCACCAGGATTTTCCCGTAATCACGCCGTTGTTGCTTCTACATTCGCCGTAAGGCCGGTCCGGAAACTGCCTGAAATTTTTCTCGGCGGTCGGATTCCCCGCAGGGATGGTCTCCGATTGTGGTGGATTTGAGCCATAAGAGCCATAGAGCTCTAAAGAGTACCCAGTTCCGCCCCTGGAGCCCGGCCCGTAAAAATCAACAGAAATACGATCGCCGCTGCCTTTCCACACGGCTACACGGGGTTGACATCCCGTGAGATTCACGGAAACAGAACGATCAGAAAGCTTTTTAATTCCGCCAGACTGTACCGTACAGCTCTCGTTCGAATTCTTGCGTATCGTCACGGGCCCGCTGAACGCATATGTGGAACTCTGCGGGTAATTGATGACGGCTTCTGTGAGGTATACATTCTTTTGCTCCTTCACAGGGCCCCCGACGGTGGTTGAGAGAGTAATTTTTGGCGCTTTACCTCCCGTCGCCGCGTTCGCATTGTATTCAAGTGGTGTGAGAGTCAATCGTTCTTTCGATTCCGGCATGTTCGCAGCACGCGCCATACCAACGCCCTCAGGATTTACGGTCGCCGCGGCCTGGTCGGTGCGTCCGTAGCCGGTCTCCGAAAGCTCGCGTGCCGTCGGAACCTCGTCCGGTTCCGCAATTGCGTACTCGCCGGCCTCGGTGGTTTCGACCTCGATCTCGAGCTTCATCGGCGGAATCGTCCAGAAGGCGTCCTCGTCGATGCCGATGACGTCGAAGTCCTCGCCGTTGACGTAGCCGAAGTACTGCGGGTCCAGCTCTTCGCCGTCAGCAACGACCTTCACAATGCGGGTGATGTCGCCGTCGCCAGTGCGCTTCACACCCCAGATGTACTCGTCGGATGCCTTTCGGCCGGAGTCCCACGGGTTGTCGTCGGTGTCGCGGATGGTGATGTGGTCGACATCGCCGTCGCGCTCGACCGTCACGGAGTTCGGTTCGACCACGACCGGCTTAGGTGCCGCGGAAGACGCGCGAGAAGAAGACGGCGTCTCGGTGGTTGTCGTCGTAGCAGTGGCAGTCTCGGCCGCCGCACTCGTCGTGGTTTCGGCGCTGGTCTCCTGCGCGTCCACCGGGTACGAGCCCAGGCCGGCGGCGAGTACCACGGAGGCAACCACGGCAGCGACGCCACGGACCGAGCGACGTGCACGCGAGCTAGCAGTTCGCGCTGCAGGCTTCATAATGTTTCGCATAATCGTTTTCCTAAAACCGCTTACTTACCGTGATTGCTCTTCGTTCTTGCTGCGACGGGCCAAGAAGAACCCGACCAGGATCAGCAAGCCACCCAGGCCTGCCGCCCACAGGACATTCGCGCCGGTGGAGGCCAGGTCGCCGCTGCGTTGTTTTTCCGCCTGCGGCTGCGTCACCGTGGTGACGGAACCGTTCGGCTGGGTGGTCACATACGTCGAGGGCCTGGTGGTGATCACCGTGGTCGAACCGTTCGGCATGGTGGAGGTGATCGTGGACTCGACCGGGGTGAACTCCGTGGTGCGCTCTGTGGAGGTCTCGGTGGTCTTCTCCGTGGTGTTCTCGGTCGTGCGCTCCGTCGTCGTCGACGTCGATGGCGACGGCGTCGGGGTGGAAGTCGGCGGCTCGCCACCGTCGCTGCCGTCCCACTTGGTCACCACCACGTTCTCATACTTGAACTGGGTGCCACGCACGTCACCGAGCGGGAGGATGATCAGCTGTGGGCTGGACACGTGGTACTCGTGCCCGTCGTCCGGAGCGTCTTCCTCCAGCAGGTAAAGCCCGGGCTTCAGGTTGTCGAAGCCGGCTGCGCCCTTCTCGCTCGTCTGGGCGGTGGCGATTGGGGTGAGGCCTTTGGCTTTAGCGTCGTCAAGCGAAAGGTTCTTGGCACCCGCGCGCCCTTCATCTGTGGTGACATCCACGCCCTTGACCAACGACAACTTGAACGTCGCACCGGCGATGGCCGGCGGCTTCTCCCCTGCCGGCACATCGTCGTACGGGTTCGTCGCTGCTTTCTTCACCGCCAACGAGATCGGCTGAGTGGTGTCCACACTCGCGGCCGGGATGTCGCGGTCGTTTCCGCTGACCACCTTGGCATCGGCCGCGGGCGCACAGAACCCGCATGCCAGCACGGATGCCGCGCCGAGCGCCGCCACAAATTTCGAAGTGCGCATTAGGACTGAACCTCCCTGTTCATGGCGTCCTTGCGGTCGCTCTTCTTCTTTTCGCGGATGATCCACCAGACCAGGGCCGCCAATACCAACAGCGCCACCGCGCCAAGGACCCACATCCACCACTGGATGGTCGAGGTGGACTCGTCGAGCACCTTCTCCTCGTCTGCATCCATCGGCACGCGCTCGGCGTGCACCAGCAGACGGTGGGTGTTGATGCCGTACGGGGTGCAGGTCACCAGCGTGAGCAGGTCGCGGCCGGCCTCCGCGCGCAGGCTGTCGGTCTCGTCCGGCAACACGACCTCGGTCTTGTACACCTGGTACTTCATGCGCTTGCCGAAGGTGGAGACGTAAATGGCGTCGCCTTCTTTGACGTCCACGAGGTCGTCGAAAAGCGTTGCCGTCGTCAGCCCAGTGTGGCCGGTGATCACGGAGTGGAACCCCTCGCCGCCGGTGGGCAGCGCCGAGCCGTACAGGTGGCCGAGGCCCTTTTGCAGGGTGTTGTCGCTGGTGCCGTGGAATACTGGCAAGCGGACGTCGATAGACGGGATGGCAATCTGCGACATCGCCGACACACCGGCAAGCTGGTTTTCGTACGCCTTGTACTCAGCGTTGTCCTCGCTGATGCGTGCCAGCCACGGGTCGAGGATCGGGCCGTCGGTGTGGTTGCGGTTGTATTCCACCGCCGCCTCGTACGCGCGGTTGACCTGCTCAGGCGGCGCGACTGACAGCTGCTCTTCGTACTGCTTGGCCACCTGCTCCTGCACCCGGTTGTTCCACTGCGTGGAAATCACCGGGTACATCAGCACCAACAGGCCCGCGAGAATGATGATGACGGGCAGCGCGACGCGCTGGAAGAACGACTTCTGCGCCGGCTGCTGCCGGTGCTTCGCCTTCACTGCTGTAGTCACCTGACTCGTCCTCTCTGGGCCATCGCTTTTTCGACGACATCCTGTTCAAAACTGGGACAGGAATTTTTCGCCCTCCTGTCGGCGGGCGTGCGCGCCCCGGCATGGGTGCCGGGGCGCCTCCCGGTCAGCGGTTATGCGCGCTGACCTGGTGTCCGTTCACGTTGTAGCGCTTATGCGGACTGAGAGTTACGACGTGCCGCGTAGACACCGCCACCGATGATGGCCAGGCCAGCGAGCACGATGATCAATACACCCATGCCACCGGTAGCCGGAAGCGTCGGCGTGGTCTTCTTCACGTTGTCGACAACAGCACCGTTAGCGATCTCGTTCGAGTTCGCCACGGCTTCAAATGCGGTCTTTCCAGCGTTCAGCTTGTTCGTCGTGGTGCGCGTCAGCGTGATCTCCTTGGTGGCGGCCTTGCCCTTCGGAGTTGCGTAGCCCTGCGGTGCCTTGGTCTCCACCACGCAGTAGTTCGCGATCGTGCCGGTAGCTTCTGCGTCATCGACGTAGTCGGTGACGTGCAGGCCAGGGAAGGTCAGGTTGCCTTCTGCATCGGTGATGCCGGCCTGGATTGCTTTACCGTCAAGACCCGATTTGTCGCTGTTGCACTTACCGATCTGGAACTCAGCGCCGGCCAGCGCCTTGTTTTCATCACCGCGCTTGTACACCGAGATGTTGCCCACGTAGGTGACGACCTTGTCGTCCGGCGTCTCCTTGGGCGTATCGTCGGTGTCGGTGCTGGGGTTGCGGAAGACAAAGGACTCGCGGACGGAGTTCTCAATGCCCTTGGAAGCGGTGTCGTCCTTGAGCATGGTCGCTTCGACCTTCACGCGCACGGTTTCGCCTGGCTTCAGGCCTGCCTTCTTAGCGTCGACCGTGACGGTGAAAGCCTGGTCTGCACCAGCAGCGAGCCCGCCGGGGTTAGTCTTCGGGACTTCGACGGTCGAGTTCACGGTGTAGTTGGCCGCATCAATTGCCACCTCCGCGCCATCGCGAACGACGTACACGCCCTTGATGAAAGCATTATTTTCCTTGTTCCACTGCAGTTCGGCGCTCTTCGAGGCATCGGTAAGGGTCACGTTCTTCAGCTCGCGGCCTTCCGGAGCTGCCGGGACAACACCGTCGAGTGTGTACTTCACTACAGCATTTTCTGCAGGACGTGCACCGAGGAAGCCAGGCTTGCCGGACTCACCGGCACCGTCGCTCTTGGTGTTTTTGCCTGCATCCACGACGGTCTTAGAGACCTTTGCCATGGAGTTCTTCGGGTAGACCTGCACGTCCTTGTTCCAGCCAGTGCCCTCCTTATTAGTCATCGGCAGGAATACGATGAACGGGTCGGCCGGTACATAGGTCTCGGTCGTGCTCGCTTTCGGAGGCTTGGTTTCACGGATGATGTACGCACCGACCGGGAGGTTCAGAGAGGTCTGGCCGTTCTCATTGGTGTCCTCAAAGGTCTGCGGGGTATCGGTGCCAAGTGCCTTCGCGCCGGCAATGTCGCGCTTATTTGCAAGCGCTGCGACCTTGTTGAAGTTCTCCTGCTTGGTAATGTCTACGTTGATCTTCTCTGCCGTGAAGCCGACACCCTGAAGCCCTGCGCCGGAGGCACCGGTATCGGCTTCACCGTTGGCCGGGCGCAGCTCCGTCGGGTTGACCCGCTTGTTGATGGTCAGCTTTACGGTTCCATCAGTCGGAATGCTGCTGGCATCTGGGACGCCAGCAGCCGTGGTGACGGCGGTCGTATTCATGGTCTGCGCCAGCGCGTCCTGCGCGGCGACGCCAGCCGAGCCGGCAAATGTCAGGCCCGCGGCGATTGCGATCGCAGCGGTCTTCTTGATGGCAATTGCCATGGTGAATTCCTTTCGGAGAATCGAGTGTCGCTGGGCCCGTTTTGGTCAGCGATGAAAGGTGCAGAAGTTGCGGGCGACTTCCTCGCCTTCGCAATCTTTGGGCCCAGCTTGGGCACCGATCAGTGAGGCTATCGGAGACTTAAGCGAACGTCTAGAGTAACTGTCCACACACTGTCAAAAGCTTAGAACTAAACGAAAACCGCAGTTCATATACGGCTGTACCGGAAGCTGAGCTAAGAAAATCACACGCGCTCTAGCACCGATTTTTCGCCAGAATGTGACCCCGAAAACACGTTTTCTTAGAAAAAACAGCCGTTGCTCCCACACAGATTCCCTCAGGTTGAGAGGTGGAGGGGGTACTGGCAGGGGTACCCCATCCTCCCTGCCATTCATAGGATCATGGCCCGTTCAGAACTTCACAGCCGGCAGGCCGAGTGCCCCCAACACATCCTGGAAACGCGGTGCAAGAAACGCGAACGCTCCTCCCACCGCGGCGAGGATCCCAACTACAAGGGCCAGCTTCTCCCCCGTCGAGGATCCTTCTGCCCCGCCCGGCACCGAGGTGTGTTCGTCTGGCTGCTGAGCCGACGAGGCAGCCACGCGCTTCTGCTTAGAAAAGTCCTGGTATTTGATCAGCTTCGCCTCCCCGTCCGGGTTAGCCGGCCCGTGGCCGTCCTTGAAGTCCCAGGCTTCCACACGCACGCGGTCGTCGTAGATTTTCACGCGCAGGCCGGTCGCCGCCTGCTCGTCCACGATTTCCTCGTCGTGGTCGCCGTCCGGCAGGTACTCGTTCAAAATCGCGCCGGTGTTGACCACCGGGAAGCCGATTGCGCCCTCGCGGGTGCCGTCGTAGCGTCTGGTGCCCCACCAGTTGTTCTGCTTCAGCGAAGAATGGGAGTGGCTGGTAAACGCGACCACGTCGTTGTACTTGCTCAACACGTCGGAGATGGCCTGTTCATCTTCGAAGTCGTTTTGGTACCAGGCAGAATGCGACATGGACACGGTGCCCGGCAACAGTGGGTGGGTGAACACCAGCGCGGTCACGCCCTGCTTGTCCCAGTGCGCGAGGCGCTCATCCAGCCACTGCAACTGTTCCTGGGAGATGCGCTGGAACGGCTCCTTGCCGCCGCGGTCGATGTCGGAGTAGTACTCCGTGTTGATCGACAGCATCGGGGTGCCGTCGACCACCACCTCATTCCACGGTTTTTCCTGGCCGGAGTGTTCGAGAAAGCGCTTCATGTGCACCTCGGACGTTTCTTGGCCGTACATCTCGTGGTTGCCGATGGTCCACAGCTCCACCCCCGAACCGTGCGGTGCTTCCTCGCGCGCGGTAAGGAACTTCTCCCACTGCTCCTGGCTGCCGTTATCAACCAGATCACCGTTGATCACCAGTGCACTAGCCTTGTCCGGCATTGCGTTGAGGCGACGGATGGCCAGCTTGTAATCCTCCGGGTCGTCCTGCGGGTCGGAGATGACGTCGATGACCGTGTTGGGCTTGTCCGCGGCTGGGGTAAACGGCGCGCGCACCGCCACGTTGTCCACCGCCCACCAGTAGTCGTCGTTGCCGCCGAGGTAGCTAAACGTCACCTGCATCGTCTTGGCCTCCGCCGGCACATCGAGCGCGAAGTACTCGTGTGAGGAGTAGCGGTCTTGCGTCAGCTTATCGACGACCTCCGGTTTCCCACCATCGAAACTCACCGCAACCTGCGCCTGCTGGCCTTTCTTACCCTGGCGGTAGTGCTGGTCAAACTCAAGGGCGATCTTGGTGTGCCCGGACACGTCGATCGGCGCGGTGGTCATGCGTGCGTCCATGGAATCACGCTCGGCCAGGCGCTGCTGCTTCGAGTCGATGATGGCGAACTGGTCGTGCCCCTGCGTGAAGTAGTGGCGCTGTTCGGTGCCGGCGGCCCAAGTCCAGTGCCTCACGTCCGAGAGCGTCCAGCCGTTCCAGCGGGCCTCCCCGGAGGTCACGCCGGAGACCTGTTGGGACCAGCCGTGCGGCAGGTCGTGGGTGAAGTGGGCGGGGTTTCCCACCTCGTCGAAGCTCTCGAAATACAAATACGGGCGGGCGGACTCCGGCAGGGCTTCCGGCTGTGCGGCCAGTGCGGGAGCGGCGAGGTGGGCGAAAAGGGCTGCGGTGGTAGCTGCGGCGGCATAACGGCGAGTTGTCATGCGACAGAAATTAGCGCCGCCTGAGAGGTTTCGCAGCGCGAACTTACTGCCCGCCCTGCGCGCGCTCCTCGCGCCGCTTGCGCCGCCCGCCATCCGCAACGCTGAGGTGATCCTGGTCACTTTCCACCAAAAATGCCCCCTCCGCACCGTGACAGAAACGGTGCGGTGGGGGCCGAAGGCGACGTCGTTAAGCAGACTGCTCTTAGTCGCCGATCTGGTCGCGGCCGCGCTTGACAATCAGCGGGTCCGGCTCGCCCACGACCTCATGGTCCTTGTTCGTGTACTCGAACTTGCTCAGGATGTAGCGCATCGCGTTGAGACGGGCACGCTTCTTGTCGTTGGACTTGATGGTGATCCAGGGCGACTCATCCGTGTCCGTGTAGCGGAACTGCTCCTCCTTGGCGCGGGTGTAGTCATCCCACTTATCCAGGGACGCCAGGTCCATCGGGGAGAGCTTCCACTGGCGCACAGGGTCCACCTGGCGGATGGCGAAGCGGGTGCGCTGCTCCTTCTGCGTCACGGAGAACCAGAACTTGGTCAGGGAGATGCCGGAGCCGAGGATCATGTTCTCCAGCATCGGAACTTCGCGCAGGAACTCTGCGTGCTGGGACTCCGTACAAAAGCCCATGACGCGCTCGACACCGGAGCGGTTGTACCAGGAGCGGTCGAAGAAGACGATCTCGCCGGCCGACGGGAAGTGCTGGATGTAGCGCTGGAAGTACCAGGAAGTGGACTCGCGCGGCGAGGGCTTTTCCAGCGCGACAGTGCGGGCGCCGCGGGGATTGAGGTGCTCGTTGAAGCGCTTGATGGTGCCGCCCTTACCGGCGGCGTCGCGGCCCTCGAAGATGATGATGTGGCGCTGGCCAGTGTCCTTGGTCCAGTTCTGCCACTTCAGCAGCTCAATCTGCAGGGCGCGCTTTTCCTTCTCGTATTCGTCGCGGGAAAGGCGCTCGTCGTACGGGTAGTTTTCACGCCACGTCTGAATGGCGGTGCCGTCCGGCATCAGCAGGACCGGGTCATCCTCGTCGGTGTCGTCCACGACCCAGCCTTCGGTCTGGGCGAGGTCGATCATCGGCAGTTCGTCGTCTTTGTTGTCAGCCATACATCCCAGTCTATTCGGCCCGGGCACGCTCTGCTCGCGTACCCGGAAATGCAAAAAGGCCCCGCCGCTTTGCGACGGGGCCTTCGGCTAGCGCGCGTAGCTTACGAGACCAGGCCCATGAGCTCAGCAACGTTGCCAGCGAGCTTGCCCAGCTCACGCAGCAGGTCGAGCAGAGCGCCCGGAACCTGGGTAACGCCGTTGTCGCCGGTGCCAGAAGAAAGTGCAACCCAGTTGGTCAATGCGTCCATGATGAATCTCCTTGATGTAAAGCTTGAGAGGGTGAAGGGGAGGTCTTACTTAGAGACCTTGCCAGCGAAGTTCTTGATGGACTTCGGGGTGTTCTGGAACAGGTCCGCGAAGTTGGTAGCGAAGGTCTTGAAGGTCTTCAGCGCCTTCTGGATGGACTTGAGATCGAAAGGCATTGCATTCCCCTTTTCGATAGGTGCCAGTGTTTGTCTGGCAGAACTTGACAGGTACTGACACCCAGTGGGCGTCACACGGGGTATTTTGCCACATCGTTAGAGCACGTCAAGCGCTTTCTGAAAAAAACAATCTGCGGCGCACAGGCGTCGCACAGCAAGCGCGCGTTAACCAAAACGTAACCTTTTCGGTATCGGCCAGATAACCTGCCCCGACCGAAACACCAAAGTGAACTTCATCTGAATTGCAGGTTTGGCGTGTAACTCAGCCGCTCTTGCGAACGATGTGTACACGCTCGAAACCACACCAGCCCTACGAATAATTACACCATTACGGGGGTGGACCGGAGGGGCGTCGATAAGCTTTCATGCACGAAAAAAGCGCGCCCCGCAGGGCGCGCTCGCAGCTCATGGCCGATTTACATCATGCCCATAGCTTCCGGGTCCATGCCCGGGTTCGCACCAGCCGGCTCCGGCTTGTCGGCAACGACAGCCTCGGTGGTGAGGAACAGCGCGGCGATGGAAGCCGCGTTCTGCAGAGCAGAACGGGTCACCTTTGCCGGGTCAGCGATGCCGCTGGCCAGCATGTCCACGTACTCGCCGGTGGCAGCGTTGAGGCCCTGGCCGTCCGGGAGGTTGGCAACCTTGTCAGCCACCACGCCCGGCTCCAGGCCAGCGTTCAGCGCGATCTGCTTCAGCGGGGAGGAAAGCGCCTCGCGCACGATCTTCACGCCGGTCGCCTCGTCGCCCTCGAGACCGAGGTCATCCGCCAGCTCGTGAGCGGCCTGCAGGAGTGCCACGCCGCCGCCGGCGACGATGCCCTCCTCCACAGCAGCCTTGGCGTTGCGCACAGCGTCCTCGATGCGCAGCTTCTGCTCCTTCAGCTCCACCTCGGTGGCGGCGCCGACCTTAATCACCGCAACACCGCCGGACAGCTTGGCCAGACGCTCCTGCAGCTTCTCGCGGTCGTACTCGGAATCGGAGTTGTCGATCTCGGCGCGGATCTGCTTCACGCGGCCGTCGATCTGCGCCTGGTCGCCGGCGCCCTGGACGATGGTGGTCTCGTCCTTGGTCACCACAACCTTGCGCGCCTGGCCGAGCAACTCGATGCCAGCGGTCTCCAGGGACAGGCCGACCTCCTCGGAGATGACCTGGCCGCCGGTGAGGATGGCCAGATCCTGCAGCATGGCCTTGCGGCGGTCGCCGAAGCCCGGGGCCTTCACGGCGACAGACTTGAAGGTGCCGCGGATCTTGTTCACCACGAGGGTGGACAGCGCCTCGCCCTCGACGTCCTCGGCGATGATCAGCAGCGGCTTGCCGGACTGCATGACCTGCTCCAGCACCGGCACGAGCTCCTTGACGTTGGAAATCTTGCCGGAGACCAGCAGGATGTACGGGTCTTCCAGCACAGCCTCGCCACGCTCCATGTCGGTGGCGAAGTACGCGGAGATGAAGCCCTTGTCAAAGCGCATACCCTCGGTGACCTCGAGGTCCACACCGAAGGTGTTGGACTCCTCCACCGTGATCACGGACTCCTTGTTCACGGAACCGTTGCCCACGGCGTACATCGCCTCGGCGATCTTCTTGCCAATCTCCGGGTCGGAGGCGGAAATACCGGCGGTGGAGGCGATCTCCTCCTGGGTCTCCACTTCCTTGGCCTGGTCAAGCAGGTACTTGGACACCTTGTCGGTGGCGGCCTGGATGCCGCGCTTGATGCCCATCGGGTTAGAGCCTGCTGCAACATTGCGCAGGCCCTCGCGCACGAGCGCCTGGGCGAGCACGGTTGCGGTGGTGGTGCCGTCGCCGGCGACGTCGTCCGTCTTCTTGGCAACTTCCTTGACCAGCTCGGCGCCGATCTTCTCGTACGGGTCCTCGAGCTCGATCTCCTTGGCAATGGTCACGCCATCGTTGGTGATCGTCGGGGCGCCCCAGGACTTCTCCAGCACCACGTTGCGGCCCTTCGGGCCCAGCGTGACCTTCACGGCGTCAGCCAGAGTGTTCAGGCCGTTTTCGAGGCTGCGGCGTGCTTCCTCGTCGAATGCAATCATCTTTGCCATGTGAGTGTGTCACTCCTTATTTAATAGAGTTCATCTGACGCTCACTCAGTTCGTCGGTGCAAGCAGGCGCCCGCGACGGCACGGCTGACGAGTGGTCTCAGCCTCACCCGCTCTTCGTTTATTTGGCACTCGATTAAGGTGAGTGCCAGCCACCATTTTTAGCACTCACGGGGGTTGAGTGCAAGGAAGAAAACGCGGCCAACCCACCGAAACGGCGCACCCGACACTGCTAGCGTGGGGCCATGACTGACACCACAGCAAATAGCACGTTCCAACCGCAACGCGACCGTATTTTCGCGGACCTGTCCACACTCGTCTCTTTCAACTCGGTGCACTCCACCCCGGCGCTGGCAGACCAGCACGAGGACGCGTGCGCGTGGACCGTCCAGCAGCTCGAAGGGCTCGGCCTGGACGTGACGCGGTATCCGACGGTGGATGACGCGGACACGATCGTCGCCAAGCGCGAGCCCAAAAACGGCGCCCCGACCGTTTTGCTGTACTCCCACTACGACGTCGTGCCGGCGAACAACCCGGATGCGTGGACGAACAACCCGTTCGAGCTCACGGAGCGCGACGGCCGCTGGTACGGCCGCGGTGCAGCCGATTGCAAGGGCAACCTGGCCATGCACCTGGAGGCGCTGCGCCTGCTTGACGAGCACGGCGGCACGGATTTGGGCCTGAAGGTCGTGGTGGAAGGCTCTGAGGAGCTCGGCGGCAAGGACGGCCTGGGCAAGCTCATCGAGGAAAAGCCCGAGGTGTTTGAGGCCGACGCCATCCTCATCGCAGACTCCGGCAACGTCGCTGCCGGCGTGCCCACCCTGACCACCTCGCTGCGCGGCGGCGCGCAGGTGAAGGTGACAGTGGAGACGCTGGCCAACCAGGTCCACTCCGGCAGCTACGGTGGCGGCGCGCCCGACGCGGCGCACGCACTGATGGTCATTGCCAACTCGCTGTTCGACGAGCACGGCCGCACCACCATCGACGGCGTGGACACCACCGCCAAGTGGGACGGCGACGCTTACGACCGCGATGCCTTCCGCGCAGACGCCACCGTGCTCGAGGGCGTGCAGCTGCTGGGCACCGTCGACGACGAGCCGGCGGACCTGGTGTGGGCGCGCCCGGCCGTGACCATGATCGGCTTTACCTCCACCCCGGTGGCCGAGGCGATGAACGCGGTCAACGCCCGCGCCGAGGCCCAGTTCAACCTGCGTGTGCCGGCCGGCCAGAGCGCCGCGGAGATCGCGCAGAAAATGGAGGAGCACATCAAGGCCCACACCCCGTGGGGCGCGAAGGTCGAGATTGAGGTCAGCGGCGTCAACGAGCCGTTTGCCACGGACCCGAAGGCGGGCGCGGTGGCAGCTCTCGGCGAGTGCCTCAAGGAGGCCTACGGCGCCGACGGTCTGTCCGTGATCGGCTCCGGCGGCTCCATCCCGCTGACCATTACGCTGCAGAACACCTTCCCCGACGCGGAGATCGCGCTCTACGGCGTGGAAGAGCCGATGTGCGGCATCCACGGTGTGGACGAATCCGTCGACCCGACGGAGATCGAACGCATCGCTGTTGCCGAGGCGACCTTCCTCCAGCGTTTCGGCAAGTAGCACCAAAAATCGCTAAGGTTGCTATGCAAAGGCCGCGCCACTGGTGTTGACGCGTTGATACCCAGTTTCAAACTGAGTGAGTATTGCTGTGTGAACTCAATGAGCTACCCCGCTTGAGGCGCGGTGTGCACTGCACGTACACGAATCAAGGAAGGCTGCGCACCACGTGCTCATTCTGCTCATTGCGCTGACCGCAGCCACGCTGGCTGCCCCCGTGCTGTTGCGCACAGTGGGCCGCGCCGCGTTCGGCATCCTCGCGTTGGTGCCCCTGGGCGGATTCATCTGGGTGGTGCGCCTGTTTGCAACCGGGGTGTTGCGCGACGGCGGCGAGGTCAAAGCGGCATTCACCTGGATGCCGTCGGCCAACCTCAACCTGGAATTCCGGCTCGACGCGCTCGCGGGCTTATTCAGCCTGATCATCCTGGGCGTGGGCGCTCTTGTACTGCTGTATTGCTGGGGCTACTTCGACTCCAACCCACGGCGCCTGGCCAAGTTCGGCTTCGAGCTGACCTGCTTTGCCACGGCCATGTACGGGCTGGTCATCGCCGACAACTTCCTGCTCATGTACGTGTTCTGGGAGTTGACCTCGGTACTGTCCTACATGCTGGTGTCCTATTACGGGGAGCGGGCATCCTCACGCCGCGCCGCCATGCAGGCGCTGATGGTGACCACGCTCGGCGGCCTGGCCATGCTGGTGGGTATTAACCTGCTGGGGTACAAGGCCGAGATTTGGAAGCTGTCGGATGTCCCCCTGATCACGGACATTGAAAACACCCCGGCCATCTCCGCCGCCATCGTGCTGATCATGCTGGGCGCGCTGACCAAGTCCGCGCAGGCACCGTGGCACTTCTGGCTGCCCGGCGCGATGGCCGCGCCCACCCCGGTGTCGGCCTACCTGCACTCCGCGGCGATGGTCAAAGCGGGCATTTACCTCGTGGCCCGCCTCGCGCCGGACCTGTCTGCGGTCAACACCTGGCACCTGGTGGTGCTTTCCACCGGCGGGTTCACCATGCTGCTGGGCGGCTGGTTGGCGCTGAAGCAGCGGGACCTGAAGCTCGTCCTCGCCTACGGCACGGTCAGCCAGTTGGGGTTCATCATCACCGTCATCGGCGTAGGCTCGCGGGAGGCCACCATGGCGGGCCTGGCCATCACGTTTGCGCACTCCTTGTTCAAGGCCACCTTGTTCATGATGGTCGGCGCGATCGACCACACCACCGGCACGCGCGACATCTACGAGTTGTCCGGCCTGGGCAAAAAGCAGCCGTGGCTTGCTTGCCTCGCCATCGTCTCCGCGGCCTCCATGGCCGGCATCCCACCGCTGTTCGGCTTCGTAGCCAAGGAGACGGCGCTAGACGCAATCCTGCACGAGGAACTGCTCGTGGGCATGCCGGGCAAGATCACGTTGGTGGTGCTGGTGGTCGGCTCGATTCTCACCATGGCGTACTCCCTGTACTTCGTCCACGGCGCGTTTGCCACCAAGCGTGCGCCGTGGGAGGACGGGCAGTCTCCTGCGGTGGCTGAGATGCACCGGGTGGGCCCGAAGCTGTGGCTCTCACCTGCGGTGCTCACGGTGTGCACCGTCGCGTTTGGCCTCGTGCCCGAGGTGCTGTCCGTGCCTATCAACGAGTACCTCAACGTGCGCTTCCCCGACGTGGAGGGCACGCACCTGGCGCTCTGGCACGGCTTCACGGTGCCGCTTGCGCTCTCCGGTGTGATCATCGGCGCGGGCGCGATCATGTTCTGGCAGCGCGACGTGGTGGCCAAGGCGCAGTTCGAGCGCCCCGCGCTTGGCGACGCCAACGCTGTGTGGGACGCCATCATGGACACGCTGCGCCGCCACTCGCTGAAGCTCACCGCCTCGACCCAACGCGGCTCGCTGGTGATCAACCTGGCGGTCATCTTCACCGTGCTTGCGGTGGTGCCGCTGGCGGCGCTGATCCTGGGCGATTCCAACAACATCCGCATGACGGTGTGGGACAACGTCTGGCAGGGCTTGGCCGTGACCGTGATGGCGGGCCTGGCATTTTTCGCCGCCGTGCAGCGCAACCGCCTCTCGGGCGTGGTCTTGGTCGGCTTGACCGGCTACTTCATGGCGCTCATCTTCGTGCTGCACGGCGCCCCGGACCTGGCGCTGACACAGGCGCTGGTGGAGACCATCGTCATGGTGCTGTTCATGCTGGTGCTGCGCAAGATGCCCACGGAATCGGAGCAGCGCAACGAGGACAACCGCCTGCGGGCCTGGCTCGCCATCGGCACCGGCGTCTCCGTGGTCACGGTGGCTATGACGGCCATGTCCGCCCGCGTCGCGGACCCGGTTTCGAAGTACATGCCGGAGCTGGCCTACGAGATCGGGCACGGCCGCAACACCGTCAACGTGCTGCTGGTGGACCTGCGCGCAGCCGACACGTTCGGGGAAACGCTGGTACTGATGATCGCCGGCACCGGCATCGCCAGCCTGATCTTTGGCACGTTCCGCTTCGACCCGGAATCGCGCCGCCCCACCTTGTCCACCACCAAGGCGCGCTGGCTCGCCTCCGGGGTGGAGACGGAGACGGCGCAAAACCGCTCCATCCTCGTGGACGTGGCCACCCGCGTGCTGTTCCCGTCGATGATGCTGGTGTCCGCCTACTTTTTCTTCTCCGGCCACAACGCACCGGGCGGCGGGTTCGCTGGTGGCCTGGTGGCGGCGCTCGCGCTGACGCTGCGCTACCTCGCCGGAGGCCGCCGCGAAGCGGAAGAGACGCTGCCGGTCCACCCGGGCAAGGTGATGGGCATCGGCGTCATGTTCACCACCGCAGCTGCGGTCGCGCCCATGTTTGTCGGCGCTCCGCCGCTGACATCGTCCTACGCGGAGTTCAACGTGCCGCTCATCGGCGAGGTGACAGTGCCGTCGGCGCTGGTGTTCGACGCCGGCGTGTACATCATCGTCGTCGGTCTGATCATGTCCGTGCTCACGTCCATGGGCGCCTTCCTCGACCGCGAGGAGGACACCCGTAAACAGCGCGCCCGCGACCGCGCCCGCGAGCTGCAGGCCAAGAACGAAAAGCGGCGCCACGAGATGTCGAAGGGCCGCAGAGCGCGTGACAACGAACGCAAGTCGGCGGCAGCCGGTGGATCGTCGATAAGCACACGCGAAAGGAGGAGCGAGTAGATGGAAGCGAACCTGTTTCTGCTCATCGGCGCCGGAGTGCTCATCGCCTGCGGCGTGTACCTGATGCTGGACAAATCCATGACGCGGATGATCATGGGCGTGACCCTGATCGGCAACGGCGCCAACCTGCTCCTGCTGCAGTCCGGAGGGCCAGCCGGGTCGCCGCCGATTCTCGGCCGCGACTCCGAGGCGGCTGCGGACAGCGCAGACCCGCTGGCGCAGGCGATGATCCTCACGGCAATTGTCATTTCCATGGCCATGGTCGGGTTCATGCTCGCGCTGGCCTACCGCCAGTACCGCTACCGCACCGACGACATCGTGGAGCGCGACGAGGAGGATCGCGCGATTGCGGCGCGGCCCACCACAGCCAGTCCGGACCGCGACAAGTCAGACGACGCACAGACGGGCAAGGCCAGCCCCTCCGGCGACAAGTTCGGCCCCAAGCCGTTCGAGGCCCCGGTGAAGGAAGTCAAGAGCACCAAGAGAGGCCCCGATGCGAGCTAGCTTCATGGCCTTCGCCGACTGGGTGCTGCCCGCCATGCCCTACCTGACGATCATGCCGATTATTCTGCCCGCCTTCGCGGCCGGGCTGATCGTGCTGTTTCGCGGGGTGAACCTGCAGCGCGCCATCGCGATGGGCACCCTGGCGGCGCTGGCAGTCATCGCCGCGGTGATGATCATCGTGGCAGACACCCACGGCATCCAGACGGTGCAGATGGGCGGCTGGGAAGCGCCGGTGGGCATCACGATCGTGGCGGACCGGCTCAGTTCCATCATGCTGTTCGTCTCCTCCATCGTGCTGTTCGCGGTGATGTGGTACGGCATCTCCCAGGGGCTGCGCGACGGCGGCGAGGACGACCCCGTCGCCGTTTTCCTGCCCACCTACATGCTGCTGACTATGGGCGTGAACCTGTCATTTTTGGCGGGCGACCTGTTCAACCTCTACGTCGGCTTCGAAGTCTTCCTGGTCGCCTCCTACGTGCTGCTGACCTTGGGCGCCTCGCCTCAACGCGTGCGCGCCGGCATCGGCTACGTCATGGTGTCCATGGCCTCGTCCATGGTCTTTCTGTTCGCGCTCGCGCTCGTGTACGCGTCTGTGGGCACGGTGAACATGGCGCAGGCCGGCATTCGCATGGAGGAGCTGCCCAACGGCACCCGCGCGGCGATCTTCGCCACCTTCATCGTGGCGTTCGGCATCAAGGCCGCCATCTTCCCGCTGGACGCGTGGCTGCCGGACTCCTACCCCACGGCCGCCTCCATCGTGACTGCTGTCTTCGCCGGTCTGTTGACCAAGGTGGGCGTCTACGCGCTGATCCGCGTGCGCTCCACCGTGTTTACCGACGGCGCTTTGGACTCCACCCTGATGGTGGTGGCGCTGCTGACCATGATCGTGGGCGTGATGGGCGCCATCGCGCAGAACGACATCAAGCGTTTGATGTCGTTTACCCTGGTCAGCCATATCGGTTACATGATCTTCGGCGTGGCGCTCGGCTCCGTGGCGGGGCTGTCCGGCGCCATCTTCTACGCCGTGCACCACATTTTGGTGCAGACCTCGCTGTTCCTGGTGGTGGGGTTGGTGGAGCGCCAGGCCGGCTCCGCGCAGCTGCGTCGATTGGGCTCGCTGCTCTACGCCGCGCCCGTGATCGCGGTGCTCTACCTCATCCCCGCCCTCAACCTCGGCGGCATTCCGCCGCTGTCCGGTTTTCTGGGCAAGGTCATGCTCATCCAGGCCGGCGCGGAGGACGGCTCTTGGCTGGCCTGGGTGCTCATCGGCGGCGCTGTGGTGACTTCCCTGCTCACCCTGTACGCCATGATGAACGTCTGGTCGAAGGGGTTCTTGCGCGACCGCGCGGACGCCCCGGAGGGCGACGTCGTGCTTGCGCGCCCCGCCAACCTGGCGGCCCGCGAGGAGACCGTCGCCAGCGGCGAGCGCGACGACGTCGGCCGCGTGCCCACCGGCATGCTCCTGTCCACGGCGCTGCTGGTGGCCACCTCAACTGCCATCACTTTCCTGGCCGGGCCTATGTCCAACATCACGGACCGCGCGGCCCAGTCCGCCCAGGACCTGTCCATCTACCGCAGCGCCGTGCTTGGCGACGATCCTTCGGACCCCACCCGCAACCTCGACGCCTTCCACGAACGGACAGGCGCAGGCGGTGGCCGGGACTCGCTGGAGCACCGCGACGCCTCCCGCTCCGCCGGCCCCACCGCCACCGGTGTGACCACCGAGCAGGTGCCAGAGCCGGTGGATGCGGAGTCGAATGAGGTGAGCGACTGATGCTTTCCGGGGTCTCCAACCGCTTCCGCCCCTTGACCGTGCTGTGGCTGACGTTCATGTGGATCCTGCTCATGGGCGAGCTCAGCTGGGGCAACGTGATCGCCGGCTTCCTGCTCGGGCTCGTCATCGTGCTGGCGTTGCCCCTGCCGCCCGTCCCCCGCAGCGGCAACCGCATCAACTGGCTCAAACTCGTCGCCTTCATAGCCGAGTGGTTCTGGGACCTCTTGGTCGCCTCCGCGAAGGTGGCGTGGCTGTCGCTGCGCCGGGCGCCGCAGCCGAAAAATGCGGTGCTGCGCGTGCCCATGCGTTTGAGCAACGAGCTCGTGCTCTACCTGGCCACCTGCGCCTACAACCTCCAGCCCGGCGGCACTGTCACCGACGTCGACCTGGCCAACCGCGAATGGACCGTCCACGTCCTCGACGCGGACAGCGAGGCCGACATCGCCCGCGAGATCGCCAACGTGCAGAAATTGGAGCGCCAAATGATCGCCATTTTCGAAGGAGGACGCTGACGTGGACGTCTACACCGTGTTCCTCACCATCGCAGCCGTGCTGTTGGTCGCCGGTTTTTTCATCTTCGCCTGGCGCGCCGTAGTCGGCCCCGACTCCATGGACCGCATGCTGGCCAACGACGGCATCACCGCCTCCCTCCAGTGCGCCCTCGCCCTCTACATCTGCTGGACGCTGGACACCACGGTGGTCAACGTCATGATGGTCATCGCCCTGCTCGGGTTCATCGCCACCTTGTCCGTCGCCCGCTTCCGCAAGAGGGACGGTTCCCTATGACACTCACCGACATCATCTCGCTTGTGTGCATCCTCCCCGGCGCGTTCATGGTCTTTTCCGCCGCCGTGGGTACCGCACGGTTCAACTCCACCCTGGCGCGCGTGCACGCGATCACCAAACCCCAAACCACCGGGCTGGTGCTGATGATCGCAGGCGCCGTCATCCGCGTCACCGGTGCGGAGGGCTTCGGCGTGCACCAGCGCGGCGACATCGGCATGATGCTGCTGCTCGTCCTGTTCGCCCTGATGACCAGCCCGGTTACCGCCCAGCGCCTCGGGCGCATCGCGCGCCGCGAAGGCCTCTACGGCGACGAGGAACAGCTCACCCGCAACGACCGCCCGGCCAGCTACCACCCGCGCCGCATGAACCCTAAGGGTTAAGCTCCCACATCTCCGCGCAAGTGGCGTCCACGACGTCCTTCCAATCCCCGGTGCGCTGGTAGATCGCGCGCTGGCGCTCGTAGCCCGCCCCGCGCTCGATGATCTCGCGGACCAAGTGCAGCTCGTCTGTGCAACGCAGCTCTTCGGCGATGGGCGTGAGCTCGTCGATAAGCAACTGCAACTCGTTTTTCACCCAGTCCTCGTCCGTCTCACGCGAAGTGATCACCAGCGCATCCATGCCGTAGCGGGCGCCGCGCCACTTATTCTCGGCCACATGCCACTGCTGCAGCGTAGGCAGCTTTTCGCCGCGCTCCAGCATGCGGTCGTAGTGCACGACCAGGCAGTGCGTCAGGGCCACCACGGCAGCCAGCTCGCGCAAGTTGCTCGACGCGTCCGAGATGCGCACCTCGATCGTGCCCCACTTCGCCGCCGGGCGGACATCGAAGTGCATCGAGCCGGTGTGGTTGATCACCCCCGAGGTTTGCTGGTCGCGCATGAAGCCCACCCACTCGTCCCAGCTCTGAAACTGGTACGGCATGCCCGCGGTAGGAAGTTGCTGGTACAGCATCGTGCGGTTGGACGCGTAGCCGGTATCGATGCCGTCCCAGCCCGGGCTGGAGGCGGAAATGGCCAAAAGGTGCGGGTACTTGGTCATCACCGCGTTGATGATCGGCCACACCTTGTCCTCGTGGCTGATACCCACGTGGCAGTGCGTGCCCCACAGCAGCATGTGCTGGCCCCAGTACTGGGTGCGGTTGACGATCTCCTCGTAGGTGTTCTTCGGGCTCAGCGGGTTATTGCGGAAGTCCGAGAACGGGTGGCCGCCCGACGCCCACAGCTTCAGCCCCATCTCGTCGGCGATCTCCTTGACGGCGTTGAGGTCGCGCTGCAGGGCCCGGATGGCCTCCTTGGTGTTGGCGCACACCGGCGTGACCAGCTCGATCGTGTTTTGGAGGAACTCGCGTTCCAGGTGGATCTCGGGGTGCCGGGCCTGTACCTCCTCGATCACCTCAGCGGCGCGGGGCACAAGGTCGCGCGTTTCCGGGTCGACGAGGCAGACCTCCCACTCGACGCCGAGGGTGGGGCCTGCGGACCTGGCAAAATCGCGGAAAGGATCCATAGTGGTCGAGCCTATCCCCTGACACGCCCCCAGCAGGCCCCGAACGCGTGTTTATATGCGCGGGTGGGGTTTGAGGTTCGCTGCGGTTCAGACCGCCGACATGCCGAAACCGGCTACCTGGAACCGGCTACCAGCGTCATTTTCGCTTGGTAGCCGGTTCCTGGTAGCCGGTTTTGCCGGGAATGCTCCGCAGGGCTAGCCGGCCAGCACCACTGCGACGGCCGAGCCGTTGTTCGCAGCCTGCTCCGGAAGGTTGCGTGCTCCCTCCGGCAGGTCGCCCTTCGCGCGGGCCGAGCCACCGACGCGGCGAGCCAGATCGCCTGCGACCTGCTCGGCGCCCGGCACGGCGGGATCGTAGAAGACGTAGGTCTCCGGGAAGACGCCGTAGACCTGCTCTGGCATGTTCATCACCTCGGCGTCAGCGGAGTTGTTAGCCACGTTGTACTGGCCCTTCAGCTGATCAGCGGTACGGCTGGCCAGCTCCGGGGTGCCGGAGTTGTTGTAGACGTAGACCTGCGCGGAAGCGTTGTCGATCGCCGCGCCTGCCGGAGCGGGAGCCGGCGCCGGTGCGGGCTGGCCGTTTTCAGCCGGCTGGCTCTCCGGGCGCTGCGCGTTCGGATCCTGCGCGTTGGGGTCCTGCGCGTTGGGGTCCTGCGCGTTCGGGTCGCCCTCGCCCGCGCGAACGGTGTCGGTCACGGTCGCGGTGTTCTGCGCGTTCGGGTCCCCCGCCGGGGCAGCCGGTGCGGAGGAGCCCGCGTTATCGCCGGCCGGGGCGGCCGAGGAAGCCGCGGTGGTCGCCGGCGCAGCGCCTTCGCCGTCGCCGCCGTTGTCGTCCTGGGTCATCTTCCAGATGCCCCACAGCGCCAGCAACGCCGCGACGGCGATCAGAATCATGGCCAGACCGCGCTTGGGCAGGCCGCCTTCCGCAGCGCCAGCAGCTGCTTTACGACGCCCCTTCGGCTCATCCTCATACGGCTCTTCGTACACCGCGTCGTCCGCGGACCGGGCGTGGCCGCGCGCACCAGCAGCCGTGGCACCGGCTGCGCCTGCGGCGGCGTAGTCGACGTCCTCGATGTACTCGGAGTCGTCGTCGCGGCGGTGCGCGCCGCGGTAGCCGGTGTCGGCTACGGCCTGGTCAGAGCCGTAATCGCGGCCGTAATCTGCCTCGTAATCGGCGCCATATTCGGGGCCGTAATCGTCGACGATTTCGGCGTCGATCGGCTCGGTGCTCTCGTAAGCGCCGTCAGCGCCATAAGCGCCGTCGTAGGACTCGCTGGAGTACTTGTTGTAGCGCGTCGAGCCGGAATCGGGGCGGTTATTGCCATAGTTGTCGTTAGTCACAGTGGAAACTCTAACCACACGCCTCCCGAAAGCAGGCACAACACACCGTGAACCTCAACTAGAGGTTAGACCTTTGGCCGTCGCGAAGCCTCTGCAACCGCCTGACCAGCTGCGGCTCAGCCGCGAGCGCATCGGGCGAGTCGAGCAGACCGTTCAAACGTTGGTAGTAGCGGATCGGCTGCATGCCCAGCTCAGCGCGGATCGCGTCCTCGCGCGCGCCGATCGACCTGGGGGCGCGCGCGGCGAAGCGGAGCACGGCGAGGTCGGTCTCGGTAAGCATGCCTAATATATTGGCATGACCATCCGACCCATCGTTATCCACGGCGACCCGGTGCTGCACGAGCCCACCAAAGAGGTCACCCAGCCCGTCGAGGAGCTGCAGGAGCTCATCGCCGACATGCACGAGACAATGGACGCCGCCCACGGCGTGGGCCTGGCCGCCAACCAGATCGGCGTGCCGCTGCGCATCTTCGTTTACCACTGTCCGGACGGCGACACCATGCGCCGCGGCACCGTGATCAACCCGGTGCTGGAAACCTCCGAGATCCCCAAGACCATGCCCGCCGACAACGGTGACGACGACGAGGGCTGCCTGTCCGTGCCGGGCTACGGCTGGCCCACCGGCCGCGCGGACTGGGCTAAGGTCACGGGCTTGGACGAAAACGGCAACCCGATCGAGATCGAGGGCACTGGCTTTTTCGCCCGCTGCCTGCAGCACGAGACCGGCCACCTTGACGGGTTCTTGTACACGGACGTGCTCACCGGCCGCTACAAGAAGGAAGCGAAGCGCGTCATCCGCGACAACGGCTGGAAAGAGGCAGGTCACACCTGGTTGCCGGGCACCGACGAAGATCCATTCGGCCACGACGCCTAACACGCTAAGATGTTCGCCATGCGTATCCCAGCCGCCATCGTCGCCGCGTCGCTCACCCTCGCCCCTGCGACGCCTGTGGAGCAGTTGCTTAGCGACGTCTCCACCACCCACGAGTCCTCCGTCACCGCGATCAACAGCGCGGAGACGGACGAGGAGGTCCGCGAGGCGCTGATCTCGTGGCGCAAGGAGCTCATCGCCGCCGCCGACGAGCTGGCCGAGCTGCGCGAGGAAGCGGCCGAAGATGGCCTGACCGACGATGAGAAGGACACCTTCGACAAGGCCGCGGCCGAGATTAAGCGCGAGCGCGCCGGCGTGCGTGAGCTGCGTGCGGAGCTTTTGCCTGACGACGCTCCGGTGGTCGTGCCCGCTCCCCTCGAGGGCCTGGGCGGGCTGCTGGGCACCACCGCATTCGATGCCTACGAGCGCTCGGACAACGGCGACACCCCGATCGTGTTCGGCATCCCCGGCGCGCAGCGCACGGAAGCGGCGGAGACCACTGCAACGTCGCCGAAGACCAGTGCAACGGCACCGGCTACCACGCGGGCGACCAAACCGACCGTGGCGAAGGAGCCGACTGCCCCCAGCACTGCGGCCGAGTTCGGCTCCGAGGTGACCCACCGCGTGGAGCGTCTCCAGGACTCCGATGACTCCGAGGAGACCACCGAGGAGACCACCACGGCTACGGACTCCTCCACCACGTCGACGACCACGTCGGCCTCGGAGACCACCACCGCAACAGCGTCGAACCTGTCCGGCAGCTCCACCACCTCCTCTGCGACGACCACGACGCCGTCGTCCACTACTTCTGCGTCCACGACCAGCTCGTCGTCCAGTTCGCGCTCCGTGATGCAAAACCGCACCACGTCGGCGACCTCCAGCTCCTCCAGCTCGACCACCACCTCGAAGACCTCCTCTTCTACGTCGAAGACCACGACGTCGGACGACGAGCGCGACGGCGACCTGGCGGATACCGGCACCCCGATGCGCGGCCTGATCGCCGCCGGCACCCTCGCCCTGCTGTTGGGCGCGACCCTGGTGCTCACCGGCATGGTGCGCCCGCGCGGGTCGCGCAAGTAAGGCGTGTCCCGGATCTTCCGCTCCGACGAGGTCGCCGTGGGCGACCGCGTCGTGGTGCGCCAACGCCGCGGCGAGCACGCCAGCGACATCATCGGCCACGTGCTCTCGCTCGACCCGCTGGTGATCCGCCCGCAGGAGGTCGGCGGCTTCCCGTCGTCGAAAGAGGCGATTGAGGTCTCAGACCTGCACATCATCAAAAAGCTCTCCCCGCGCACGGTGCGCAACTCCGAGATCCGCTCGCTAGAGCGGCGCCTGGCAGACCGCCTCGACGTGACAGAAGAACAATGGGCCGGCGGCTGGTGCATGCGCACCGGCGCAGGAGACGAGGCCAATTCCGCTGTCCCCCTCGGCCCGGCCGCCGGCTTCGAGCCACTGCCGCTCGAGGCAATCCGCGCCTTCTACGCCGACCGGGGGCTGCCGGTGCGCCTGACTATCCCGGAACGCATCGGCAAACCCGCCTTGAAAGTGCTCGACGACGCGTGGACGCTCCACGACGAGCAGGTTGCGTGGGTTGCAGGGGACGCCTTCGGTGTGGCGTCGCTAAGCGCACTGCCCGCAGGGGCCATGGAGCATCATCGCCGACGGATGGCGACGCTAGGCTAGGCCGCATGCGAATCGCCACATGGAACGTCAACTCGGTGCGCACCCGCGCCGAGCGGATCGCCGCCTTCCTCGAACGCGAGGACGTGGACGTGCTGGCGATGCAAGAAACCAAAACCGCGGACTCTAAGTTCCCCTACTCCACCTTCGAAGCCGCAGGCTACGAGGTCGCGCACGTGGGCGTGAGCCAATGGAACGGCGTGGCCATCGCCTCACGGGTGGGGCTGGACAACGTCCGCGACAGCTTCGAGCGCCAACCCGCATTTGCCAAAACCGGCGAGCCGCAGCGCGAAGCCCGCGCCGTGGGAGCCGTCTGCGGCGGAGTGGACGTGTGGAGCCTGTACGTGCCCAACGGCCGCGAGATCGGCGACCCGCACTACGACTACAAACTGCAGTTTCTGTGGTCCCTGGCCGACCAGGTCCAGCCCGGCGAGCTGCAGGTCTACATGGGCGACTTCAACGTCGCGCCCCGCGACGAGGACGTGTGGGACATCTCCTGGTTCGAAGGAAAAACCCACGTCACCGAGCCGGAGCGCGCCGCCTTTGAAATGCTGCTCGAATCCGGACTCTACGAGGTCACGCACGAGCAGCCCTACACGTTCTGGGACTACAAATCCATGCGCTTCCAGAAAAACGAGGGCATGCTCATCGACTTCCAGCTCGCCACCAAACCCATGTTTGACCGCGTGCAGCGCGCCTTCGTCGACGTGGAGGAACGCAACGGCAAAGGTGCTTCCGACCACGCCCCCGTGATCGTGGACTACGACACCCGCGGCCTGGCCTACGACGACGTTAGGTGAGGGCCCGATGAGCCTGGACCTGTCGTGGTGGCAGTTCGCGGCCATGGTCGTGGACTACGCCATCAAGTTCGTGATGATCGGCGTCGTGCCGGGCGGGCGCAAACCCTCCTCCGCCAACGCGTGGCTGCTGCTCATCCTCCTGCTTCCCGTGGTGGGCCTGCCGTTGTACCTGCTGTTCGGCTCCACCTTCGTCTCGCGGCGCCGCCACCGCATCCAGGTGCAGGCCCGCCGCGCGCTGGACGGAGCGTGGGCCGGCCCCGACGACACCAGCCGCCACCTGCCGCCCGAAACCGCCTCGCTGGTCCACCTCAACCGCGAGCTCACCGGCTACCCCGCCGTCCGCGGCGACGTGCGCGCCCTCTGGGCCGACTACCGCAAGACGATGCTGCGCATAGCCAAGCTTATCGACGGCGCTTCCGCCACCATCTCCATCGAAATCTACGCCGTCGCCTGGGACGACACCACGGACGTCGTCTTCCAAGCACTCGAACGCGCAGTACAGCGGGGCGTGCACGTGCGGTTACTGTTCGACCACATCGGCTCCGCCAAATACCCCGGTTTCAGGAAACTGAAAAAACGGCTGACCGACATCGGCGTGGACTGGCACATGATGCTGCCGCTAGCACCCCTGCGGGGACGCTGGCGACGCCCCGACCTGCGCAACCACCGCAAACTGGTGGTCATCGACTCGCAGGTGGCGTTCCTCGGCTCCCTCAACCTCATCGACCGCGGCTACCTCATGCCCGGCCACGTCCGCGCCGGCCGCCAATGGGTCGACGCATTCGTGGAGCTGGAAGGGCCCATCGTCTCCTCCGTGGAGTCCATGTTCGCCGTGGACTGGTACACAGAATCCGGCGAACGGTTGGATGTGGCGGGGGCGCCGGAGGAAACGTCGACAAGCAAAGGCGACGTGCTACAACTCGTCCCCTCCGGTCCCGGCTACCTCACCGAACCGAACCTGCGCATGTTCAACTCCATGATCCACAACGCCAAAGCACAGCTCACGCTCTGCTCGCCCTACTTCGTGCCCGAGGAATCCATGCTCGAGGCCATCACCTCCGCCTGCTACCGCGGCGTGCGCGTGGACCTGCTCGTGGGCGAAAAGGCCGACCAGTTCATGGTGCAGCACGCGCAATCCGCCTACTACGAGGCGCTGCTCAAAGCCGGGGTGCACATCTGGGAATTCCCCGCGCCGTACGTGCTGCACACCAAATTCGTGCTCGCGGACCCCGGGCGCGAAGGCGCCGTCGGCGTGGTGGGATCCTCCAACATGGACATCCGCTCCTTCTCCCTGAACTACGAGTCCTCCCTGTTCGTCGCGTCCGGGTCACTCTTGCCGGCGCTGGAGCAGCTCGGCGCGAACTACCTGGCCGTCTCGCGGGAACTGACGCTGGAGCGGTGGGCGCAGCGGCCCTGGCACCGGCGGTATGTGGACAACGTGATGAAGCTGACGTCGGCGTTGCAATAGGCGTTGGTGCCGGCGGCTCGGCGGGGGCGGCGGCTCGGCGGGGGCGGGGTCTGCGCTTGCGGCTCGGGGCGGCGGCTCGGAGGGCGCGTTTGCGCTTGCGGCACAGCCCGCGCCCCAGCCCCCAGCCCGCGCCCATCCCGCGCCCGCGCTTGCGCCCCCTTCCCGCGGAACCGGCTACCTCCAACCGGCTACCGGGCGAAAAACCCAGTGGTAGCCGGTTGGAGGTAGCCGGTTTTGGGGTTCGGGCCCTCATGGCGCGGGCCTGCCCCACCCCGGCCGGGCTCGGCCCCTACCGTGGGCGGTGCACAGTGGCGCGGACACGCACAGACGGATTCGCGTCCGCTTCCGCCTTCATTTCCAGGATTCGGCGGATGCACCCTTCGGGGTCGCGGATGATCTCTGCGGGAAACAACCGGATGACGGCGTACCCCTGCTCCTTCAACCAGCGATCGCGCGTTTCCTGCTTGATCACTTCCTCGTAAGGTTTGTTCTTGAACTTGAGGTAGCCGTCGATCTCGATGACCAGCGTTCCCCACAGCAGGTCAACTCGGTATTTCCGGCCTATCCACATCTGCTCGTCGACCTTGATTCGGCGCAGCGCCAACAGCACTCGAATGACAGACTCGAACGGCGATTCCGACTTGGCAGAGCTCAGGGCCACAGCTTGCCTCGCCCGGCCGATCCCCCGTTTTCCCCGCATGCGTTCCGCCACCGCAAGGATGCGGTCGCACCAAGATTGCTGGTCAATCGGCGACGTGCCGGAGTATCGCCCGTCAATGGCAGCCACCGCTTCAGGGATCCCGTGGAACCTCGCGATATCCGCCACAGTGCGGGCCGGGGTAGTCACGCGCAGTGTTGCGCCTGCACCGGCGCGATCGAGCGGTTGGCGGACCTCCCAGTCGACCTCCGGGACACGGATGTGGCGGTAGAGCACCCCTTCCGGCCACTGCCTTTTCGGGGGCGGGTTGCCGTTGGTCTGCGCCAACTCAACCAGCTCCTCCCCGTTGGGAACGACCCACAAACCGTTCAGGCGTGCGGCGGATCTGCCCACCAGCACCGATTTGTAGGCGGCCGCCGATACGGAATAGCAGCGCAGATACTCCCGTTCGTGCGATGCCAGGCCGTCCCAATCGGCAGTGGCGATGAATTTGGTTGCCGAGAGTTGTCGGCAATCCTGCCCTTCAGCAGCTTGCCTGGACAACAACATCCCAGCGAGGCGTGCGCGGTCCATGATCCCCCCCCCATTTCGGTCATCCCCCCCGATGACACCGGTCAGGCTAGCAAACCAGGGTCGCACTCGCCTGCCACGCCGCCGCAAAAAGGGAAACCGGCTACCTACAACCGGTTACCACTGGGTTTTTCGCCCAGTAGCCGGTTGGAGGTAGCCGGTTCCGCGGAGGAGGAGGTAGCCGGTTCCGCGGAGGAGGAGGTAGCCGGATCCGCGGAGGAGGCGGGGAGGAGGCGGCAGCCCCTTTAAGCGTCGCGCGCCTCCAGCAGGATTACGCCGATGACCCACAGCGCCACCGCCCACACCGCGAAGATGCCCAGCGAGGCGTTCAGCGACCACTGCCCGTTCGGCGAGTTGGTCATAAACGCCATGAGGTTGCCAAACGGCATGTACTTGGCCACGTCGGCGCCGAAGCGCGGGATGATCCCGATGATGGTTTCCAGGGGCAGCATCATGCCCATGCCAATCACGACGGCACCTGCTGTTTGCCGCACGATCCAGCCGATGCCCTGCTGGAACATCGTGATCAGCGCCATACCCAGCGGCACGGCCCACAGCGCGCGGTGCACTGCCGTGTTGTGCAGCCAGTCCGCGCCGATGGTGGCGGTGGCGTCGCCGATTGTGAAGCCGATGGCAAGGCTCGCGAGGGCGAGAAGGGCAGCCAGCACGGCACCGAGCAGGAGTTTGACCAGGGCGACCTGCCACCGGTTCGGCGCCACCCGGAAGTTGGTGGCCGGGATGCCGAAGCGGTACTCGGTGGACACCGTCATGGAGGCTTGGACGATGACGATGATGCCGGCGGTCAGCGCCAGGGTGGCGACCACGGCCATGGGTGCGTATGGCATGCCGCCGACTCGGGAGGCGGAGCCGAAGAGCGCGCCGAAGAAGGCGCCGAAGGCGAGGGTGAGTCCGGCGTTCCACCAGAAGGAGGCGGTGGAGCGCAGTTTGGTCCACTCGGCTGGGAACAGGTTAAGCATAGGTACCTCCCGGGGAGACGTACTGGGCGTGGCCCTCGGTGGATTGTAGGTAGGCCTCCTCGAGGGAGGCGCGGCGTTCGCTGAGCTCGGACAGGGGCACTCCGGCGTCGAAGGCGATGCGGCCGATGTCGTCGGTGGTGCGGTCCGGGATGCGGAACACGTGCGTGCCGTCTTCGGTGGAGCGTGTGAATGGCACTTGCTCCAGCGCTGCGGCGAGGGCGGCCGCGCCGTCTTCGGTGGGGGTGCGCACGATGGTGGACACGCCGGAGTTGGCGCGGATGAATTCGTCCATGGAGGTGTTGGCCACCAGGTGGCCGCGGCCGATGATGATGAGGTCTTGGGCGGTTTGCGCCATCTCTGCCAAAAGGTGGGAGGAGACCAATACGGTGCGTCCTTCCGCGGCGAGGGATTGCAAAAGGCCGCGTACCCAGTGGATGCCGGCGGGGTCGAGGCCGTTGACGGGTTCGTCGAGGATCAGGTATTCCGGGTCGCCGAGCAGCGCTGCCGCGATGCCGAGGCGTTGGCCCATGCCGAGGGAGAACCCGCCGACGCGTTTGCCGGCGACGTCTGTCAGGCCCACCAGTTCGAGCACTTCGTCGACGCGGGTGCGCGGCAGGCCGGCGGCCTGCGCTTGCCAGAGCAGGGCGGCGCGGGCGGAGCGGTTGGGGTGGACACCTTTGGCGTCGAGAAGCGCGCCGACTTTGCGCGCTGGGTCGGTGAGCTTGCGGTAGGGCACTCCGTCGATCAGCGCGGTGCCGGCGGTGGGTCGGTCCAGCCCCAGGATCATGCGCATGGTGGTGGATTTACCTGCGCCGTTGGGGCCGAGGAAGCCGGTGACAACGCCGGGTTTGACGGTGAACGTGAGGTCGTTGACCGCTTCGACGTTGCCGTACCGTTTGGTCAGGCCTTGCACTTCAATCATGCGGTTCAGTATGCACCATCGCCGTTTGGAGCACATTGCTTAGCGACGCCGCGAAGCCCGGGTGCAGCTCATAGCCCGCAATGTCGCGCAAGGCCACCCACCGGAGCTCTTCCGATTCCTCGTTGGCGGTCACGGCCAGCGGGGCCGGGCACAGCGCGATGACGGTGGTGTAGCTCCAGCCGGGCAGGTCGGTGGTGGTCAGTTCTTCCACCACGCGCAGCTCGTCCGGGTCGATGGCGCACTCCTCCACCGATTCACGCACGGCCGCCTGCGCTGCGGTTTCGTGGCTGTCGCGGGCGCCGCCGGGGATGCCCCAGGTGCCACCTTGGGCTGTCCAGGCGGCGCGGTGCTGCAGCAGCGCTTTCGCGTCTGTGCCTGTTCCGGCAACGAGGAAGAGTCCAGCCGCGCCGTACTTGCCCCACAGTCGTGTTCCGTCGGGTGCGGTGACCCAGCCGTTTCCGTCGCCAAGCATGGCCCCCACTGTAGGTGGGAACGGTTATTATTGCGGAATGGTGACGCAGAGCATGGCGAGCGACGACGCGTGGCTCGACGAGCTTGAGGCGCGGCCGCAGCACCCGCGCCTGCACGGCGTCATCCACGGCCCCTTGGCGCGCCCGCTGCGTTTGGGGCGCCGCTCGAAGGCGTTTGCGCAGACCACTCCGGGGCGCATCATTGTGGTGATGGTGCTGCTGACCGGGATGCTGCTGGCGGCGGGCCTTTCCATGAGCCAGTCCATGGCGGGGCGCAACCAGTCGCTGGACACGGTGCGCGAGGCCACGGAGCCGATGAGCGCGGCCGCGCACCTGCTGTCCACGTCCCTGCTGCGCGCGGACACGATCGCGGCGGGCGGGTTTGTCCAGCCCGGGCCACTGTCGCACGAGGACGTGCAGGCGTATTCCGCGGCGTTGGACACCGCGGTCAGCTCCGCCGGCGAGATTTACAAGGGCGCGGTGGAGGCCAATTCCCCGAGCAGTGAGCGCATTGAGGAGCTGGTCGGCGAGATTCAGCGGGACTTGCCTGTCTACGCCGGGTTGAACGAGCGCGCCCGCGTGAACCAGCGCATGGGCAACCCGGTGGGTGTGGCTTACATGTCTGAGGCGTCCAGCATCATGCGTTCTCGCATGCAGGTGGCGGCCTCCGAGATCAACGCGCTGACCCGCGCGGATGTGGCCAAGGAGATGCGCCGTCTGTCCCAGCCGCAGTGGGTTCCGCTGTCCGGACTGTTGGCCGCGCTGGGGTTTCTCGTGCTTGCGCAGTGGTGGCTGTGGCGGGTGTTCCGCCGCCGCTTCAACCGCGGTTTCCTCGCTGGCACGCTGGCCGTGGTGGTGGCGCTGACGTGGGCGGGGGTGTCCAACTACCAGTCTTGGCGCAACGGCTCGGTGGGCTACGAGCAGGCGGCGCAGCCGTGGGAGGAGTTGACCGCCGCGCGGATCGACGCGTTGGAAACCCGCACGGACGAGACGTTCGCGCTGTTGCGCCGCCAGTCCGTGGTGCATTCTTCGAGGGCGTTTGACGGAACGTATGCGTCGGTAAGCGAGGCCCTTGCTACGGCCGAGGCGTACGGCGGCGAGCAGCAGCTTATCGACGACGCACGCGACGCCCTGCGCACCTGGGCCTTCGACCACAACGAGCTGGTCGGCGCCTTAAACAGCGGCAGCTACGACCAAGCGGCGGCCCTGCTGGCCTCCGACAGGGCGGCCGGCGAGGCGCCGTTCCGGCAGCTCGACGCTGCTCTGTCTGAACTAATCGCGTCCTCCCGCCAAGACACGCAGACCTACATCGACGCCTCCCTGGACGCCACGCGAAGGGTCTCTGCGGTGGTGGCGCTGCTGTCCGTGCTCGCGGTGATGTGCACGTGGCTGGGCATCCGCAGAAGGTTGGGTGAGTACCTGTGAGAGCAAAAACCATTGCGTGCCTGGCCGCGGCCGGAATACTAGCGGGGTGTGCGGACGCGGCGGATCCGGTCCGCGCCCCCATCGAGCCGCAGCCGGAGACCTCCACCACCCGCGAGCTGCTGCCCCTGCCGCCCGGCGCGAAACTCGAGGACGCTTCCGGGGTGCCGGATGATCCGTTCGTGCCGACGAAGTTGGACTGGGAGGGCTCGCTGAACCCGCGCGTGCAGGAGGAGCAGACTCCAAACCTGGACCGCATCAAGCGGCGCGGCCGGCTGGTGGTGGGCATCGACCAGTCGCTGTACCTGTTGGCCTTCCGCGACACCGCCAGCGGCGAACTGCGCGGGCTGGAGGTCGACCTCGCCCGCGCCATCGCGCACGACATCTTCGGCGAGGACGACTCCGGGACAAACAGGCTGGATCTGCGCTTTGTGGATTCAGCGGCCCGCGCGGAAGCGCTGAACAACGGCGAGGTGGACCTTGTCATCCGCACCATGTCCATTACCCCGGAGCGCGCCGCCTCGATCGCCTTTTCCACCCCGTACCTGACCTCGCGGGTGCGCGTGCTGGTGCCGCGGGACAGGGGTGTCTCAGACATCAACCAGCTGGCGGACAAAACGGTGTGCATCGTCGACGGCACCAACCTGACTCAGATCGCGCACACCTACGCCCCGCACTCGAAGGTGCTGCGCACCCGCTCCTGGTCCGATTGTCTGATGGCCACGCAGCAGTTCCAGGCAGACGCGATTGTGGCGGATGATTCCATCTTGGCGGGCCTGTCCGCGCAAGACCCGTACGCGGAGATCCTGCCCGGCACCCTGGCCTCGCAGTATTACGGGGTGGGCATGCCCACAGGGCAAAGCGACCTGGTGCGGCAGGTCAACGCGACGCTGGAGCGCATGCGCAACGACGGCACGTGGTCCGATCTCTACTCCACCTGGCTGGGCGGCTCCATCGCAGAGTCTGCCCCGCCACCGCTGATGTACCGCAAGGAGGAGCCGTGAGCAACGACGACAAAAAGCGGGAGGCGCTTGAAGCGCAAGACACGCAGCAGACGGAGGCGGTGGCCTTCGACCCGTTCGCAGACGAAGACGAACCCGGCACCGAGGCGGTCGCCTTCGACCCCTTTGCCGACGAGGACGAGCAGTGGGACTCCGACGGCGAGACCGACTACTCCGCCATGGGCGAGATGGCGGGGCTGCTCAAAGACCTGGACCAGCTGCGAAAGGGAGGGAACCGGGAGGATACGTCGCAACGCTCCCGCAGGCAGGCACTGGACACGTTCCGCGAGCGCCGCGGCACCCGGCGCGCCACCCGCGTGGTGGCCGACGGCATGGTGGAGCTGCCCTGGGTGGAGCCGACCGCGCCCCGGGAAGCGCTGATCGACCCGCAGCCGGCGGTGGTGAAGAAAAACATCGCCCCGCCTGTGCTGCAGCCGGGCGACGTGGTGGCCGGCCAGTACGAGATCATGGGCGTGATCGCCCACGGCGGCATGGGCTGGATCTACTTGGCGCAGGACCACTACGTGGCCGGGCGCGTGGTCGTGCTCAAGGGCCTGCACTCTAAGGACAACCCCGACGAGGCGGCGGCAGCTGCGGCGGAGCGCGAGTTTTTGGCCGACATCACCCACCCGGGCATCGTGCAGATTTTCAACTTCATCGACGACCCTCGCGTGCCCGGCGGGTTCACCGTGATGGAGTACGTGGGCGGGCCGAGTTTGCGGTCGTGGCGCAACGCCTCCAAAGGCGGGGCGCTCGAGCCCGACATCGCGATTGCCTACATGCTCGAAGTACTGCCCGCGCTGGATTACCTGCACTCGCGCGGGGTGGTCTACAACGACTTGAAGCCGGACAACATCATCGTCACCGAAGACCAGGTCACCTTGATCGACATGGGCGCGGTCTCCGGCATCGGCGCATACGGGTTCATCTACGGCACAAAGGGCTTCCAGGCGCCCGAGGTGGCCAGCGAAGGCCCTTCGATCGCCTCCGACGTCTACACCGTGGGCCGCACCCTGGCGTCGCTGGTGGTGGACCTGCCGCAGTCGGACGGGGTGTACGCGCCCGGCATTCCCTCCCCCGTCGAGGAACCGCTGTTTCGCCAATACACCTCCCTGTACCGGCTGCTGGCGCGATGCTGCCATGAGGACCCCGCCCAGCGCTTCACCAGCCTGGTGGAGCTGGAGGCGCAGCTGCTTGGCGTGCTGCGCGAGGTGGTGGCGGTGCGCGACGGGCGGACCTACCCCGCGCAGCACTCGCTGTTTTCTCCGCAGCGTACGACGTTCGGCACCAAGCACCTGGTCTTCCGCACCGACCAGCTCATCGACGGCATCGCCCGCAGCGTGGACATCACCCCGCAGGAAGTCGTTGCAGCGCTGCCCTCGCCGCTGGTCGACAGCGCCGACGTCGGCGCCGCGATGCTCCAGGGCTCCTCCTACGCCGAGCCCCGAGAAACACTGGAGACGCTGCGCCAGGCGATGTCCACCCCGCAATACGAGCACTCCGTGGAAATCCCCTTCGGCGTCGTGCGCACCATGCTCGACCTGGGGCTGACCCCGCAGGCCCTCACCTGGCTGCGCTCGCTGAAGGAACGCTTCGGCACCAACTGGCGCTACTCCTGGTACGCAGGCGTGGTGGAGACGCTGCTGGGAGATTTCGCCGCCGCGAAACTCTCCTTCGCGGAGGTGCTCAACCTACTGCCGGGCGAGGCCGCGCCCAAGCTCGCCCTCGCTGCCGTTAGCGAGCTCATCTTGCAGGACGGCGGTTTCCAGACCAGCCGCCTGCTTCACGACGAGCTCGCGCCCGCCGCCGCCGGCCTGGACCGGCACCTCTGCGACGTGACCAACGCGGTGTGCGAAGAGATGGCCGCAGACGGGGTAGTCGACACCACCTGGTCCATGACCGCTATGGCCCCCGAGGGCTTGCGTTTCCACGCCATCCGCCTCTACGCGCTGGTGTGGCTAACCAACCCCACCACCGTCTCGTCGGCGTTCGGCTTGGCGCGCATGCTCATGTGCGAGGGCGAAGCGGAACTGGCCATCAAGGCACTGGACAAGGTACCCAACGCGTCGCGGCACTTCCGCATGGCGCAGCTGACCTCGATTTTGTGCCTGGTCGACGGCGAACCCAGCGAGGAACGCACCCGCTTAGCGGCGCGCCGGCTGGAGCAGATCCCCTCCACCGAACCGCGGTTTTTGCAGATCAAGGTGGCCGTTATCGAGGCGGGCCTGACCTACCTGCGCCGGCACTCGGCCGCCACTAACGTTGCGCTGTTCGAGTACCCCTTCACCGTCCGGGGACTGCGCCGCGGCCTCGCCCAGACGCTGCGGGAGCAGGCACGTGTCGCGCCGTACCCGAAGCACCGCTACGCGCTGGTGGACATGGCCAACAAGGTGCGCCCCGCCACCTGGTTTTAAGAAGGAGTTCTAGGGGCGGGGCTTTAAGGCGGGGTTCTCAGACGGGGCTAAAACGCGCCGCTCATCGCGGCAGCCGCACCCCCGAGACCCAGCACCGCCAGGATGGCGATGATGACGCCGACGATGATGCCGGCGTTGCTGCCGGAGTCGCCGCCCTTGCCGGTGGCGTTGACCTTCGCACCTGCCTGGTCAGCCGGCTTCGACTGCGTCTTCGTGTTCGTCGTGGTGCTCGGCTTCGGCTTGGCCGGGGCTGCGGGCTCCGAGGTCGCGCCGTTGAGCTCCGTCAGCACCGGGCCGCGGGATCCCGGCTGGACCGGCTTGTTCGACGTGGTTGCCACCGGAGCCGGCTTGGCCAGGGTCGGCTTGGCCGGATCGATCTTGGCAACGGTATCGCGAGCGTCGTTAAGCAGCGGCGAGCTGTTCTTCTCCAGCTCCTTGACCAGCTGATCCATCTGCTCGGTGGTGTAGTTGAGCACGGAGAAGTCGACGTTTTCCTCCGCCACGAGCTTGCCGTCCTCGTTGAACACGCGGAACTTCACCGGCATGGTGGAGTCCTTGTAGCCTGCGGTGTTGGCAATCGGCACCTCGACCGGCAGCTGCGCGTAGTCGGACAGCGCGCCTTCAACCGGGTACTCCTGGCGGAAGGTCCCGCCCGGGTAATCCGCCTGCAGGGTGAACTTGTGTAAGTCGATGCCCAGGTTGGACAGCTCCAGGTTGATCTTGGAGTCCGAGCGGTTGGCGACGATGACGTTCTTCTTGCCGTCACGCTCGCCCATGACTCGGAGGCCGGCCATGCCGTTGTTCTCCTCGGCGGCGAGCACAACGAGCTTGTCCACGCTCGGGTGCTCGTGGCCGGACTCCTCCGGGTCGGTGGTCACGCCGACCGAGCCGTTGGCCTTGGCAATCTCGCCGTTGACCACGTCCAGGTTGTCCCAGTCCGGCTTGATGTTGTAGGAGCCGTTGTAGCAGTTCGCGGAGCCGTTGTAGCACGCCTCCGGGATGGACACGGAGTCGTTCGAGGACGCGGTCGTGTCCGAGTAATCGAAGTGGCTGAACTGGTACAGGTAGTTCATCACGGACCGGTACTTGGGCACGTATGAGTGATCCGGCCTGTCCACGCTGGAGGCGCCGGAGTGCGTCAGACCCAGGTTGTGGCCGAACTCGTGGAGGATGGTGTTGCGCATCTGCTCCTGCGAGGTCATCAGGTAGTTCTTTGCCACGTAGAACGCGCCGTCAGAAATCAGGCCGTTGCCGGAAGACAGGTTGCCTGCCTGCTGGGTATCGCCGATGACGCCCACGCGGAAGACGGACTGGCGCGCTCCGAGCAGGTTTTTGCGGTCCTTGACCAGGCGCACACCGGGTACCTCGTTGCCGAAGTAGTACGGGGTGTAATCCACCGTCGGGCCGCCGTGGGTATCGCTCAGGCCCGGGATGTTGTTGTAGTAGTCGCCCGCGTCGATGTGCAGGTTGTAGCCGCGTCGGTCGAACAGGTCGACCAGGTCGTTGAGGATCGCGCGCGACGGGCGGTAGACGTTGACGTTCGCGTCCGCGCACTCCATGAAGCGGCCGAAGTCCTCCTCAGTGGCGGCGTACTGGCGTTTCTCGGAGCAGCCCTTCGTCTCCCACTCGGACTTCATCCAGTTGAGCTGCAGGAACAGGTCCTTCTTGTTCGGGTCTGCGCCCCAGCGGTGCAGCGGGAACTCGGTGCCGTCGCTGGACGTGAAGCCGTTGAGCTCCCAGTCGTCCGGGAATCCGTCGCCGTCGGTGTCCGTCAGGGCCTCGTTGGCGTCGCCGTGGATGCTCATACGCGCGCTCAGCGAGGCAGCGTCGGCTTCCCACACGCCGGCCTGGAAGCGGGAGCCGTCGTTCTGACCTGCGGCGGCGGACGTCTGGCTGTCGCCGGTGGATGTGGTGGTCGCACCGTGGAACTGGGACTGCAGCTGGTAGCGGCCGCCCACGTCGATGGAGAAGCCGTCCGCGCCCACCTCGTCGGCGGTGATCGGGTAGTCGTAGGACATAAAGCCGTCCGTGAGCACGACCTTCAGGTTCTTCTTCCCGGACAAGCTGCGTAGCTCCACGCGCACGTCCACGTCCGTGGGAGACACCGTGAAGGTGCGAACCAGCTCAACGCCCAGCTTGTCGTCGGTGTGGGTGAGGGTGACCACGTCGCCGTCGGCGTTCGAGGCGGCGTCCACCTTCGTCGCATCGCCTGCAAAATCGACTTTCTGGCCGTCTGCGTACGCGTCCAGGTAGAACGCCGTCGGCATCAGGCCGTTCGACAGACTGTTGTACATCAACCAGGACACGCGGCCCTTGTTCACGTCCACGTTCTGGAAGCCTTCGCCAGCACCGGTGGTCACACCCACCTGGTAGCTCTTGCTTGTGTCCACGGCCGCGTCGGCCGTCACCGGAACCGCGAAGCCGGCACTGATGCCCAGTGCGACAGCAGTCGCGATCGCTTTCTTACCTGCTTGCATCATGTGCTTCTACTTCCACCAGACTAAAAAAGTTTGAAAAAATTCACGATTATCGTACAAAACCTTGGACGCGGCCCCCAGCAAACCGAGCACGGCGAGCGCCCACACCCAAGGCATCGGCTGCGAGGAGCCCTGCGAGCTTTGCGACGACCCTCCGGCCACCACGCCATCCACCTTCACCAGCACATTGAACGTACCGGTGGAGCCGTCCTTGAACTGCACGTTCACCGGGATCTGCTTGGTCTGGCCGGCGGCGTGCGCAGGGACCTTGACGTCGAGCTTGCCCGTGGTGTGGTTCAGGGACGCTTCCCAACCGTCGGCATCGAACTCGCCCAGCTGGAACGGCTGTGACGTGGCGTGCGCCGGAACCGGCAGCGTGAAACGCGTGGTGGAGTCGGGGTGGCCGACCACCGAGACGTCGTCAAGCTGCACGCTCTCCGCGTAGCTCGCCTTCCCGTCCTTCGTGCTCACCTCAACGCGCGCCGAGATGACGGTGTGCGAGGAGTCCGCGAACGTCACCTCGACCGGGACGTCGCGCACGCCTGGGGCGGTGCCGTCGAACGTGGCGACGGTAAGCTCGCCCGTCGCCGGATCAATCTGCAGACGAAGCCCCGGCACAGGCTTGATCAGCGAGAAGCTCGCATCCGCAACGTTCGGCTTCAGCGTGACTACCTCGCCCGCATTCACGCTCGCGCGCGGGTACTCCACCTCAGTCAGTGCGGCGGTGCCGCGCACGGCCGTCGCCGGGATTTCCACGGTGCGCTGCGAGCCGTCCGCGAAGGTGACCACGATCGGGATGAGCGCAGCCTGCGGGTCGTCCTCATCGCCGACGCGGGTGGCGGTCACAGCACCGGTGGCCGGGTCTACGGACGCCTGCCAGCCCGGGGCATCGAAGGACGCCGCCAGCGCGTAAGTCGCGCCCGCCGGAGCGGAACTCGGCGCCACCGTGATCGGCATGCCTGCCTCCGTGACCTTGATCGGGTTCCAGGACACCACCGCATCCGCAGCTTCGGACTTGGTGGACACCGGAACCACGATCTCCTGCACGGAGCCGTCCGGCAGCGTCAGCTTCAATGGCACGTCGAAGGCCGCACCAGCGGGTGCGTCCTCCGGGACCTTGACGGTGATCGCGCCGGTTGCCGGGTCAATCTCCACCGGCAGAGCCGTCAAACCGTCCTGCTCGAAGGTGGCACCATTGGGCAGCGAACCCGAGGGGAAAAGACGGATGTTGCCGTCAGCGTCGAAGAACGGCTTGCCGTACTGCGCAGCAGTGGTGGCATCAGCCAACGTCTCGCTCGTCAGCGCAGGAATACGCGCGAACACGGTGGCCTCGCCCTTGTCGTTGTCGGAGGTCGTGCCGTCGGAGTAGAGCACCTTCACCGGAACGGTGATGCCCTCCGGATTGTTGGCCGGTGCAGTCGCGGTGATCGTGCCCGTATCCGCGTCGATGCTGATGTCCCAGCCTTTGTACTCCTTGCGGTCGACCGGGTACAGCTCAAACTGAGCATCTGCCGGCACCGTGTCCTCGACTACCGGAACCTCTACGGTGCGGCCCGGCTGTGCGCCGCGGCCTTCCTGGTACGCGGGCTGGTACACCTCGCTCTGCAGACCTGCGTCAACTTCGAAGAAGGTCTCAATCTGGTCGGTCGTGCCGTCCGGGTAGATGGCATCGACCGTGACCGGGATTGTGGAGCCAGCCTTCTGAGTGATCGGTGCGGCAACAGTGATGACGCCGGTGTTCTCGTCGACGGTGGCGCTCGGGCTTGCCGTCTTGAACTTCGTGCCAGCCGGCAGCGGCTGGTTCTCGTACTTCACGCCGTCGCGGTCGACGGTTGCCACCGGACGACGGCTCGAATTGGTCTCACCCGCCTGCACGAAGGAGGACTTGTACTCCGGCGTGATGCGGTCGGCATCGCTGACCGGGGCGGTCACTTCCACCGTGATGGTGTCGCGCTCACCCGCGTCAGACTGCACGTCCACCGTGTAGGTTCCCGGCTTAATCTCGCGGCCCGGAGCAGCCACGATCTGGCCGTCGGAAGCAACCGAGAGCCAATCAGGCAAGGTCCCGTCTACGTTGACGGCGGAAGACTGATCCGGGGTAGCCGCCGGCAAGGCGAACTTGGTGCTGCCAGCCTGCACACGGAGCGTGTCCCATGCGTAGCCGGTCGCAGCCGGATTCGGGTTGGTAGTGGTTTGCTGGGCGCTGGTCGCCGGCTTCGTGGTGTTGGTCGGCTTTGTCGAAGTCGGCGCAATCGTGGTCAAACCGCCGGTCGGCTTCGCGGTGGTGGTCGTCGACTTCGCGGTGGTCGTCGGTTGAGCGGACGTGGTCGGCTGTGCCGAAGTAGCAGTTGTAGCCCCAGCAGTCGTCGTGGACTGCGGGGAGGTCGTCGGCTGTGCCGGAGTCGACGTTGCCGAAGGAGCAGTAGTAGCCGAAGCACCAGAGGTCGTCGTGGACTGCGCGGACGTGGTCGGTGTTACCGAAGTAGCAGTAGTAGCCGAAGCGTCAGAGGTCGTCGGCTGAGTAGACGTTGTCGGCTGCGGGGACGTCGTCGGCTGCGCAGTGGTGGCCCCAGCAGTCGTCGTCGGCTGCGCGGTCGAGAGAGTGCCCGGCTCTGCCACCTTGATCGAAACGGTGTCGTGGATGACCTTCGGGTCAACGTCATTAGTCACGATCTCCACATCGACCTGGTAGTCGCCCGGCTGCGTCGGCTTGCCGGTGATGGTGCTGTTCTCGGAGTCGTAGGTAACACCGTCCGGCAGGTTAGAGACCTCGACGGACGATGCGTTGTCGGTGGGGATCTGAATGTTCAGATCCTGCCCGGCCTCCACGGGCTGGGGATCCTCCACTATGGGCTCTTCGACCGGGGCCGGAAGGTTCGCGGAATCCTTCACGGTGATGGTGAACGTCTGCGCAACGTCGCCGTTAGCGCCGACCATCACGGTGCCGCCGTCGCGCATCTCCGTCTTCACGGTGTAAGTGCCCGGGGTGGTCGGCGTGCCCTTGATGAAGATGTGCTTGATGCCGCCGAAGTTACGCACCACCGGGGTCAGCCCATCCGGCAACTGCGAATCATCGGTGAGCGCCAACCCGGAAGTCAACGGAGCCTTGTTCACCTGGATGTTGATGTCTTTGATTGTCTTGCCAGCCCAGAAAACCTTGTCGCTTTGGTCGACGTACACCGGCTCAGCCACCAGCGAAATAGGGGCACTCAGGATCTTCGTGGAGCCGTCCTTATAAGTGGCCTCCACCGAAATAGTGTCGGTCGCTGGCAGCTCCGCGGAAGTATCCGGAGTGATGGAAAGCTCACCGCTGACCGGGTCCACGGCGGCACCCCAGCCCGGGTTCACGCTGTCGGCAAGCGCATAAGACGTTGGTGGGTACACCGTAAGTTTATTGACGTTGGTGCTTACCGTGGTCGTCTCCCCATAACGCACGGTGGTGGAAGACGGGTATTTCACCAGCGATTTCTGCGCATCGCTCAGAAGCTGAGCCGAGGCCTGCGGCGCGGACTGCGGGGCTGCAACCGGCTGGATACCCGTCGCTACCAGCGACAGACCCAGCGCACACGCGGCTACCGATGTACCGCGCTGGCGCACAGAGTGCGCGCGGTAATGCTTCCGAGACATTGCAAGACCCCTTTTCTGAATCTTTGATTCATCGCCGACGAAACCATCAGCAAAAATACGGTTGTCTTCCAGTAAATGTACTGCGCCCCACCCCGTAAAAACAACACAATTTCGTTAATTGGAGCGTCTTGGTTTTCTCTTTCGAATATCTGCACACCGCTCGAAGCGCAAGCAGGCAGGAAAACGCTGGAGAATAAGTGATATTTCACAACGGCGAACAACCCTGACGGGTTTGCCACACGTCGCCAAAAAGTAATCCCGGGAACCAGGATCTACCTGGTTCCCGGGATGCAAATACTGCCGTCGCAGTAGTGGTTTTCCGCTCCTAGCTACCCCACACGGGCGGCGACGGCGGCCGCCTTCTGCGCAATTGCGAGCTCCTCGTTAGTGGGAACGACAAGTACCTTCACGGTGGAGTCATCGGTGGAGATGATCCTTGGGCCGTCGTTAGGCAGCGCATTCTTTTCCGGATCCACCTCGATGCCGTACATCTTCAAATTGTCCAGGGCGTCCATACGCACGTGCTGGTCGTTCTCGCCCACGCCAGCGGTGAACGTAATCGCGTCCACACGCCCAAGCGCGATCATGTACGAGCCGATAAAGCGGCGCAGCTGGTTCAGGTACACCATGTACGCCAGCCAAGCGTTCTCGTTTTCATCCTCGATCATGGCGCGAAGCTCGCGGAAGTCGTTGACGCCGGACAAACCCTTCACACCGGACTGGCGGTTGAGCAGGTTGTCAATCTCATCGATGGACATGCCGCCCTGGCGCACCAGGTGGAAGATGATGCCCGGATCAATGTCGCCAGAGCGGGTGCCCATGACCAGACCAGCCAGCGGGGTCAGGCCCATGGAGGTGTCAATCGGGCGTCCGTTGGCCACGGCGGAAGCGGAGGCACCGTTGCCCAAGTGCAGCACAATCTGGCGGGTGTGGTTCGGGTCGCGGCCAATCAGCTCCGGAACCTGGGAAGAGACAAACTCGTGGGAGGTGCCGTGGAAGCCGTAGCGGCGAATCAAGTTCTGCTCCGCAACATCCGCATTGATGGCGTACAGCGCGGCTGCCGGAGGCAGGTCGCGGAAGAAGCCGGTGTCGAACACGGCAACGTGCGGGATGTTCGGCAGCAACGCTCGGGCAACCTCAATGCCGTCAATGTTGGCCGGGTTGTGCAGGGGCGCCAGCGGGATTAGGTCGCGGATCTGGTCCACCACCGGGTCCAGGATCAGTTCTGGCTCGGAGAAGACCATGCCGCCGTGCACCACGCGGTGGCCAGCTGCCACGATGTCCAACTGGGTGGGGCCGATACCTTTGGCGTCGAGAAGCTTGAATGTTTCCTGCAAGCCCGCACCATGGGTGGGCACCGCCTTCTGCACGACGTACTTGTTGCCGTCGTGCTTGATGGTGATACGCCCCTGCGGCTCGCCGATCTGCTCCACCAGGCCGGAGACGAACGGGTCGTCGGAGGCGTTGGAGGCCGGGTCCACGATCTGGAACTTGATGGAGGAGGATCCGGAGTTGATAACGAGTACGTAGGACATTTACTTCGCTCCCGCCTGAATCGCCGTGATAGCCACGGTGTTGACAATGTCCGGCACGGTTGCGCCGCGAGACAGGTCGTTGACCGGCTTGTTCAGGCCCTGCAAGACCGGGCCCACGGCGAGGGCACCGCCGGTGCGCTGGGCGATCTTGTAGCCCGCATTGCCGGCCTCCAGGTCCGGGAAGATGAACACGTTGGCCTGGCCCGCAACCGGGGAGTCCGGGGCCTTCTTCTTGCCCACGCCCGGGTCGCACGCAGCATCGAACTGCAGCGGACCGTCGATGGCGACGTCCGGAGCGAGTTCCTTCGCCTTGGCGGTGGCCTCAACCGCGCGGTCCACGTCCGGACCAGTGCCGGAGGTGCCGGTGGAGTAGGACAAGATGGCCACCTTCGGGTCGATGCCGAACTGCGCAGCCGTCTTGGCGGACACAGCGGCGATCTCACCGATCTGCTCCGCGGTCGGGTTCGGGTTCACGGCACAGTCGCCGAACGCCCAGAGACGGTCCTGCATGACCATGAGGAAGACGGAGGACACGACGGAAGCACCCGGTGCGGTCTTGATGATCTGGAAGGACGGCTTAATCGTGTGCGCGGTGGTGTGCGCCGCACCGGAGACCATGCCGTCTGCCAGCCCCTTGTGCACCATCATGGTGCCGAAGTAGGAGACGTCCTTCATGGTCTTGCGCGCCTGCTCAATGGTCACGCCCTTCTTTTTGCGCAGCTCCGCAAACTCGGCGGCGAACTCCTCGGCCAACTCGGACTCGAGGTGGTTGACCAGGTTCGCGCCGCTCAGGTCCAGGCCGAGCTCCTGCGCGCGGCGGTTCATGTCGTCCACGTCGCCGAGGATGGTCAGCTCCGCCACGCCCTGCTTCAGCAGCTGGTCCGCGGCCTGCAAAATGCGGTCATCCTCGCCCTCCGGCAGCACCACGTGCTTGCGGTTGGCCTTGGCCTGCTCAATGAGCTGACGTTCGAAGACCACGGGGCTCATCACCTGCCGGGCGTTCGCCTCCCCCACTTCGACGTCCCCCAGATCACCATTGCTTATCGACGCCACGGTCGCCCCCAACTCCTGCATCCGCGCCTGAGCAAGGTTGGCTGCCATCTCGTCGCCGGCAACGAGCACCACCGGCGCACCGAGTGCCGCGGCGAGCTGGGCATCGAAGTTGTAGTCGCCGGTGCCCGCGTACAGCGCGGGCGCATCGGCAATCTGCTCGGAGTTGAAGACTTCGGCCACGCTGTCACCCGAAAGTCGCACCAGGGGCAGTTCCAGACGGCTGGCAAGCTGCTGCAGGTCCAGACCATCGAAGGTGCGGTTGGCGAGGGTTACCAGCAAAGATTGGCGTTGAGACATGGCATCACCTTTCGTCGTGGGCAAACATGCACCAGTTTACCGACGGAGATGGCACCCGGCCGAATCAAATGATGTGATCTATTTCTCGGCCGATGCGTTATCGATCTGGTTGATCGCCCTGACAGCTTCGTCCGTGCGTTGACGCGCCTCGGCCGCGGAATCGGCGGTGGCGAGGACCAGCGTGCCGTCGCCAAGCATTCGCACCGTGACTTCCTCGACCGCCATGGCCGCAGCGAGCGCGGCCTGCGACGGGTGCCCCTCCAAAAAGCGCACCGCGCCAGGGCTGATCAGCGTCGAATCAATAGGCAAGCGCTGCGTGGCGCGCGCCTGCAGGTCGAACTGGTTGATGCGCTGGGTGACAAAGGTGACCAGGCCGTCGCGGCTCGGACGCGGGGTGACCTGCGAGAAATAAACATCATCGCCAGAAACGAACATCTCCACCGAGAAGATGCCGCAGCTGGCCAGCGCGCCGGTGATGCGCGCCGCGATCGAGCGGGCGTTATCCATCGCCGCCTCAGGCAGCGGCGCGGGCTGCCAACTTTCGACGAGCCGCCCTTCCCGGTGCCGGGTTCCAATCGGCTCGCAGAACCACGTGGCCAACTCGCCCGTGCTCGGGTCAATCGAGCGCGCCGCGAGGATGGTGACTTCAAAGTCGAAGTCGATGAAGCGCTCCACTACTGCGCCCTGGCCTAGGCCGCGATCGGCGGCGCGCCATGCGTCGGCAAGATCCGCGTCGCTCTGCACGAAGCTAAACCCCTCGCCGTCCTTGGACGTGGGAGCTTTGACCACACACGGATAGCCAATGCGCTCCACCGCGTCGTGCATCTCCTGCGGGGTTGAGACGTACTCGTAGTCCAGGGTGGGAAGCCCCAGTTCCTCGTTGGCCTGCTTGCGCACCGCCATCCGGTCCGCGGTGTGGCGGCACGCGTCCACCGACGGCGCCACCACCGCGCCGACGCGCTCCGAGATCTCCTGGACTGTCTCGATCGTGTCCTCCGCGTCGCCCGAGGTGACGATGATCCCCGGGTAGAACACCTCCGCGATGCTCGCCGCCCCGACCCGGGTGTCAAACCCCAGGCGCTTGTACGCCTGCTCCAGGTCAAGTGCCATCGGGGACTCACCCAAAATCAGCGCACGGCGCGGCATTTCCATCGGTTCCTCGCTGGCAGCAGGCGCGACGGGGACGGTGGGGATAGCGCCCGTGTCCTCAGCGGAGTGCTCGGAGGGGTGCTCTGCAGAGTGCGGAACAGTCATGGTCACTGATTATCCCACAGTTGCTTGTACGCGCTGGAATGCAAGGGGGTGACGTGCACAGATCGTCGGCCCCAAAATGCCCTCGCTTCCCTTTTCCGGGATGCGGGGGCACGGTGCGCTGCAGATCAGGCAGCTGGGGTCGGGCTAAGGCTTGCTTGGAAACCTTAACGTCCGCCTTGGAAGAACGGAGCTGTCAGTGGGTGACTGCACCAGCTGACGGTTCGCCTGGCCGACATTCAAATCAGCATCAGCCACTAAAAGCGGCTGATCACGTCAGGCCCCGGAATCACTATCAATCCGGACAACTTAAACGCGAAGCTTTCGTCGATAAGCAGGGGCTTCTTAGCGCTCCATCACGTCGTTGCGCACGATGGTCTGGTCGCGGCCGGGGCCGATGCCGATGTAGGAGATGGGCGCCCCGGAGAGCTCCTCAAGGCGAAGCACATAGTCCTGCGCCTTCTGCGGCAGGTCTTCAAACTCCCGGCACTCCGTAATGTCCTCGTCCCACGCCGGCATGGTTTCGTAGATCGGCTCCGCGTGGTGGAAATCGGTCTGGGTCAGCGGCATCTCGTCGAAGCGCTTGCCGTCCACGTCGTAGGCCACGCAGATGGGAATCTCGCCGATGCCGGTGAGCACGTCCAGCTTGGTCAGGAACAAGTCGGTGAAACCGTTGACGCGGGAGGCGTAGCGCGCGATCACACTGTCGTACCAGCCGGTACGGCGCACGCGCCCGGTGTTCACACCCACCTCGCCGCCGGTGACCTGAAGGAACTCGCCCCACTTATCAAACAGCTCCGTCGGGAACGGGCCCGCACCCACGCGAGTGGTGTACGCCTTGATAATGCCCAGGCAGCCCGTAATGCGGGTCGGGCCGATACCGGAACCCACGCACGCGCCGCCGGCGGTCGGGTTGGAGGACGTGACAAACGGGTAGGTGCCGTGGTCGACGTCGAGCATGGTGGCCTGGCCGCCCTCCATGAGCACGTGCTTGCCCTCGTCAAGAGCGTTGTTGAGCACACGCTCCGCGTCGATCACCATGGGCTCGAGCCGCTCGGCGTAGCGGCCGAAGTAGTCCATGGTCTCTTCCACAGAGATGGCGCGGCGGTTGTACATCTTCACCAGCATCTGGTTTTTCACGTCGAGGGCGGACTCGATCTTCTGGCGCAGGATGGACTCGTCAAAGACATCCTGGACACGCAGCCCCACGCGCGCGACCTTGTCGGCGTAGGTCGGGCCGATGCCGCGGCCGGTGGTGCCGATGGCGCGCTTGCCCAGGAAGCGCTCCTGCACACGGTCCAGCTGCTGGTGGTACGGAGCCACCAGGTGCGCGTTGGCAGAGACACGCAGGCGCGAAGCGTTGGCGCCGCGGGCCTCCAGCCCGTCGATCTCCTCGAACAGCGCCTCAAGGTTGACCACCACGCCGTTACCCAGAATCGGCGTGGCGTTCTCGCTGAGCACGCCGGCGGGCAGGAGCTTCAGCTCGTACTTCTCCCCGCCCACCACAACGGTGTGGCCCGCGTTGTTGCCGCCGTTGGGTTTGACTACGTAATCGACCTTCCCGCCGAGGATGTCGGTTGCCTTACCTTTGCCCTCGTCGCCCCACTGGGCACCCACGATGATGATGGCGGACATCGCATACTCCTTATATATGGCGTATTAACGGCCATATTGTAGCGTGAGCGCCATGCGGCTCATCCACTGCGCGTGCGGCAGCGCAACTGTCATCCCGGGCGCCGAGCGTTTCGACCTTCCCGAGCGCCCCGCCCAGCGCGACTTGAGCTTTTTGGTTGATATTGCACGCCAGGTACTGCCGGAGGATCCGACTCCGTCGTTGGAGGAGATTCAGTCCAGCCCGTCCGTATCTCATCTGGGCGAGCCCGCGTTTGCGCCGCAGCGCCCCGCAGAGCCCGTCCGGGTGGTGGTGTCGGGAGATGACAGGGCGCTCGGCCTGGTCCTTACCCGCCTTATGCGCGCGGATGCGATGTGGATGGAGGTCGGCTACGTGCCCGTAAACCGCGAGTCGCCCGCGGCACTGGTGTGGGGTGCGGGCGATGAGGGGTTGGCCGTGGAAGGGGCTGTGCGTCCGATGCCGTGCATCCGCACGGATTTTGGAGAGGTGGTCGCCGGCTCAGCCGAACTTTTCACCGGCGACGGATCTTCGCGCTACACCGGCGAGATCGTGGTGGACTCGGAGGTACTGGTCGGAGGAAACGAATACGGCGCCCGGCTTGTCCCCACCGTGGACGCGCCCGGACTCGTGGCGGTGCCCTACACCAGCCCGCTCGTACCAACGCGCCGCTTCCTGCGGCGAGTCCCCGTCCGCCGCACCGACGCCTCGCGGGTTCTCGCAGGTCGTGCGCTGCAGTCCGGGGGCGAGGAAATTGCTGTGCTTATCGACGGCATTCTGCGCCCCCGCCCCGTCAAACGGGTCACCTTCTACCGGCATCTGCGCGACATCCAAAGCGTGCGCGAAGCCTAAACCACCTAATGTGATTTATCTCACAGTGGGAATTCTGTGGCGTTTGGTTAGCGTTTTGTTACCTCGCCGGTATTTGAAAGTGTTGTAGTTTTTTACGCTTTGCGAGGCGCTGACAGACATCCGCCCACGTCAGCCAGCCAAAAGGATGGCTACCTGAAAACTCTGAGTTTGTCGCTCGCACATCAGTTCGACAACTCAAATTTGAACGGTCGTTCAAGCACGGCCCCCGGGGCTTCCCTACATTCGAATTCGTTCCCGCAACGACCGGCAACGGGAATGCGGGCAAAGCAATAAATTTACTAGCCAAAACCTTTAAGGAGAAATCATGGCTGACTTCAACCGCATCGAGGACCTGGCAAACGCGACCGCATACGACGTCGACGGCGACAAGGTCGGCGGCGTCAAGGACGTTTACGTCAACGACACCACCGGCCAGCCGGACTTCGTCTCCGTCAACCACGGCCTCTTCGGTGGCGGCGACTCCATCGTTCCGCTGCGCGGCCACACCCTGCGCGACGGCGAGCTGCACCTCGCATTCCCGAAGGAGCGCATCGAGGACGCTCCGGATCTGGACGAGAACGGCCACCTCACCACCGAGGACCAGGAGGCGTTCTACCGTCACTACGGCCTCGAGGGCACCAAGGACGTGACCACCTACGAGACCGACAACCGCTTCGCTCAGGCTGGCGCTGCTGGCACCGGTGCCGCTGCTGGCGCTGGCGCTGGTTACGCTGCCGGCGAGCGCGAGGTTGAGACCGAGCGTCGCGATGTCGCCGACACCGAGCGCCGCGACCTTGTCGACAACGACCGCCGCGACGTCACCAACAACGACGAGCTCATCCGCTCCGAGGAGCAGCTCAACGTCTCCAAGGACCGCGTCGAGTCCGGCCAGGTTCGCCTGCGCAAGTACGTCGTGAACGAGACCGAGACCGTTGAGGTTCCGGTTGAGCGCGAAGAGGTCCGCGTTGTGCGCGAGCCGATCACCGATGCAGACCGCGCTAACTACGACGGCAACATCGGCGAGCAGGAAGCATCCGTCACCCTGCACGAGGAGCAGGTCAACGTTGCCAAGGAGTCCGTCCCGGTGGAGAAGGTCTCCCTGGAGAAGGACACCGTCCGCGACACCGAGCGTGTTTCCGAGGAGGTCCGCAAGGAGCGCTTCGAGACCGACGGCGTCGTCGAGGGCGACCTGCGCGACGACCTGCGCGACGACCAGCGCTAAACAGCACCGCGCTAGCCCCTGCTAGTCGCTGAACTTAAAACCCCGGTTGGGATTCCTCCCAACCGGGGTTTTTGCTGTGCGGGCTGCCTCCCGGCGACTAGTCGAAGTCGAAGGACTCCGGCTCGACCTTGGGTGTCTGCGACGTGGGAGCCAGAGCTGCCAATGCCGACTCGTTGGACATCCCGCAGACCATGAGCAGGTCCACAATCAGCGAACGCGTCTGCGCAAGGATCGCGTACGCGGACAAGACACCGTTTTCAGGGATGACATCCATGCTGGCCTGCTGAGCAACACCGCGAAGCTCATTAACGCAATGCGGGATCACGGTGGCCTGGGCAACGCGGGAGTTGACGTCGTAGACCTCCGAAAGCTCCAGGCAGACCTGGGAAAGCGTATCCAGGATCTCGATCTGGGCTTTGGTGGCGGAATCGTTGTCGTATGCAAGCACACCCGCACGACGCGCCAGCACGCGAGTGGTGCGCACCGCATTATCCACCGGCGGAATCACGCGGGCGAGCGAATTGATGTAGCGGCGCGTGCCCCAGAGGAACGGGGAGACGCGCGACGCCTCCTCGCCGGACTTGATCGCCGCAGCGAGATCGTCGATGCCGGTCTGCGAGCCGCGAATGAGCTCGAGAGCCTCCTCGATGACAACCGGATTGTTGCCGCGCAGCCCCTCGGAGACATCGTCGAGCACCGAACTCATAATGCCCATCACCTTGGACACCTCCGCGCGCGCAGACTGCATCGGCGCCTGCGGAATCAGCGCGATGGTGACCATGGCAACCGCACAACCAATCAGCGCGTCGACCGTGCGGTCTATACCCGTCACCTCCGCCCCCGGCGGCATGATCGTGGCAATCAGAATCGCGCCGATGGCCGCCTGGTTATTCACCAACAGCGAGCTGGAGAAAAACGACGCGATCAGCAACGAGCCGGCGACAATGACCGCGATCTGCCAGCCACCGTCGCCCAGCCGGTAAAAGATGAGGTCTCCCACTAGCACACCGAGGACACAGCCCAGCGCCATGTCCACCGACTTGGAAATGCGGTCGCCTCCGGTCATGCCGATGATGATGACCACGCTGATCGGCGCGAAGAACGGGCGCGGGTGCCCCGCCAGATCGCGGGCTAAAAAGTAGGCCAGACCGGAAGCGAGGCCAATCTGGATAATCGGCAGCAGGCGTTTTCGCACCCGCTTGAACCGTGCCTGCACCGATTTATCCACCAGCTGGAGGCGCTCCCGCGTGCTCATCCTCTGTTTCGCCATGGTTTGACAGTCTAGGCCGTGGCTCGTGCGGTGGGCAGAGGTCTGATGGCTGTGGTCAGCCAGCAGCGGCCGCACCCCGGCATGGTGTGCAGGAATATGCGGCAACAAAAAAGAACCTCCGGGGTGACCGGAGGTTCGTCGCTAAGCAAAAAGCGCTTACTTCGCCACAGACTTGCCCACGGAGTGCAGGTCCTGGCACGCCTCGATGACGCGCTCAGCCATGGAGTTCTCCGCCTTCTTCAGGTAGGAACGCGGGTCGTAGGTCTTCTTGTTGCCCACCTCGCCGTCGATCTTGAGCACGCCGTCGTAGTTGGAGAACATGTGCGCGGCGACAGGGCGGGTGAACGCGTACTGGGTATCGGTGTCCACGTTCATCTTGATCACGCCGTAGCGCAGCGCCTCCTCGATCTTCTCCTTCTCGGAGCCGGAGCCGCCGTGGAAGACGAAGTCGAACGGCTGGGCACCCTCATCGAGGCCGAGCTTGCGGGCGGCGACCTTCTGGCCCATGTCCAGCACCTCCGGGCGCAGCTTCACATTGCCCGGCTTGTACACGCCGTGCACGTTGCCGAAGGTGGCAGCCAGCAGGTAGCGGCCGTTCTCGCCGGTGCCCAGGGCATCCACGGTCTTCTCAAAATCCGCCTCGTTGGTGTAGAGGTTCGCGCCAGCCTTCGCCTCAACGCCGTCCTCCTCGCCGCCGACGACACCGATCTCCACCTCGAGGATGATGTTCGCTGCGTGAGCCTTGGCCAGCAGCTCCTGGGCGATCTCCAAGTTCTCGTCGATCGGCACCGCGGAGCCGTCCCACATGTGGGACTGGAACAGCGGTAGCTCGCCCGCATTCACGCGCTCCTGGGAGATGGCGATGAGCGGGCGCACATACTCGTCGAGCACTTCCTTCTGGCAGTGGTCCGTGTGCAGCGCGATGTTGACGTCGTAGTGCTCCGCCACCTCGTGCGCGAACGCTGCCAGCGCCTTCGCGCCCACAACCTTGTTCTTCACGCCCTGGCCGGACGCGAACTCCGCACCGCCGAGGGAGAACTGGATGATGCCGTCAGACTCCGCTTCCGCAAAACCCTTGATAGCGGCGTTGATGGTCTCCGACGACGTGCAGTTGATCGCCGGGAATGCGAAGCCGCCCTTCTTGGCGGTATCCAGCATCTGGTTGTAGACCTCGGGGGTTGCGATAGGCATGAGGATCCTCCTGCTAACGGGTTCTAGTTACGCACCCAGTATGCCCGTTTTACGCCTGCGCTGCAGCCACCCGCGCGGCCGCCTCCAGCAGCATCCAGCCGGACAGTTGGACCGACAGATCGCGCTCGTCGATGCGCACGAGACCGACCGCCTCGCTAATCGACGACGGCCCGAGCCCGTAGTTGTGCGGCAACTTCGCGTCCTGGGTCCACTCCGCGGCGAACACCGGCAGACCGTCAACCTCCAGACGGTGCGACCACAACGACTCCGCAGACTGCATGACCAGGCGAGCGGCAATCTTGCGCGTGGCCACGTTTTCCTTAGAATCCTCCGGCAAGCGCAACGCCACCTCCGCCAAGTAACGGGCGAGAATGCCCTTGAACAAGCCACCGTCGCCCTCACCGGATTCTTCCGGCGGGCTGAGCAGCACGCCCTGCGGGGTAGCCAAGTTCAACGCCACAGCCTGCACGATCGCGCGGATGTGGGTGATGTAGAACATCGACGCGTCCGCGCGCTCGGAATAGACGAAGGAATCGATCTGCTCGTCGTGCGCAAGGCCGACGTCCTCGCGCAGCGCCAGCGCAATTTCCAGGCTCGCCCCGAGCGCGGTGCCCTGGTTGTAGGTGTAGATCTTGTCCACGACCTCCGGGCCGCTCATGCGCATGCGAATACCGTCGTCGAGCAGGCCGTCCTCTCGCACCAGGTTGTCGAAGATCCAGTCCACAATCTCGCGCGCCTTGTCCAACCTGCCGGTGCGGGCGAACAGCAACGCAGCAGTGGCGTTCGACGGCACGTTATAGAACGTCTCGCCGGTGCGCCACGGCAGCACACCGGTGACCGGGTCGATGCCTGCCAGCAGGTCGAACTCCAGATCATCCAAGTGGCGGTTGCGCCGGATGCCGTCCAGCTGTTCCGCGCGGTTCCACGCCAGCGCAAGCCACGCCTTGTCGTCAAAGTGCACGTTGGTCATGAGCTTGCCTCGGTTGCGGCGCTGGATGCCGCGCAGCGTATCGGCGATGCGCCGGCGCCTGGCTTTGGTGGACCGCCGCAGTGCCGCATCCACCTGGCAGTCCAGGTACTGAGCCTGCCACCAGTAGTGCCAGTGCCAGAAGGTGCGGTCCTTCGGCCCCGGCGGCCACGCCACCACAGCGAGGTTGGTTTTGGGCAAGCCCCAGAGTTTTTGCGCATGGCGTTCAGTAACGGCAGATTCAGCCAGGTCGGCGCGGTGCGCCCACGTTTCCGGCACGGGGTGTCTCCTCGGGGTCAAACGGTTCGTTCTTATATTGCCAGAGGCAGCAAAAACGTTTCACATGTTTTGCGGGATTCGGGGCTGTGCGGTGGCCTGGCCACCAGGTTCGGCCCGGGCCGCTTACCACGCCTGGGAAAGATCCGCGTGCTGGCGAATCCACGCGTGCATCGCGATACCAGCGGCAACGCCTGCGTTGATGGAGCGGGTGGAGCCGAACTGCGCAATAGAACACGTCATCACCGCCGCCTCCTGCGCGGCCTGCGTCACGCCCGGGCCTTCCTGGCCGAACAACAGCACGCACTCACGCGGCAACTGCGCGGTCTCCAGCGGCACGCAGCCGGGGGTGTTGTCGATGGCCACCACCGCAATGCCCTCGGCGTTCGCCCACTCGATCAGGTCCGCCACCGTCTCGTGGTGCCGGATGTGCTGGTAGCGGTCCGTGACCATCGCGCCACGCCGGTTCCAGCGCTTCCGGCCCACGATGTGGACCTCTTTGGCCAAAAAGGCGTTGGCGGTGCGCACGACAGTGCCGATGTTCATGTCGTTTTCGAAGTTTTCGATGGCGACGTGGAACGGGTGGCGGCGGGTATCCAAGTCCGCGACCACCGCATCCAACGACCAATACCGATAAGCGTCCACCACGTTGCGGTGGTCGCCCTCGCGCAGGAACTCAGGGTCGAAGCGGGGGTCGTCGGGCCACGGCCCTTCCCAGGGGCCGACACCGTGGCGGCCCTCGTTCCACTCGGTGGGGCCGCGATCGGGGCCGGGCTGGCCGGAGGCGGCGCGATTAAGCAAGGCCCAGGTCTTCGAGTCCGAGGAGGAAGCGGTACTCCAAGCCTGCGTCGCGCAGCACCTGGTCGGCACCGGTCGCGCGGTCCACGACGGTGGCCACGGCGACCACCTCGGCGCCTTCCTCGCGGCAGGCTTCGACGGCGGTCAGCGGGGAGTTGCCGGTAGTCGTGGTGTCCTCCACCACCAGCACGCGCTTGCCCTTGATGGACGGGCCCTCGATGCGGCGCTGCATACCGTGCTTCTTCGCCTCTTTGCGCACGACGAACGCATCGATCGGGCGGCCTTCCGCGTGCATGACGGAGGTGGCCACCGGGTCGGCGCCCAGGGTCAGGCCGCCCACCGCGTCAAAGTCCAGGTCCGAGGTGAGCTCACGCAGGAGCTTGCCGATGAGCGGGCTGGCCTCGTGGTGCAGCGTCGCGCGGCGCAGATCCACGTAGTAATCCGCCTCTTTGCCGGAAGAAAGCGTCACCTTCCCGTGGACGACTGCCAGCTCTTTGACCAGTTCAGCGAGTTTTTCCTTCATTGTTTTCACTCCTTATCGTCGAAGATTGAGCTCGGGCCCTGCATCCGGCGCACGCGGGTGAGGTCCACCACGCGGCGCTCGTCGCCGGCGATGGCCTGAACGTCGTCGCCGCCCAACTCGCGGTCTTCCACCTCGCCGCGCATGCCGCCGGTGTTGCGGGTGGGCAGCTCCACCGGGTCCTCCGGGCGCTGCATCACCGGCTCATGGTCCGGCTCCGGCAGCGGCTGCGCCGTCTGGCCGGGGATGTCGCGGGTGGGGTACGGCAGCACCAGCGCAGTGTCCTCGCGCGGAGGCAAGGTGCGCGCGGCATCGGCGAGCAACGCCAGCGGCGCCAGTGCGACATCCCATGCCTCTGGCCCGGCCTCTCGGCTGAGCTGCGCAATCACCCACGCGCCTTCGAACCACACGGCGTTGACAGCGGCGGGCATCTGTTCGAGTGCGGTAAGCACTCGCCTATCGACGAGCCTTCGGCCCGCCCCCACCTCAGTAGCGAAGCACACAAAGCCGTTGTACGTATCCAGCTGCACCAAGTCGTCCGAGCCCTCGGCCGCGAAACCTTCCCGGCGGAAATCCACCACCGTGTCCGATTCCGCGCCGGTGCCCATGGCGATGACCGTGGCCTCCCCCAACTCCGCCACGTGCGCATCGTGCCCGTAGGCGCTGCCCGTGGCCACGTTGCGCGCGCCCGCACCCCCGGCAGCTGCGCCGCGGGACCACTCGCTGGCCAGCATGTCGTCGCTGGCAGTAAAGGTGTATCCGTGCTCGCGGGCCCAGGTGCGGCGCACCCGCTTCCCGGGGGCCCGGGTCTTGGCCGGTTTGGTGTGCGGCTCACCGGCCGCGTCAGCAGCACCTGCCGCGCCGGTTGCGCCGGTTGCGTCAGCCGCGCCAGTGCGTTCGCGGGCGTCGGACGCGAACAGCGCCACGGCGGCGAGCAGCGCCGCGAGTGCGAGAACAAACAGCAGGATGACCATCGCGGACTATGCTACCGCGCACCCCGACACGCACCGGCGTGTGCCAAGGCAGCAGCTCGAAGTGCCTCGAAGTGCCGCCTAAATGTGCCGCTTAGATGTGCGTTGCCACCGGGTTGTCGCGGTTGCCGCTCCACTGGGACCAACCGCCCACGTAGTGCGTGAGCAGCGGCAGGTCCACGTGCTCGAGCGCGGCCAGCAGCAGCGCCGAGTGGTTACCGGAGCCCGAGTATGTGATCGCGCCAGCCGGGTCGGTGTTGTGGGTGATGCCCAGCTGGGCAAAACGGTCCCGGACGGTGTCGGAATCTTTCACTTTGTGCGTCTGCTCGTCGAAGAGTTCGTAGACCGGCAAATTCTGCGCCCCCGGGATGTGGCCGGCGCGCAGATCCAAAATCTCGCGGCGGCCTTCGAAGCGGCGGGCACCTCTGGCGTCGATAAGCAGCCCCTCAAATGCTCTGACGTCCTCCATGGACGCGGCCGGGAGGTGACCCTCTGACAGCTCCACCTCGCGCGGGACAATCACGCCGCCGGGCCCGGCGACAGTGGGCAGGCCCTCGCCGTCCCACGCGGCGAACCCGCCGTCGAGGATATGCACGTCGCTCACACCCGCCCAGCGCAGAATCCACCACGCGCGGGCGGCGAACAGGCCGTTGCCGCCGTCGTAGACGTAGACGGGCCGACCCTCCTCAACGCCCCAGCCCGCCGCAGCTTTCCGCACGGTGGAGATGCTGGGCATCGGGTTACGGCCCACGCTACGGCCGGGCATGCCGGCGAGCTGCACAGACGGATCGCAATACAGCGCCGTCGGGATGTGCTCGGATTGGAATTTAGCCCACGCCTTGCCCTCTTCCGGCTCCCACAGCGCGGCGATGATGGTCTGTTTTTGGCCAGTCTGGATTCGCTCGTTCAGTTCAGCGGCGGAGACGAAGACGCTCATGGCCGCAAGTGTAACGGGGTTTTACGCCATGTACCCGGGAGCGAGCTGGATCGCGCCCTGCTCCTCCAAACCGGCGAGCCACTGGGTGATCCCCTCGCGCGGACAATCCGCGCCGATGCTGGCCGCGAGCATGCCACCGGGGCCAAGCTCCACCCGGCACCCGAACGCCAGCAAGGTGGACGCAATCTCACCCGGGTCCTGACTTTCGGGATCCTCCGGCAGCACACGCACCGTCGACGCGCCACCGCGCACAACCACGTTGTCCACGTGGAACGCCCCGCCCACCGTCACACACTCCACGATGTCGCCCATCGCGAGCGTCGTATCCACGAACGGGACGCTCGCCACCACAAAGTGATTGCCGCCGATCTGGTGCGCCTGCAACTGTTCACTTTCAACGCCCGGGACCGCGACGCGGGTGAGAATGGTGGTGGTTGCTTGCATGCAGCGGAGTCTAGTACTTGATAGACATGCGGCCGGAAATCTTGCCGTTGCGCATGTTTTCAAACACCTCGTTCACGTCATCCAACTTGCACGCGGTCACGTGCGGCTTGACCTCTCCGCGCGCGTAAAAGTCCAGTGCTTCAGCCATATCCTGCCGGGTGCCAACGAGCGAGCCGCGGATGGTGATGCCCCGCAGAACAATATCGAAAATCGGGGCCGGGAACTCCCCCGGAGGCAGGCCATTGAACACGATGGTGCCGTTGGAGCGGCTCATCGCGATAGCCTGGCCGAACGCGTCGGGGTGCACTGCGGTGACCAGCACGCCGTGGGCGCCGCCGTCGGTGTACTCCTGCACGGCCTCGCCCGGGTCCGTGGTCTTGGCATTCACCGCGAACTCTGCACCCAGCTGCTTGGCCAGTTCGAGCTTGTCGTCCGCAATGTCGACCGCGATGACGCGCATCCCCATGGCCACGCCGTACTGCACCGCAAGGTGGCCGAGACCGCCAACACCGGAAATCACCATGAACTGCCCAGGCTTGGTGTCCGCCTCTTTCAGGCCCTTATACACAGTCACGCCAGCACACAGGATCGGAGCAACCTCAACCGGGTCCGCCCCTTCTGGGATGCGCGGCGCGTAGCGGGTGTCCACCAGCATGTATTCACCGAAGGAGCCGTTCTGGGTGTAGCCACCGTATTCCGCCTGCTTGCAGTACGTCTCCCGGCCGGTGTGGCAGAACTCGCACTCGCCGCACGCAGACCACAGCCAGGCGTTGCCAACCATGTCGCCAACCTTTACCGAATGCTCGCCCGGGCCCAGCTCTACAACCTCGCCCACGCCCTCGTGCCCCGGCACGAACGGTGGTTGTGGTTTGACGGGCCAGTCCCCTTCAACCGCGTGGAGATCGGTGTGGCAGATACCCGAAGCGTGAAGCTTTACCAGTGCCTGGAACGGGCCTGGTTTTGGCAGATCGATTTCTTCGACGTTGACGGTTGGGCCAAATTGCTCAGCTACGGCTGCGCGCATTGCTGTTGGGGCGGTCATGGGGGCTCCTTTCTAAGGGCTTACAACGTAGCTCAATATGTTACCAATCACACCAGACAATCACTAGAGATGTATGCCACACTTCGGGGTAATTACGCAGGTGCCGGACGCCCACATGAGGCGGCATTGAGGAAACCGGTGGGGCCTAGACTGCAAGCGTGACTGGATATCTTGCTCCAACGAAAAAGGTGCGGCTGGCAGACCTCGCACGGAAGAAAGCCGACGGGGAAAAGTGGGCGATGCTTACCGCCTACGACTTCGCCACCGCGAGGGTGTTTTCCCAGGCTGGCATCGAGTGCCTCCTGGTGGGTGATTCGGCCGCGAACGTGGTCTACGGCTACGCCACCACCAATCAGGTGTCCGTGGACGAGATGGCGTTTTTGGGCGCGGCGGTCGTGCGCGGCGCCGGTAATGCGCTGGTGGTGATGGATCTGCCCTTCGGAAGCTACGAGGCGAGCGACGAGCAGTGCGTGCGCAGCGCCACCGACCTAGTGCGCCGCACTGGCGCGCACGTGGTGAAACTTGAGGGCGGTGTCCGTATCGCGCCGCGGATCCGGGCGCTGAAAGACGCCGGGTTGGCAGTGTGCGCCCACGTCGGCTTCACCCCGCAGTCCGTGGACAGTTTGAGCGGGTTCAAAGTCCAAGGCCGCGACGCCGGCGCCGAGCAGTTGCGGTCGGACACCCGCGCGGTGGTCGAGGCCGGCACCGACATGGTCGTCTTCGAGATGGTCCCGGCGGATCTGGCGGCTGAACTCACCGCCGAGTGCCCAGTGCCCACCATCGGCATCGGCGCAGGCAGCGGCACCGACGCCCAGGTGCTGGTGTGGCACGACATGGCGGATGTGCCCGCCGGCGACCACCGGGCTAAGTTCGTCCGCCGCTTCGGCACTGTGGGCGAAGGCCTGGCCGCGGCGGCTGCGGAGTACAAGCGCGCGGTGCACCTCGGCGAATTCCCGGGGCCGGAGCACGCGTTTTAGTCGGGGCGGGTACCTAGCCATGCCGTTACTTTGCGCACACCCTGGGATCTATACCCTGGGTTCGCGCAAAAATCGGCCATTCCCAGGCTGAGCCTCCCAGGGTTTGCGGATCGAGGCGGGCGGGGTGGCAGAAGCTCGCCACCGCGCTAGAGCTCGATCGCGGCGTTATCCAGCAGCCGGGTTGTGCCCACCTTCGCCGCCACAAGCAGCCGGGCGGGGCCCGAGTGCCCGTCGGGAAGCTCGGTAAGGTCCTCGGCGGTGGCGACGAGATAGTCGAGTTCGAGGCCGTCGGTGCCTCGCAGCAGCGAACCTGCCTCCGCGAGCGATCCGGTTGCCAGCGCCCGCGGGAGAGCCAGCGCGGTGGCGCGCTCCTCGGCGGAGAGGTAACGGTTGCGCGAGGACAGCGCCAGCCCGTCGGTGTCACGCACAATCGGACAACCGTGGATGCGCACAGGCAGGTGCAGGTCATCCACCATCTGCCGGATCAGCGCAAGCTGTTGGTAGTCCTTCTCACCGAAAAACGCGTCGGTGGCGCGAGTCAGCGCGAACAGCTTCGCCACCACCGTGAGCACGCCTGCAAAGTGCGTCGGCCGGGTCGCGCCCTCCAGCACCGACCCCAACGGGCCCGGGTGGATCGTGGTGCGCGGTCCGCGCGGGTACATCGTCTCGGCCGTTGGTGCGAAGACAGCGTCGACGCCTTCCGCCTCAAGCTTGGCCACGTCCTCCGGCAACGTCCGCGGATACGCATCCAAATCCTCGCCCGGCGCGAACTGCAGCGGGTTGACAAAGATGCTGACCACCACGGGGTTGCCCAGCGCTTTGGCTGCGCGCACGAGGGCGAGGTGACCGTCGTGTAAGGCACCCATGGTGGGCACGAGAGAGACGTCGCCGGCGGGCAGGGTGCTCGCCAGCTCTTCCGGGGTGTGGACGAGTTGAGTCATACCCTCATTATCTACGCCGCGGAAACGTCCAGGCCCTCGCCGCCGTCGGCAACGTCGACGTGGACTGTGTCGCCGTCGCGGATGTCGCCGGCCAGCAGCTTCTTGGCCAGACGGTCGCCGATGGCCTGCTGGATCAGGCGGCGCAGCGGGCGGGCGCCGTAGGCCGGGTCGTAGCCGCGCTCGGCCAGCCAGCTCTTCGCGGAGTCGGAGACGTCCAAGCTCAGGCGGCGGGCGGCGAGGCGCTCGGCCAAACCCTCAAGCTGGATGTCCACGATGCCAACGAGCTGGTCCTGGCTTAGCGGGTCGAAGACCACCACATCGTCGAGGCGGTTGATGAACTCCGGCTTGAAGTGGTGCTTAACCGCCTCCATGATCTGCTCGCGGTTGCCGCCCGCACCCAGGTTGGAGGTGAGGATCACCACCGTGTTGCGGAAGTCCACGGTGCGGCCCTGACCGTCCGTCAGCCGCCCTTCGTCTAGGACCTGCAGCAGCACGTCGAAGACGTCCGGGTGGGCCTTTTCCACCTCGTCGAACAGCACCAGCGAGTAGGGGCGACGACGCACCGCCTCGGTGAGCTGGCCGCCGGCGTCGTAGCCGACGTATCCCGGAGGGGCACCAACCAGGCGGGCCACAGAGTGCTTCTCGCCGTACTCGGACATGTCGATGCGGATCATGGCGGACTCGTCGTCGAAGAGGAACTCCGACAGGGACTTGGCCAGCTCCGTCTTACCCACACCGGTGGGGCCGAGGAACAGGAAGGAGCCGATCGGGCGGTTCGGATCCGCAACCCCAGCACGCGAGCGGCGCACCGCGTCGGAGACCGCGATCACGGCTTCCTTCTGGCCCACCACGCGCTCGCCCAGCACGGACTCCATGTTGAGCAGCTTCTCGGTCTCGCCCTGCATCATCTTGCCTGCCGGAATACCCGTCCAGGAGGACACGACGTCCGCGATGATGTCCGGGGTGACTTCCTCTTCCAGCATCGTCTTGTTGCTGGCCTCGGATTCCACCTTGGCCACCTCGGCCTCAAGCTCCGGGATGCGGCCGTAGCGCAGCTCGGAGACCTTGGCGTAGTCGCCCTCGCGCTCCGCGATCTCGGACTCGTTGCGCAGGCGCTCGAGCTCCTCCTTCGCGGACTGGACCTTGTTCACCTCCGCCTTCTCGTTTTCCCAGCGGGCCTTCATCTCGCCCAGGCGCTCGCGCTGATCCGCCAGCTCCTCGCGCAGGTGCTCCAGGCGCTGCTTGGACGCGGCGTCGGACTCCTTCTGCAGGGCAATCTCCTCGATGTCCAGGCGGCGCACGATACGCTCGAGCTCGTCAATCTCCTGCGGGGAGGAGTCGATCTGCATGCGCAGGCGCGAACCGGCCTCGTCCACCAGGTCGATGGCCTTGTCCGGCAGGAAGCGGTTAGTGATGTAGCGGTTGGACAGCTCCGCCGCGGACACCAGCGCGGAGTCCTGGATGCGCACGCCGTGGTGCACCTCGTAGCGCTCCTTGAGCCCGCGCAGGATGCCGATGGTGTCTTCCACCGTCGGCTCCCCCACGTACACCTGCTGGAAGCGGCGCTCCAAAGCGGCGTCCTTTTCGATGTACTGGCGGTACTCGTCCAACGTGGTCGCACCGACCAAGCGCAGCTCACCGCGGGCGAGCAGCGGCTTGATCATGTTGCCGGCGTCCATCGCGGAATCGCCGGACGCGCCGGCACCGACGATGGTGTGCAGCTCGTCGATGAAGGTGATGATCTGCCCGTTGGACTCCTTGATCTCGTCCAACACGGCCTTGAGGCGTTCCTCAAACTCGCCGCGGAACTTCGCGCCAGCGACCATGGACCCCAGATCCAGCGAGATCAGGGTCTTGCCCTTGAGCGACTCCGGCACGTCTCCGGCCACGATGCGCCGCGCCAGGCCCTCCACAATCGCAGTCTTGCCCACGCCCGGCTCACCGATGAGCACCGGGTTGTTCTTCGTGCGGCGGGAAAGGACCTGCACCACGCGACGGATCTCCGAATCGCGGCCGATCACCGGGTCAATCTTGCCTTCGCGGGCACGCGCGGTCAGGTCGGTGGAGTACTTCGCCAGCGCCTGGAATTGGTCCTCCGGGTTTTCAGAGGTCACCGTCTTGCCGCCGCGGACGGAGGAAAAGGCCTCCTTCAACGCCTCGTAGGTGGCGCCGCGCTTGGTCAACAGCTCCGCCGCATCATCGTTGCCCTTGGCAATCGCTGCCAAGAGCACGTCGGCGGACACGAACTCGTCGCCAAGCTCACCTGCGAGATCCTGCGCATACTGCAAGGCCGTCTGCAGGTCCCGGTTGATGCCCGGGTTGGCCATGTTCTGCCCCTGCGCACTGGGGTAGGTGCCGATGAGCTCGCCAGCTTCGCGCGCAACGGTTTCCGGATCGACGCCCGTGGCCTTGAGCACCGGGGCGGCGATGCCGTCTTCCTGCTTGAGCAGCGCCTCCAGCACGTGCGCCGGGCGCATCTCCGGGTTACCCGCGGCAGAGGCGCGCATCTGCGCCTGCTGCAGGGCCTCCTGTGTCTTTTGCGTGTATTTGTTCGCCATGAGTCCATGGTCCTTTCTTGCCTAATGTTTGTTTCGCACTAGGTTCAACGCACAAGAAGTTGAGTCTGTTCCTGTCAACGCGAAAAAAGTTGCGCGACATCCACTCAATACGGAAAAAGCCCTGCATAGTGCAGGGCTTGCTGGAAGACGTCGTCAAGCAAAAAGCTCTACTGCGTCCTTTGGACCGGCACCCATTTGAGCAGGTACGCCAGCACCACCACGCCTACCGCGATGGCGAAGGCGATCCAGCCGAACACGGCGGTAAAGCCGGCGATCACCGCGATCGGCGCAATGATTGTGGTGCCGATTTCAAAGGGGGCGAAACCGACGTAGGCCACGCCGTACTCGTTGAGCGTGCCGGATTTGAGCTTCGGGTCCACCATCTTCAGCAGCGCAATGCCGGTGGCCACCGCAGCCGTGGCCCAGCCCCAGCCGAACAGGCCGCGCTCGAGCCATTTCTCGCCGAAGAAGGCCGGGCCGGCCCAGAACATCCAGACCACGCAGAACAGGGTGCCCAAAACGAAGATGAGCACCAGCGCCTGCCAGTACCCCGCAAGTGCCGCAGGCACGATGGAGGCGATACCGAAAGCGATCATGTAATCCGTGGCCGCGCCCGACACAGAGTTGATGGTGGAGCCGTCCAGGTAGTTCGGGCGGCCGGCGAGCTTGAGCAGGAAACGACCGATCAGGCCGATGACGAAGGCCATGGCGAACAGCGGGATGGACACGTTGGACCACTGGTCCTTAATAAAAGAGTTCACCGTGTAGGCGATGAGCACCGTGAAGACGATGAAGCCGGCGTGCAGTGCCAGCGGCTCGATGGACGACGGGTTGGTCGTGGCCTTGCCGATGGAGGGGCGCTCGGCCTCGTTGTGGATGTAGCCGGTGCGCAGATCTTCCGGCAGCGTGCCGGCGAGCTGCGAGGCCTTGCCCTTGCGGATGCCCCAGTTGGCCATGAACACGCCGCCGACGATGGCCACCAGGGTGCCCACAGTGGCGGAGGTGAACCCGATGGAAGACGCGCCTTGCACGCCGATTTCCTCTAGCGCGGAGCCGACGGCCGCCGCGGTGCCGAAGCCGCCCACGAAGCCGACGGGCAGCATCATGCCGAACCAGGGCTCGGTGCCGAACATCGGCGCAAACAGGTAGAGGCCGAGCAGGACGAACAGGCCCCACTGCCCCATGAACATGGCGGTGGAATAGCCCCACATGTTGCGCGCGCCGGAGGCAACAGAGCCGCCGAGCTCCATGGAGTAGGCCATGGAGGCGAACACGACCGCGATGAGCAGCGTGGTGTAAGTCCCCACTTGGTCGGACCAGTGGATGACGCCCAGGACTTCGTCGCCGAGCAGCAGGCCGAGCAGACCCGCGGTGATCGGAGCGGGCAGCAGCAGTGCCTGCAGTACCTTCAGTCGGTTGCGGAGAATGTTTCCGACGATGAGCAAAACGGAAATCCATCCGATGTCCGTCAGCAGCGTGTATGGGGTGAAGTCCATCTGGGCACCTCTTTTCTATCCACTTATCAAGTTCTAACCGGGTGCAACTTTATCTCACAGCAGCTGGGTAACCTGTTTTCATGCCTTCTGCCCAGAAAGCCGCCCAGATAGCTCACACGTTGCGCACCAACTCCACGCAGGTCAGCAGAGCCTGGCGGAGCCGCTTTATGGAGGCGTATCCACAGGCGCAGATGATGCTGCCGCCGGGCGAGGAGATGCCAGTGCAGCTGATTCATACCGCCGCGGCGGTGCTTGAGCACTCCGATATCTCCGGCGACTTGAAAGCGCTGGCGCTCGACCTGCGCCGCACGGGATTTCCGTCCGAGGAGTACCCCAACGCGGTGCAATTGCTTATCGACGCCATCCGGTCCACCGCCCCCGATACCACCGACGGCGATGTGTCCGCCCTGGTGGCGGCGGGCGATGTGATGCGCGAGGCCGCATCTGAGGCCGACCACGCCGGGGTTCCCGCCGCCACCGCGGCGCAGGTGACCAGCGTGGAACCGCACGGTGAGGTGCGGGTGGTGCGCCTGGAGGCTGGCACTGCGGTGGCCTACTGCCCCGGCCAGGTCATCCCCGTGATGTCGCCGCAGCAGCCCGGGGTATGGACGGGCCTGGTGCCTGCCCTGCCGTTTAACCAGTTCGGCCAGCTGGAATTCCACCTCCCCAGCGACGCTCCGATCGGTGCGGAGATCGCACCCGGGGACTGGTTGACGTTGGGCTCGCCACGGGGCGGGGTGCGAGACAGCGACGCAGAACGGCTGCTCATTGTGGCAGCGGAAAGCGGATTCGCCGCGGCGAAGGCGCTGGTGTTCGCACTGCTGGAGCGTCCGCAACCCCCGGAGGTGCACCTGGTGGCGGGTGCGCTGGAGCCAGACGGGTTGTACGACACTGCGGCGCTGGACGCGTTGGCGTCCACCCAGGACTGGCTGGACGTGACGTGGGTGGTGGAGTCGCGCATCGGCACCACGCTCGAGCAGGTCGTCTCCGGTGTGGGCACGTGGTGGGGCCGCGACGTCATCGTGTGCGCGGCAGAGGAGCGCGCAGACCGGATCGCGCACACGCTCCAGGCCGCCGGTGCCGGCGAGGTGCAGACCGTCGCCCACGATGCAACGCCCGAGTGGTTCTAGCGCATCACGGTGTTGACGCGGATGGCGCTCAAGGGAAGTTGTTCGCGCTGCTTGTCCGCCTGCGCAGGGTCGATGTCCACGATCAGAGTGTCCGGGCCGTAGCCCGCTTCAACCATGCGCTGCCCAGACGGATCCACCACGCAAGAGTGGCCCGCGCCGGTAGGCCCGGAAGGTTGGCCGGCTTTGGCCTCGAAGTCTGGCCGGGACTGGCCCGCCGCCGCGATAAACACGCCCGCGTCCAGCGCCCGCGCCGCGGTGAGGGTGCGCCACTGCTCCACCTTGCCGGGCCCGTCCGCCCAGCTGGTGGGCACGACCACAACCTTCGCGCCGCGGTCCGACAGGGCCTGGAACTGCTCCGGAAAACGGATGTCAAAGCAGGTGGCCACACCCACCGTCACGCCCTCGTGCACGAAGGTGACCAGCTCACTGCCGGGGCGAACGGTGTCGGATTCGCGGTAATTGAACGCGTCGTATGTGTGGATCTTGTCGTAGCCCTTGTGTACCCCGCCGCCTGTGATCAGCGCGGTGTTGTACACGCGGTTGAGGCTCTTGCCGTCCACCGTTTGTGTGTCCGCCGGGCGGAACATGCCGGCGACGATGGTGACGCGGAGCTCGTCGCTAAGCTTTTGCAGCCTTGTCGCGAACGGTCCATCCAGCTCTTCGGCCTGGGTATCCAGCCTGCCCTGCTCAAAGGCCTGACTGGCGCCTTCGGGCAGGACGATCAGCGTGGCACCCTGCGCCGCGGCGTCGCGGATAAGCGGGTCGATGGCGGCCAAATTTTCCATCTTGTCGCCACCGGTAGCGATTTGCAAGAGCGCGATTCTCATGTGGATAACTCTAGGTGCCCGGCACACCAGTTATCCACAGATTGCAGGAAGGCCATTGCGTGGCCCGCGGCGTTCGCGGATGGTTCGTTGCATGACATTTCTCGAACTGACCACTCAGACCGCACCCGCCGCCCGCAGCTGCATCCGCGACTTCGACGCACTGCCGGCCGCCCATCTGCGCCCCTCCCGCTCCTCCACCGCCTTGTCGTTGCTGCAGGACAAAGAGCTCCCACTTATCCGAGCCATCATGTCCCGGTGTGTGACCCACCTGGAAAGCGTCGCCGCATTCGCCAGCGAAGTAGAGCAGTTGGATGCGGCGTTGGGTGAGGAGCTGGCACGATGACGTACTCGCCCAGGCTCGACACAGCTGAATTGTCCGTCGCAGTCGCCGCCACCCGCACAGCCGCATCCGGCGCGCAGCAACGCGCAGACCAAGCCGCCTCCGCGGTTGCTGTACTTGCAGAGTCCGGTTTCAAAGGCCCGGCCTTCGACGCATCGGCCCGCAAACTATCCAGCTACAGCTCCGCGCTTTGCGAATCCGCGGACAAGCTAGCCTGGGCCTCTAAGGCGCTGCTGGCGGCGGCGCAGGTGCAAAAGGAACTTGACGAAGCCGCAAGGTTTATAGACACCCACGTGTTATCTCGTGGCGCGGTGTGGCTCAACGCGATGTCCCTGTTGCTCGACGAGCAGCTGTCAGACGCTCTGTCTACGATCGCAGGCAAGGAACAGCACTACGATGCGTTGTTCGCCCACCCCGACGAAGATTTGGAATCGCTGCACGCCCGCTACGCCGCGACGGTGCCGGCGTCCACGCTCGAAGCAGTTGAAGCCGCGAACGGCATCATTTTGGAGGCGGGCCCCGCCGCAACAACAGTGATTGTCGGCGACGCGGTGGACCCGGCACGGGTGATCACCCTGGTCGCCGGCGCAACAACGGGCAAACCCTCGCAGCTTGCCGGCGAGCTGGACAAAGCCCGTTTCTTGTCGGAGCAAACCGGTGCGGCCGTGGTGGTGTGGCAGGGATACGCGCCTCCTCCTTGGCTGACTCCACTGCTGTTCAAATCATTCTCCGATCAGCGCGCGCATGCAGGCGCGGACGACCTGGCCATGTTCCAGGCAGCGTTGGACGAGCGCTACCCCACCGCGCAAAAGACGGTGGTCTCGCACAGCTACGGCACCTTGCTCGCCACCAAGGCCGCCTCCCACCACGGGCTGCTGGCGGATGACCTGTGGATTCTGGGCAGCGCCGGGGTGGACGGCAAGCACGCCTCGGAGCTCACCCTCGCCGGGCCCGAATCGACGGTGCACGTGGTGGATTCATCCATCGACCCGATCAAACTGTTGCGCGCCGGGGAGACGGCCACGCTGGGGTACTCGCCGTCGCACTCGGGATGGGGCGGTGAGCGGGTGCCAGGAGTGCGCGGCGGGCACCGCGACTACTTCACAGACCCGGCGTTCGTGTCTGCTTTGCAACAGCGCGCCGACCCAGCCGGGCAAAGGTAGTTACCATGGCTGGCGTCGAATAAAGCGACCTTTGAAGGAGATAGTGGTACACGATGCCGAATTTTGCAGAACAAGTGGTCCAGCGCCTAGAAGACTTGGGCGTGAAGCGCATTTACGGCTTGGTCGGCGACTCCCTGAACCCGTTGTCCGACGCGGTGCGCCAAAGCGGCATCGAGTGGGTGCACGTCCGCAACGAGGAGGCGGCCGCCTTCGCTGCCGGCGCGGACTCCCTAGCAGCTGACGAGCTCGCGGTGTGTGGCGCCTCCTGCGGCCCGGGCAACACCCACTTCGTGCAGGGGCTGTACGAGTCCCACCGCAACGGCGGGAAGGTGCTGGCCATCGCCTCGCACATCCCGACCTACGAGATTGGCTCGTCGTTCTTCCAGGAAACCCACCCGGAGCTGCTGTTCCAGGAGTGCTCCTCCTACTGCGAGGTCGTCCACGAGGCGGACCAGGGCATGCGAGTGCTGCACAACGCGCTGCAGAACACGTTGGCGGGCAACGGCGTGTCCGTGATGGTCGTGCCGGGTGATGTCTTCGCCGCAGACACCGCCAAGGGCCCGCACACCGCGGATTCCGTGTACGCCACCGGCAAGAACAAGCGTGTCTTCCCGGACCCGCAGGAAGCTGCACGCCTGGTGGAGGCAATTAACAAGGCGGACAAGGTCACGCTGTTCTGCGGCTACGGCGCCCGCGACGCGCGCGATGAGGTCTTCGCGTTGGCCGAGAAGATCAAGTCTCCGATCGGTCACTCCTTCCGCGGCAAGATGTACTTCGAGTACGACAACCCGTTTGATGTGGGCATGTCCGGCCTGCTCGGCTACGGCGCTTGCGTGGATGCCATGGAAGAGTCCGACCTGTTCATCATGGTGGGCACCGACTTCCCGTACACCGACTGGCTGCCGGATGAAAATGTCGCGCAGATCGATATCGACGGCTCCCACATCGGCCGCCGCACCACCGTGGACTACCCGGTAGTCGGCGACGTGAAAAGCGTCATCGAGAACATCCTGCCCCACGTCGAGGAGAAGAAGGACCGCAAGTTCCTCGACAAGATGCTCAAGCGCCACTACCAGCTGCTGGAGCATGTGGTGAACAACTACACCTCCAAGGCCTTCGAGTCCAAGAAGCCGATCCACCCGGAGCTGGCGGCGTCCGTGCTGGACAAGCTGGCTGACGACGATGCCTACTTCACCGTCGACACCGGCATGTGCAACGTGTGGTCTTCCCGCTACCTCACCCCGAACGGCAAGCGCGACGAGGCGGCTTCCTTCCTGCACGGCACCATGGCCAACGCACTGCCGATGGCCATCGGCGTGCAGGCCGCATTCCCGGACCGCCAGGTGATCTCCTGGTCGGGCGACGGCGGCCTGGGCATGCTCATGGGCGAGCTGCTCACCATCAAGCTGCACCAGCTGCCGGTGAAGGTGATCTGCTTCAACAACTCCTCGCTGGGCATGGTGAAGCTGGAGATGATGGTGGCCGGCATGCCGTACTACGGCACCGACCACGAGCAGGCCAACTACGCCGAGATTGCCAAGGGCGTGGGCATCAAGTCCTTCCGCGTCGAGGACCCGGACGACCTCGAGCCGGTGCTCAAGGAGGCCCTGGCTTACGACGGTCCGGTGCTGGTGGACATCGTCACCGACCCGGAGGCGCTGTCCCTGCCGCCGGGAATCACCTGGGACATGATGAAGGGCTTTACCAAGTCTGGCGCCCGCACCGCCTTCCTCGAGGGTGGCGTCGGCCGACTGTTCAACTTGGCTAAGTCCAACCTCCGCCACATCGGCGGCGCCGCAGCGATCGAGTTCGGCGGTTAAGTCCGGCTCGGCAGCCTCCACACTGCGGAAACGCCACGGCGTATGTAGTGTTGTGGAGGCTTCAAAAGGCCCCTAGCCCTCCATGGCTAGGAAGCGCTTCGAATTTTCAAAGCACAAACGCCCGCGCTCAAGTGTTCATTGCGCGGGCGTTTTGTCATTCCGCATTCGATTTCCACTGCCGATACCCCAGCGCCCGCCGGATCAGCGCCGACCACCCGACGATCTGCAGCACAATGGACACCGCACCGAGTGTGGCGTTGAGACAAAACTGATCCTCGTACGGAAACCCGGTCAGCCTCAGCACGAGGCCAATGACGTACGCGACGCCCAAGTAGCCAGCGTCAACAATGAAATCGTTCACCTTGCGGTTCTGCAGCGGAAGTCCGATGAGCAGCGCCGCGGCGAGCATCCCCAGCACGGGGATGACAACGTAGCCGCCGAATACCGCCACGCCTGGAAACGCAACGCACAGAATCGCGACCAAGTATACGAGCCTCTGCGTCACTTCCTCTTCCACGCCAGGAGCGCAATTGCGCGCCGCAGCGCCGCGGAGACCCCGGTCAAAATTATGGCTGCGGCGACGTACGGCATGATCGCCGGCAGCGCACCGTACGGATTGTCACTTTTAGCCAAAATTACTGCGACGAGAACGCCCACCACGATGTAGGCGGCATCTCCCCAAAACTTGTTCACCGACTGGCGCTGCAGCGGAATGCCCAGCACCATGCACATCAGATAAATGCCCACAAAGGCCGGGGCCACAAAGATGAGCGCGAAACCAAAACCGGCGCTAATGTCCTTTTCTGCGTCGTCCGCCACCATCCACGCGAACGCCGCTACGAGAAAAATCGCTTCCGGCACCCGTAAACGCCAGGCGCCGGAGTCTTTGAGCAGCGGAGCCGCGCCATCATTGGTTGCCATGCGGCCGAGTATAAAACTCCGATCGTTACCGCGCGCTGCGCCGGCGGCGTCGAGAAGCAGCTGGCTCCCACGTGACCACCGCGGTGGAGCGGGGCACGTGCACCAGCTCACCGCCGCGGCGAGTACCGGTCTGCAACTTCTGGCGCAGCTCCTCGTTGCGGCCGCGCTGGGTTTCCAGCTCGTCTTGCAGCTCATCGATGCGCGCAGAGAGCTCGATGATCGTCTTGATGCCGGCGAGGTTGACCCCCTCCTCCTGGGAGAGGTGCTGGATGCGGCGCAGCATGTTGATGTCGCGGCGGGAGTAGCGGCGCCCGCCTCCTTTGGTGCGCATCGGCGTGACCAGGCCGAGCCGGTCGTACGTGCGCAGGGTCTGCGCGTGCATGCCGGTGAGCTCGGCGGCGACGGAGATGACGTAATACTCCTTGTCTTCAGCCAATTCCTACACCTCCTTCCTGGGCTAGAGCCCGGCCCACCCGGCACGCGGGTCGAAGCCGGAGTCTTTCTCAGCCTGGGCGTAGGCGCGCAGCGCGGACGTGGCCGAGGGGTCCAGGTCCTTGGGCACTGTCACCTCGACGGTGACCAGCAGGTCGCCGGCAGTACCGGAGCGCTTCGGAATGCCGCGCCCCTTCACGCGCAGCGTGCGTCCGTTCGGAGTGCCTGCCGGGACCTTCACCTTCACCGGATTGTCCAACGTGGGCACCGCGATGGTGGCTCCGAGTGCGACCTCGGAAAACGCCACTGGGACGGTGACCTCGAGGTCGTCGCCGGAGCGGGAGAACACCTTGTCGCTTCGCACATGCACGGTGACAAACAGGTCGCCTGCGGGTGTGCCGTTGGGGCCTGCCTCGCCCTGGCCGGCCAGGCGCACCTTCTGCCCGTCGATCACACCGGCGGGGATGCGCACCGTAATCGAGCGAGTGCGCCGGACGGTGCCGGTGCCGCCGCACGTAGCGCACGGATCCTCGATGACTTCGCCGGTGCCGCCGCAGTTGGTGCAGGGTTTGGCCATACCGAATGCGCCGGAGTTCTCCCGGATGTAGCCGGAACCGGAGCACACCTCGCAGGTGTGGGATTTGCCGGACTTGGAGCCCGAGCCGTGGCACGTGGTGCACGGGGCGTCGCCGGTGAGCTCGACCGGGATGGTCGTGCCCTTGGCCGCTTCGCGGAAGTTGAGGGTTATTTCCGTTTCGACGTCGGCCCCCCGCGACGGCCGAGCGTTCCTGCCAGCACCGCCGCGGCCGCCAAAGAAGCCACCGAAGATATCACCAAGGCCGCTGTCTCCAGCTTGTCCACCAGCGGCTGATCCGAAGATGTCGGAGAGGTCGAATTCCGCTTCCGTGCCGCGAAACCCGCCCGGAAAGCCGGATCCTCCTCCCCGCCCGAAGCGGCCGAAGCCGCCCGAGCTGATCATGGATTTCAGCTGGTCGTATTCCTTGCGCTTTTGCTCGTCGCCGATGACGTCGTACGCCTCGGCCACCCGCTTGAACTTCTCTTCCGCCTTCTTGTCGCCGGGGTGGGAGTCCGGATGGTTTTCGCGTGCGAGCTTGCGATAGGCCTTCTTAATGTCCGCGGCGCTTGCCGACGAGCTCACGCCCAAGTCGCCGTAATAATCCTTGTCGGCCCATTCCTGTTGCATTGCCATCTCGCACCCTCCTTTCCTTCCTCAAAGTATTGAGTTTGTCTCACTAAAGTTTGTTTACTAATTCATCTAAAAACAAGGGCCGGGGACGAGGCCGCGTGGGTCGCGCCACCTCATTCCCCGGCCCTGCAAATCCGAGTAGGTTGCTTACTCGGCGGTGCCAGCTTCTGGGCTGGCTTCTGAGCCAGTTTCTGGCTCACCGGCCGGCTCGGCGGGATCGGCAATGATCACCATGGCGTTTCGCACCAAGCGGTCGCCGATCATGTAGCCCTTGCGCAGCACCGTGCCCACGGCTTTGGCATCGCCCTGGGACAGATCCTGCACTGCCTCGTGGATCTCGGGGTTGAACTCGTCGCCCTCGGCGCCGAACTCCTTGATGCCCTGGCCGGCAACGACCGCGCGGAACTTGTCGGCGAAGGCCTTCAGCGGGCCTTCTGCCAGGTCGCCGTGCTGCTCAGCCAAGTCGAGGTCGTCCATCAAAGGCAGCAGCTGGGTGGCAAACCTCGCCTTTGCGTTGTCCCCCGCCTGGCTGCGCTCGCGCTCCGTGCGGCGACGGTAGTTCGCGTACTCGGCGCTGACGCGCTGCAGCGACTCGGTGCGCTCTGCGAGCTGCAGTTCGATGTCGCTGACCGCGCCGTCGCCGTCCGCGTCGGGGTTCACCTCGGCATCGGCCACTGCCGCCGCGTCTTCCAACTCAGCGTCGGCTGCGAGGAGGGGATCCTCGTCCGCGGCCAGTGCCTCCGACTCAGCAGCTTCATCGGCGAGCGTTTCCGCTTGGTCCGGGGACACGAACTGTTCGTCCGTGGCCTCCGGAGCGCCCGGGTTATCCGGCATCTGCTCGTTGTGGGGGTTCGTCATCAGACGTCGCCTCCTTCGTGTGTTGCTGGTCGGGAGTTACTTGTTGTCGGAGTCGGTCTCGTCGTCCTCGACAACCTCGGCGTCGACCACATTGTCGTCGCCGGAAGCTGCGTCAGCCTGGGTAGCACCCTCGTTGGCCTGCGCCTCGTAGAGTGCGGTGCCCATCGCCTGGGACTCGGTGGTCAGCTTCTCCACTGCGGACTTGATTGCATCCAGGTCGTTGCCCTTGAGCGCCTCGTCCACAGCGTCGGCAGCCTCGGTCACGCGGCCCTTGACGTCCTCCGGCAGCTTCTCGGCGTTTTCGTCCATGAACTTGCGGGTCTGGTACGCCATGGTCTCCGCGTTGTTGCGGGTCTCCTGCTCCTCGCGGCGCTTCTTGTCCTCGTCCGCGTGCTGCTCGGCGTCCTTGATCATGCGATCGATCTCCTCGTCGGACAGACCGGAGCCTTCCTGGATCCTGATCGTGTTCTCCTTGCCGGTGGCCTTGTCCTTCGCGGACACGGAGACGATGCCGTTGGCGTCGATGTCGAAGGTGACCTCGATCTGCGGCACACCGCGCGGGGCCGGAGCGATGCCTGCCAGCTCGAAGGAGCCGAGCAGCTTATTCGCGGACGCGATCTCACGCTCGCCCTGGAAGACCTGGATCTGCACGGACGGCTGGTTGTCCTCAGCAGTGGTGAAGGTCTCCGAGCGCTTCGTCGGGATGGTGGTGTTGCGCTCGATCAGCTTGGTCATCACACCGCCCTTGGTCTCGATGCCGAGGGACAGCGGGGTGACGTCCAGAAGCAGCACGTCCTTGACGTCGCCGCGCAGCACGCCAGCCTGCAGGGCAGCACCGAGGGCCACAACCTCGTCCGGGTTCACGGACTTGTTCGGCTCCTTGCCGGTGAGCTCCTTGACCAGCTCGGACACGGCCGGCATACGGGTGGAGCCGCCCACCAGGACCACGTGGTCGATGTCGCCGACGGACATGCCGGCGTCCTTCACCACCTGGTTGAACGGGGACTTGGTGCGGTCCAGCAGATCGGAGGTGATCTTCTGGAACTCGGTGCGAGAAAGCGTCTCATCCAAGAACAGCGGGTTCTTCTCGGAGTCCACCGTGATGTACGGCAGGTTGATTGAGGCCTGCTGTGCGGAAGACAGCTCGATCTTCGCCTTCTCCGCAGCCTCGCGCAGACGCTGCATCGCCATCTTGTCCTTGGACAGGTCGACGCCGTTTTGGGTCTTGAACTTGTCTACAAGCCACTCAACGATGCGGTTGTCCCAATCGTCGCCGCCGAGCTCGTTGTCGCCGGCGGTGGCTAGCACCTCGACCACACCGTCGCCAATCTCCAGCAGGGACACGTCGAAGGTGCCGCCGCCGAGGTCGAAGACCAGGATGGTCTGTTCCTTCTCGCCCTTGTCCAGGCCGTAGGCCAGGGCAGCAGCCGTCGGCTCGTTCACGATGCGCAGCACGTCGAGGCCCGCGATCTGGCCAGCTTCCTTGGTGGCCTGACGCTGTGCGTCCTCGAAGTAAGCCGGGACGGTAATGACGGCCTCGGTGACTTCCTCGCCCAGGTATGCCTCAGCGTCGCGCTTCAGCTTCTGCAGGGTACGAGCGGAGATCTCCTGCGGGGTGTACTTCTTATCGTCGATGTCCACGGTCCAGTCCTCGCCCATGTGGCGCTTGACGGAGCGGATGGTGCGGTCGACGTTGGTCACCGCCTGGTTCTTCGCGGACTGGCCGACCAGCACCTCACCGTTCTTCGCGAAAGCGACGACGGACGGGGTGGTGCGAGCACCCTCAGCGTTTGCGATAACAACCGGCTCGCCGCCCTCGAGGACGGAGACGACCGAGTTCGTGGTGCCGAGGTCAATACCAACTGCACGTGCCATAAGAGTAATTCCTCCTGTTGAGATGTGGTTTATCAGTAAGTTGATGTGCTCCGACTCAACTTGACGGCCACCACTATAACACCGGCGGTGACATCCTTGAGTCGGTCGCACTCATAGGTAACAACGGCACCCCACCCAAACTTGTTCCCGGTTGGCGCAACTTTCTTTGTATCCCCAGTTCAACCCACACAAAAACCTCCGGGGCGGGCGCCGCCGGAGGTCAAAACGTCGTAAAGCTACTGCCTAGAACAGCCCAGTCTCCTGTTCGGAGTAGGACACGAGGAGGTTCTTGGTCTGCTGGTAGTGGTCCAACATCATCAGGTGGGTCTCACGGCCGATGCCGGACTGCTTGTAGCCGCCGAAGGCCGCGTGCGCGGGGTACGTGTGGTACTGGTTCACCCACACGCGGCCGGCCTGGATGGCGCGGCCAGCCTTGTACGCCGTGGTTCCGGAGCGCGCCCACACGCCAGCGCCCAGACCGTAGATGGTGTCGTTGGCAATCTTGATGGCCTCGTCGAAGTCCTTGAACGTGGTCACGGACATGACCGGGCCGAAGATCTCCTCCTGGAAGACGCGCATGTCGTTGGTGCCCTTGAACACGGTCGGCTCGATGTAGAGGCCGTTTTCCAGGCCGTCGATCTTGTTCACGCCGCCGCCGGTGAGCACCTCCGCGCCCTCCTGCGGGCCGAGCTCCAGGTAAGACTGAATCTTGTTCATCTGCTCGGTGGAGGCCTGCGCGCCCATCATCGTCTCGGTGTCCAGCGGGTTGCCGGTCTTGATCTTCTTCACACGCTCCACGCCGAGCTCCAGGAACTCGTCCGCGATGGATTCGTGCACCAGCGCGCGCGACGGGCAGGTGCACACCTCGCCCTGGTTGAGCGCGAACATGGCGAAGCCTTCGACCGCCTTCTGCTTGAAGGAGTCGTCCTTTTCAAAGATGTCCTCGAAAAACAGCGCCGGGGACTTGCCGCCGAGCTCCAAGGTAACCGGGATGATCTTGTCCGCGGCTGCCTTGTTGATGATCTTGCCCACCTCCGTCGAGCCGGTGAACGCGATCTTGGCAATGCGATCCGAGCCGCTCAACGCCGCGCCGGCCTCGTCGCCCATGCCGTTGACGATGTTGAGCACACCCGCCGGAATGAGGTCGCCGATGATGTCGATGAGGTAGAGAATCGATGCCGGAGTCTGCTCCGCCGGCTTAAGCACGATCGCGTTGCCCGCAGCGAGCGCCGGCGCGAGCTTCCAGGCGGCCATGAGCAGCGGGAAGTTCCAGGGAATGATCTGACCGACCACGCCGAGCGGCTCGTGGAAGTGGTAGGCGACGATGTCCTCGTCGATCTGGCTCAGACGGCCTTCCTGCGCGCGCAGCGCCCCGGCGTAGTAGCGGAAGTGGTCGATGGCCAGCGGAATGTCGGCTGCGAGGGTCTCGCGCACAGCCTTGCCGTTTTCCCAGGTCTCCGCCACGGCGATCTCCTCGAGGCGTTCCTCCATGCGGTCCGCGATCTTCAGCAGAACCAGTGAGCGCTCCTGCGGGCTGGTCGCACCCCACGCCGGGGCGGCCTTGTGCGCCGCGTCGAGCGCGAGGTTGATGTCCGCTTCCTTGCCTCGCGCCACCTGGCAGAACACCTCGCCGGTGACGGGGGTGATGTTGTCGAAGTATTCGCCGTCGACGGGGGCCACCCAGTCGCCGCCGATGTAATTGTCGTAGCGCTCGCGGTACTTGACGTTCGAGCCTTCAGTTCCGGGGTTGGGGTAGACGGTCATATCCATGCCTTTCTTCAACATCGGGAGACGATTGTGGCCCACGCTACACTTCATTTCCGGAGTGGTCTAGCACATTTTTCTTGTTTTCTTCCCTCCATCCGTCTCCATATATGCATTAAGCAGCATCTCTGGCACAATGACCGCGTGACTGAACACGACAACAACGAATACGTGGGCGCACTGGACACCGCAGTCGACGATGTCCGGATGCTGCCCACCCCGGCAGACGCGGCCCAGGAGCTCTCTCGCGAGCCCATCGACCGCGGCGACATCATCGCCTCCGACGGCCGCACCGCCGCCGCGTGGGCGCTGCGGTTTATCATCATCGTCGCCGCCACCGCTATCGTGCTGTACCTGCTCAAGTGGGTGTGGATGGGACTTTTGCCCATCCTGCTCGCCCTCATCGTGGCTACCGTGCTGTGGCCTCCGGTGCGCTGGATGCGAAACCATAAAGTGCCGGCCGCGCTCGCGGTGTTTATCACCCTCATCGGCACCTTCGGCATCCTCGGCGGCATCATCGCGGCGATGGCGCCGACGGTGAAAAACCAGGGCACCGAACTCGGACGCCAAGCCGAGGAAGGCGTCAACCAGATCATCGCCTGGTTGAAGGAGCAGAACTTCACCTTCCTCGAGCCGGAGCGCATCCAGCAGGCTGTGGACCAGGCCACCGCGTTTGTGAAGGGGCAGGCCTCCAACATCGCGTCCGGCGTGTTCTCGGGCATCGGCGCGATCACGTCGGTGGGCACCACGCTCGCGCTGACGCTGGTGCTGCTGTTCTTCTTCCTCAAAGACGGCGACCGCTTCCTGCCGTGGGTGCGCAAGTACACCGGTGTGCGCGCTGGCTGGCACCTCACCGAGGTGTGCATGCGCTCCTGGAACACGCTGTCCGGCTTCATCCGCACCCAGGCGCTCGTGTCCTTGGTAGACGCCGTCTTCATCGGCCTGGGCCTGCTGTTTTTGGGTGTGCCGCTCTGGCCGGTGCTGGCGGTTGTGACCTTCTTCGCCGGTTTCATCCCGATCGTCGGTGCCGTTTCCGCCGGCGCCTTGGCGGTGATCATCGCGCTGGTGTCCAACGGGTTCATGAACGCCGTGTTCGTGCTTTTGCTCATCATCGCCGTGCAGCAGCTGGAGGGCAACGTGCTCTCCCCGATCCTGCAGTCTCAGGCGATGGGCCTGCACGCGGCGGTGGTCTTGCTCGCAGTGGCCGTGGGCGGCACCCTGTTCGGCATCGTGGGCGCTTTCCTGGCGGTGCCGGTCGCAGCGGTGGCGGCAGTCTGGCTGCGCTACTGGGCGGAGATGGTCTCGCTGCGCTCAGGGGAGATTACGGCCGACGAGATACAGGTGGCCACCCAGCAAACCCAAACCATGGATTCCAAGGAATCCTTCCTCGCTGTGCGCGACCACATGATGCGCATGGCCAAGCGCGAAAAGACCGATGCCAAGGTCCCCGTCAAAGAGGGTCTGGGCTCCACCCGCGTCCCGCTGGGCGACGAGGATCCGGAAGCCGAGGTCCCGGGCCGCACCCGCGCCATCGAAGACGAAGAAGAAGAATAGGTACGGTGGGGTGACGCAATTGCCTATCGACGAAAGGACGTACCGTGTCTGACCTGAACGGCAAGACCGTCGCCATCATCGCTACCAACGGCTTCGAGGATTCGGAGCTGACCTCCCCGAAGGAGGCCGTGGAGGCCGCTGGTGCGACCACCAAGGTCATCTCCACCGACACCGGTGAGATCGAGGGCAAGAAGGGCGCGAAGGTTGCCGTGGACGTGACTTCCGCCGACGCCTCCGTCGACGAGTTCGACGCCCTGATCCTGCCCGGCGGCACCGTGAACGCGGATACCATCCGCACCGACGCGGATGCAGTCGCGCTGACGAAGGCCTTCAAGGACGCCGGCAAGCCGATCGGCGTGATCTGCCACGGCGGCTGGCTCCTTACCGAAGCCGACCTGATTAAGGGCGTGAAGCTCACCTCCGTGGCCAACGTGAAGACCGATCTGGTCAACGCTGGCGCCAACTGGGTCGACGAGGAAGTCGTGGTCGATTCCGGCTTCATCTCCTCGCGCACCCCAGACGACCTGCCGGCTTTCAACGCCGCGCTCGTCAAGGAGTTTGCGAAGTAAACCGCTTCTTTTTCACCTTGCCCGCTGGTTTCGCACCAGCGGGTTTTTCGTTGCCCCGCAAGTGGCGCGGAGCTGGATCCCCGCGTCCTCAGCGAAGGTGCTCACGCAGCGCCTGTTCGAGCTCGACGCGGGCGCGCTCGAGGGCGGCCTCCCAGACCTCGGAGGCGGACTCGTCGGCAGAGTCGGACACCTGCTTGAGCAGCGTCAGCGGCACCCCGAAGGTGGAGCACACAGCGGCCAGGGCGTAGCCCTCCATGTCCACCAGCTGGCACTCGCGTGCGAGCTCGGCGCGCAGGTCGGAGCGGTTGACAAACGCGTCGCCGGTGGCCAGCTTCACCTTGGGCAGGTCCGTCAGCGGCTCGAAGTTGAACCAGCGCGGGTAGACAAAATCGGTGATCTCGGAGGTGCCGCCGACCTTGAAGTCGTGCTTGACGGCGGCGGAGACCTCGTAGACGCCGGGTGCGAGGTCCGTCAGCGCGCCCGCGGTGCCAACGTTGATCACCCGCGACGGCAGCGGCCCCTCGGACAGGCGGCGGGTCAGCGCGATCGCGGCCGGCAGGGTGCCGATGCCGGTGATGAGCACCTCGTTGTCGCCGCCGGACATGATGTCCGCGGCCTCTTCTTTCATCGCTGCGACGATGAGCAAATCAGAATGGGTTCCAGACAAAGTTCCAGACATAGTTGCTTATCGTAGGCGCGCCGGCTCCGGCTCGACCACTGTTGCCCCTTCCCGCTCCGAGGCGGCCCGGGAATTCTCCCGCGCCTTGAGCACGCCGCGCGCGGACAGCGCCGCACCGATGAGCAGCACCGCGATGCGCACGACGACAAGCCCCTCGGTCACGCCGAGGAACTTCAGCACCACCGGCAGGTTCAAAAAGACGATGAGGGTGCCCACCACCCCGCCGAGGGCGATCGGGTTCATGCGGGTGACCAGCCACGCACCAATGGGTGCTGCGACCACCCCGCCGAGCAGGAGCGCGAGGACGCCGGACAGGTTGGCCACCAGGTCGTTCCACATCCCCACCGCGAACCCGGCAGTGGCGGCCAGGGTGACCAGAAACTCCGCGGTGTTGACGGTGCCCACGATGCGGCGCGGCTCAGCGCGGCCGGCGGACAGCAGCGTCGAGGTGGTCACCGGGCCCCAGCCGCCCCCGCCGGTCGCGTCCACGAACCCGCCGAACAAGCCCAGTCCGGCGAGGAAGCCGCGCGAGTGCGGTTTGTTCGCCTGCTTGCGCTGGGTCAGCCCGCGGGCGAAGCGCAGCATGAGGTTCAGCCCGATCAACGCGAGGATCAGCGACATCACGGGCCGCGCGGCCTCCGTGGACAGATTGACCAGCACCGTGGCTCCGATAAAGGCACCGATCGCACCGGGGATCCCGATGGCGAACGCGGTGCGCCAGTCCACGTTGCCGAAGCGCGTGTGCGCCATGCCGGAGGCGAGCGTGGTGCCCAGCTCGGCGGTGTGCACCACGGCGGAGGCGGCGGCCGGGGTCAGTCCCGCCACGGCGATGAGCATGGTGGAGGAGGTGGCGCCGAATCCCATGCCCAGGCCGCCGTCCACAAGTTGGGCGGCCAGCCCGGCCACGGCAATGAGCAGGAGCGTTTCAATCTTGTACATCTCAGGCGCCTTTCTCGGCGGCGGCGCGGTATCGGTCTGCGATAACGCCCGCGAGGTCTGTGGTCAGCGGCCCGGACGCATGCAGGTGCGCCGGAATCCGGTTCAGCAGTGTTCCGTGGGTGACAAAGAGGGGAAGGACGTGCGTGTGCTTGTCGACGAACCTCCGGTCGCCGCCCGTCGCAGGCACCACCGCCACCTCAATCCCGGCGCGCTGGGCCAGGTCGTCGGCGAGGCGGTGGTAGTTCGCGGCCTGCTCGGCATCCGAGGTGCCGACGGGGAAGATCGTGGCGTGGGGGGCCGAAGGGGCGTCGAGAAGCAGGCGTTTGTGCAGCACCTCGGCGATGTCGCTGCCGGTGCCCAGGGGCTCGGCGAGGACGAGGTCGCAGTGGTTGCGGGCTTCGGCGAGGTGCGCCGGCACGTCCACCTTGGCGTGGAATGCGCGGGTGAACAGCAGCGGCACGACAACGGCCCGCTTCGCGGCCCGCGTGGTGGAAAGTGTGGCGGCGGCCTCGGCGAGGGTGGGGGTGTCGAACTCGAGGTGGGCGTCGGCCCACTCCACGCCGAGCTGCGCCGCGGCCGCTTGTGTGAGCGCGCGGATGCCCTCCTTGGCGCGCGGGTGGCGCGAGCCGTGGGAAAGGGTGATCAGCGCGTCCATCGGGGCTACCTCAGGCGAGTTCCCACCAGGCCGGCAGCCAGGGTGTTGCCGCTTGCCTGGTCCACCAGCAGGAAGTTGCCCACCGCGCCGCGGGCCGCGTAGGGCTCCACCGGCAGCTCGTCGGCGGTCTGGATGGTCACGTGGGCGATCTCGTTGAGCGCGACAGCCTCCGGGGCGGTGTTGTCGCCGGCGGCGCCGTCGATGTCGAGCACGCGGTCCACGCTGGCCACACGCGCGCGGACGAACGCGGTGCCGATGCGCAGCTTCACGGTCTGGCCGGCGCGCAGCTCCTTTTCGGTCAGCCCCACCACGGTGGCGTCGAACTCCCTCGTGTCTGCTGGCCGAGTTTGCGAGGCCAGCAGGTCGCCGCGGGTCAGGTCGATCTCGTCCGCCAGGAGCAGCGCGACGGAGTCGCCGGCGTGGGCGGTCTCCACCGGGCCGTCGGCCGTGTCGATGCCCGCCAAGGTGGTGGTGCGGCCGTAGGGGGCCAGGATCTCGTCGCCGACCGAGATTGCACCGGCGTTGACACGCCCTGCGTAGGCGCGGTAGTCGGAGGCGTGCTCGCGCAGCACGTACTGGATGTTGAAGCGGAAGTCCAGGTCGTCGGCGCGGCCGTGGTTGACCGGGATGCTCTCGAGCAGCTCCAGCACGGTCGGACCGGTGTACCAGGCGGTTTCGGCGCTGTGCTCGGCAACGTTGTCGCCCTTGAGCGCAGAGATCGGCACCACGTGCGGGTCCTCGATGCTCAGCTCCGCAGCCTTCGCGTCGAAGTCCGCCTTGATCTCGTTGAAGGTCTCCTCCGAGTAACCGACCAGGTCGATCTTGTTCACCGCCAGGATCACGGTGCGCACACCCAGCAGTTTGGCCACGGTGAGGTGGCGGATGGTCTGCTCCACCACGCCGTTGCGCGCGTCGACGAGCAGCACGACCACCTGCGAGGTGGACATGCCGGTGACCGTGTTGCGGGTGTACTGCACGTGCCCCGGCGTGTCGGCGAGGATGAAGGTGCGCTTGTCGGTGGCGAAGTAGCGGTAGGCCACGTCGATGGTGATGCCCTGCTCGCGTTCGGCCCGGAGGCCGTCGACAAGCAAAGAAAGGTCCAGGCCCTCGAAGCCGCGATCGGCGCTGGTGCGCTCCACCGAGGCGAGCTGGTCCGCGAGCACGGACTTGGTGTCGTGCAACAGACGGCCCACGAAGGTGGACTTGCCGTCGTCGACGGAGCCAGCGGTGCACAGGCGCAGCGTTTCGCGCTCGGCGAGCACGCCCGTCGCGCTGGAGGAGGCGGTGGCGGAAGTGGTGGTTGGGGCAGTCATCAGAAGTAGCCTTCCTTCTTGCGGTCTTCCATGGCGGATTCGCTCAAGCGGTCGTCGGCGCGGGTGGCGCCGCGCTCGGTGAGGGTTGAGTTGGCAATTTCGACGAGCACCTCGTCGATGGTGGACGCGTCCGAATCGACGGCGCCGGTGCAGGACATGTCGCCGACGGTGCGGTAGCGCACCCGGCGGGTCTCAAGCGCCTCGCCCTCGCGCGGGCCGCCCCACTCCCCCGGGGTCAGCCACATGCCGTCGCGGCCGAACACCTCGCGGTCGTGCGCGAAGTAAATCGACGGCAGCGCAATCCCGCGCGCGCCGATGTACTCCCACACATCCGCCTCCGTCCAGTTGGAGATGGGGAACACGCGCACGTTCTCCCCCGGTAGCGTCGCGCCGTTGTACAAATCCCACAGCTCAGGGCGCTGGCGGCGCGGATCCCAGCCGCCGAAGGAGTCGCGCACGGAAAACACGCGCTCCTTGGCGCGGGCACGCTCCTCGTCGCGGCGGGCGCCGCCGAGCACAGCGTTGTAGCCGACCTCCGCGATCGTCTCCACCAGCGGCACGGTCTGCAGCGGGTTGCGGGTGCCGTCCGGGCGCTCCTGCAGGTCGCCGCGGTCGATCCAGTCCTGCACGTGCGCAACGCGCAGGCGCAGCCCGTGCTTTTCCACAATCTCGTCGCGGAACTCGATCACCTCGGGGAAGTTGTGCCCGGTATCCACGTGCAACAGCTCAATCGGCGCTTTCGCTGGCGCGAAGGCGCGGCGCGCCAGCTCCAGCACCACGCAGGAATCCTTGCCGCCGGAAAACAGCAGGCCAATTTTGTCGAACTGCCCGGCCACCTCGCGGATGATGTGGATGGACTCGTTTTCCAAGTCCTTCAGGTGCGGCGACAGCTCAGGTGTTGTTGCTTGAGTCATGTTCTTCTAGCTCCTTGTTATTCGTGCAGGCCGCACTCGGTCTTCGATGCGAATGCCCAGCGCCCGGCGCGCGGGTCCTCCCCCTCGGCCACCGGCAGGGTGCAGGTGGCGCAGCCGATGGAGGGGTAGCCCTGGCGGGTCAGCGGGTGGATGATTAAGTCATTGTCCCGCTCAAAGGCCTCCGTTTCCTCCAGCGACCACGTCACCAGCGGGGAGATCTTCAACCGGCCCGTGTTGTCCAGGCTCAGCGCCGGAGCTTCTGCGCGGGTGGGTCCGTCGGCGCGGCGCAGACCGGTGATCCAGCCGGCGTACGGGCTCATGTGCACCGCCAGCGGCTCCACCTTGCGCATGCGGCAGCACGCGGACGGGGCGCGCAAGTACAAATTCGGGCCGTAGGTCTCGTCCTGTTGTGCGCGGGTGAGCTGCGCCTTCGCCCGCACCAGCGAATGGGAGGAGTAGCGCGCCTCGACCTTGTCGGCCACCTCGAGGGTCTCCGGGAAGTGGTACTCGGTGTCCAGGAAGAGGAAATCCGCGCCGGGCAGGTGCCGGTCCGCCAGCTCCGCCAACACGGTGTTTTCCATGGAGAGGGTGACCACGAGGTCGCCGGGGGCGTACTGGTGGGCCCAGTCCAAAATGTCGGCGGCGGAGGCGCGGTAAAGCTTCGGCGCCCACGTTTCCACCAGCGCCGCGTTTTGTTGCGCCACATCGTCCGGCAGCGGCGCCGTTTCCTTCGGGCCTTCGGGGCTGACGTCCGGGTCGCGGAAGTTGCCGCCCGGCTGGTTGAGCAGGTTGATCATCGGTTACCTTCCTTCACTACTGCGGTGTGGCCGTGGCGCGCCAACGAGGCCTGAAGCGCCTCCTCGGTGGACGGCGCCGGCGCATGCGGGGTGTCCGGGTCGTCCTGGCCGTGGTACTTCACTTCGAAAACGCGCAGGCACTCCCCGCACTTCCAGGCAAAGTCCGTTTCCTCGTTGGGCCACAGATCCTCGCCGCCACAGTACGGGCAAAACGTGGGGAAATTTCGGTTCGGATTCGGCTTGCGGCGAAAGCTCATCGCAGGTCGTCCTCGTCTGCGCGGGCGACCCATTGACGAAATGTCTCGCCTCCCTCTCGCTTGTCCACGTAGTTTTGCACCACGCGCGTGACGTAATCCGTCAGCTCGGTAGACAGCACCTTGTGGCCACGCAGCTTCCGGCCGAAGTTGGCGGCCTCGCCGATCGTGCCGCCGAGGTGGACCTGGAAGCCTTCGACCTTGTCGCCGTTTGCGTCCACCACCATCTGGCCTTTCAGCCCGATGTCGGAGACCTGGTGGCGCGCGCACGCGTTCGGGCAGCCGTTGAGCGAGATGGTAATCGGCGAGTCCAGGTCGCCGAAGCGCTCCTCCAGCTCGTCCGCCAGCTCGATCGCGCGGGACTTGGTGGTCACGTGCGCGAGCTTGCAGTACTCCAGGCCGGTGCAGCTCAACAGGCCGCGGCGGAACTCGGAGGGGTTGGAATACAGACCCATCTCCTCCAGGTCCGCCTGCAGCTTCTCGACGTCCTCCGGTGCGACACCGAGCAAGAGCACCTCCTTGAACGGGGTGAAGCGCAGGTCGGTCACGCCGTAGCGCTCCGCCAAATCGGCCAAGGCGATGAGCTGCTCGCCGGACATGTGGCCGAGCGTGGGCTTGACGCCGATGTAGCGCTTGCCGTCTTTCTGCTCGTGCACGCCGATGTGGTCGCGGTCGATCAGGTTGTCGGGGGCCTTTGGGCCGTCGGCAAGCGCATAGCCCAAGTAGTCCTCCTCGAGGACGCGACGGAACTTCTCCACGCCCCACTCGGCGACGAGGAATTTCAGCCGCGCGCGGTTGCGCAGGCGGCGGTAGCCGTAGTCGCGGAAGATGCGCACCACGTTCGCCCAGACGTCGGGCACCTGCTCGAGCGTGACAAACGCGCCGAGTGACTGCGCGAGCATCGGGTTGGTGGAAAGCCCGCCGCCGACGTAGCACTCGAAGCCCGGGCCGAGCTCGGGGTGCTCGACGCCGATGAAGGCGAGGTCGTTGATCTCGTGCACCACGTCCTGGCGGGCGTTGCCGGAAATCGCGGTCTTGAACTTGCGCGGCAGGTTCTGGAATTCGTCGTCGGTGACGATCTGCTGGATCTTGCGGATCGCAGGCGTCGCGTCGATGATCTCGTCCTTGGCGATGCCGGCGACCGGGGAACCCAAGATCACGCGCGGAACGTCGCCGCAGGCATCCCACGTGTTCAGGCCGTGTTCCTCGAGCTTTTCCCAGATGGCGGGCACGTCCTCGATGCGCACCCAGTGGAACTGGATGTTCTGGCGGTCGGTCAGGTCCACGGTGGAGCGCGCGTAATCGCGCGAGAGCTCGCCGACGGCGCGGGCTTGGGCGGTCGAGCAGATGCCGCCGTCGAAGCGCACGCGCATCATGAAGTACTTGTCCTCGAGGACCTGGTTGTCCTCGCCGGTGAACTCGCCGCCCAAGTTCTGCTTGCGCTGGGTGTACAGGCCCAGCCACTTGAAGCGCGGGTAGAGGTCCTCGCGGTCAATGGAGTCGAAGCCGCCCTTGGAGTAGGTGTCGATCACGCGCTGCTTGACGTCGAGCACCGGGGACTCCTGCTTGATCTCCTCGTCGTGGTTGAGGGGCGCGGAGCCGTCGATGAGCCACTGCCCTTCCGGCTTTTTCGGGCGTGTCTTCGGCTTTGTAGGTGCGCTCATGTGCTCTCTCTCAATAGGCAACAAGTAGACAACTCGGTACGCATCCGGGCGTGCCGGGACTATTGCTGGCCTAGTGTGCCGTACTGCTCGGTCTGAAACAACCGTTTGCGTGAAACTGCCGGTTAAAGCGGTGAATCTAAACGTTTTCCGGAGTGCTGGAATGAAATTCTAGATATGTTTAAGACCGCTCGGTCTATGCGCTATAGTGTCCACCATCAACACACCCTTTTGCGAAAGGACAATGAACTTATGAGCCTGCGCGTCGCCGTAGTTGGTGCCGGCCCTGCCGGCATTTACGCCTCCGACCTGCTAATCCGCAACGAAGAACACGACATCCACGTCGACCTTTTCGAGCAGATGCCCGCCCCGTTCGGCCTGATCCGTTACGGCGTGGCCCCCGACCACCCGCGCATCAAGGGCATTGTGAAGTCCCTGCACAACGTGCTGGACAAGGACAAGCTGCGCCTCATCGCCAACGTCACCGTCGGCCGCGATGTCACCATCGACGACCTGCGGGACTACTATGACGCTGTTGTCATCTCCACCGGTGCCGTGCGCGACCGCGAGCTGCTCATCCCGGGCGGCGACAAGTCCATCGGCGCCGGCGAGTTCGTCGGCTTCTACGACGGCAACCCGCGCTTCGAGCGCAACTGGAACCTCGAGGCCAAGGAAGTCGCCGTCGTCGGCGTGGGCAACGTCGCCCTGGACATCTCCCGCGTCCTGGCCAAGACCGGCGACGAGCTCGCCGTCACCGAGATCCCGGACAACGTGTACGAGTCGCTGAAGAACAACAAGGCTGAGACGGTGCACATGTTCGGTCGCCGTGGCCCGGCCCAGGCCAAGTTCACCCCGAAGGAGCTGCGCGAGCTGGACGGGTCCGACACCATCCAGGTGCTGGTGGACCCCGAGGACATCGACTACGACGAGCTGTCTGAGCAGGTGCGCCGCTCCGACAAGTCCATCGACCTGAACTGCCAGGTGCTGGAGCAGTACGCGATGCGCGAGCCGGACGATGCCCCGCACAAGATCTACATCCACTTCTTCGAAGAGCCGGTGGAGGTGCTCACCGAGGGCGACGCCGTGGTGGGCATCCGCACCGAGCGCCAGGAACTGGACGGCAACGGCGGCATCAAGGGCACCGGCAAGTTCACCGACTGGCCGGTCCAGCAGGTCTACCACGCCGTGGGCTACCGCTCCGAGCCGGTCGAGGGCGTGCCCTTCGACCTCGAGCGCCACGTCATCCCCAACGACGGCGGCCGTGTCCTGGTCACCGCCGAGGAAGACGCCGCGCCGGAGGACAAGCTCTACGTCACCGGCTGGATCAAGCGCGGCCCGATCGGCCTGATCGGCAACACCAAGTCCGACGCCAAGGAGACGACGGACATGCTTATCGCCGACGCGGACGCCGGCAAGCTGGCCGCGCCGACCCACACCGGCGCCGACGACATTTTCGACCTGCTGCGCGAACGCGGCGTGGACTACGCCACCTGGGAAGGCTGGTACAAGCTCGACGAGGCCGAGCGCGCCCTCGGCGCAGCCGACCCGAACTTCCCGCGCGAGCGCAAGAAGATCGTGGAGTGGGACGAGATGCTGGGCCACTCCCGCGCGCAGTAGTAGCAAGTGCAACAACAGCATGCAGTGGCCCGCACGCATCCTCGCCGCCCCGCTCGCGATGATCGCGGCGCTGGCTGCCTGGCTGGCGCTCGCGCCGTTCACCCCGCACGTCGCGTACTGGGGCGCGGCATCGCTGGTCAGCCCGCAGTACGCGGGCCCGCTCCTGCTCATTTCGCTGGGCGTGGCGGCGGCGTCTGCCGCACTCGCCCGCGCCTCGCGGGCGAACCTTCTGCCGGCGGCCCTCGGGGTGGTGGCCACCGCGGCCGCCGCGGCGCTTTTCGGCGGCCAGCTGCACGCCGCCCGCGCGCTTGGCACCGATGCCGACGCGTGGGCCGCGCTGAGCTGGGCGGGGTTGGACAAGACCGCCCAGGGGCCCGACGCGACCGTCCCGTTCGACCTCTTCGGGACCGACGAGCTGGACATGGACGTCTACCTCCCGCGGGAGGGCGGCCCGCGCCCCGTCCTCCTCTACACGCACGGCGGCGGCTGGGACCAGCTCAATAAGCGTTCCCAGGCCTACAACATGCGGCAGATGGCTGACCGCGGCTACGTTGTGGTGTCGATGGATTACACGTTGTCTAGCCGTGAGCAGCCCACCTGGGACGTCGCCGCCGGCGAGGTTGGCTGCGCATTTACGTGGGTGGGCGCGCACGCCGCCGACTACGGTGGGGACCCGGCGAGGTTCTTCACCTACGGCGAGTCCGCCGGAGGGCAGTTGCTTCTCGACGCCTCCTACGATGCCGCCGCCGGCACGCTTACCTCCGACTGCGGCGGCCGCGCCGCCGTCCCCCGCGCCGTCTATGCCGACTCCCCCGCTCTCGACGCCCGGGCCGTGTGGGGCGGCGACGACCCGTACGCCGGCCGCGGCGCGCGCGAGACGGTGGAAAAGTACCTGGGCGGCACCCCGGGCGAATACCCGGCGCGCGCCGACGCGGTGACCTCGGCGAACCACGTCACGGACCGCTCGCAGCCGACGATGATCGTGCGCAGCGCGGACGACCGCCTCGTCCCGCCCGGCAGCTACGAGGGTTTCCACGCCGCCGCGGCGGCGAGCGGCGTCGAGCTCACCGAGCAGGTACGCCCGCACGCCGACCACGCCTCCGCGCTGAGCGCCCACGGAGTGTGGAACCAGCACCTGCTCGACTCCATGACGACGTTCTTCGCGGAGCACGGGGCGGACGCGTGAGCGGCCAGCTGACCGGGCGCGCCCGCACCGGCGCGGCGGTGGCCTCGATCCTGCTCGGCGCGCTCTTCATCGTCGACTGGGTGACAGTGCAGTCGCCGGTCGGCGCGGCGGCAAAGCTGGCCGGGGCCGCCATCCTGGCGGGCGCGACCGCCTCCTGCGCCGCGCTGTGGGTCCCCGGCATCGCCGCGTGCGCCACCCTCGCCCTGGCGCTGCAGAGCCTCAGCGTCTTCCTCTACTGGGCCCCGCCGCTGGCGTTCGCCTCCTACCTGCTGGGCCTGTCCGCCCCGCGCAGGCAGCGGCCCTGGCTCGTGGCGTGGGTGCTGGGGGTCTCCACCGCCGGCCTCTACGCCCACCACCTGTTCTTCGACGCCGAGTGGCCCAGCGGCATGACCACCACCGAGGCGGTGGAGGCCGGGGTCGGCGCGACCGTGCTGTGCTGGCTGGCGCTGGGCTTCTTCTACCTGCTGGGCACCCAGGCGCGCCAGCGCCGCGAGCGCATCTCGGAGCTAGAGCAGCAGGTGGAGTTCGCGCACGTGCGCGAGCGCACGCAGATCGCCCGGGAGATGCACGACATCGTCGCGCACACGCTCGCGGGCATCACCGCGCTTGCCGACGGCGCCCGCTACGCCGCCAAGTCCAACCCGGAGGTAGCGGAGGAGGCGCTGGAGACCATCAGCCGGGAGTCGCGCACGGCGCTCGGCCAGATACGCGGGCTGCTCAGCGTGCTGCGCAGCGACGAGACCGAGCGCCCCGCCGGCACCGCGCCGAGCCGGCACGACTTCGAGGCGCTTTTCGACGACGCCCGCCGCCGCGGGACCGACCTGACCGTCGAGGGCCTCGACGACCTGCCCGCCGACCTGCCCGCGCTCACGCAGTTCACGCTCTATCGCGTTTGCCAGGAGGCAGTGACCAACATGCTGCGGCACGCGTCCTCCCCCGCCGGCGTGATCCGGTTTGTGGTGGGTGCCCACTCAATTGTGGTGGAGGCGGAAAACGCGGCATCAAAAAGCAAAAGCTCGACGGGGGGCTTCGGGCTGGTGGGCATCGAGGAGCGGGTGGCCGCGGTCAGCGGGCGGGTACGCTTCGAGCGCGACGGTGGCAAGTTTGTGCTGACGGCGGAGGTACCTCGATGATCACGGTTGCGCTTGTGGACGACCAACCGCTCGTGCGCGCTGGGTTTTCCATGCTGGTTGGCTCGCAGGGCGACATGGAGGTGGCGTGGCAGGCCGGCGACGGCGATGAGGTGCCGGGCCGAGAGGCCGCGGACGTGGTGCTCATGGACATCCGTATGCCCAGCGTCGGTGGCATCGAAGCCACCCGTGCGCTGCTTGCGGAGCACCCCGACACCCGGGTCATCATGCTCACCACTTTCGACGACCAGGAGCTGGTGCTCGACGCGCTCGATGCCGGCGCCTCCGGCTTCCTGCTCAAGGACGCCGACCCCGACGAGCTGCTCAGCGCGATCCGCGCCGTCGACGGCGGCGACGCGGTGCTCGCGCCGAAGGTGACCCGCCACGTCATCGGCGCGGCGCAGGCCCCGGAGCATCAGGAGGCGGCACGCAACGAGGCAATGCTCGAGCGACTCACCCCGCGCGAGGTGGAGGTCCTGCGCTTGGTGGCGCTGGGCTACTCAAACGAGGAGATTGCCGAGGCCGAGACGCTCTCCCCCGCGACGGT